>CAYHFE010000151.1:0-13755 GCA_964355375.1 uncultured Verrucomicrobiota bacterium
CATGAACTGAATGGAGTGGACTGCGTCGCGCCAGCGTCTTGGAGTGCGCCGGCCCGGATGACGGGAACTGTTGTCTTGTTTTTGCCCGAAGTTAGTGCAACATGCTGCGAATGAACGAGCCGCCCGGACCAATCACCCAATCGAGGCACTGGACTTGGGTTGGTCATCCCTTGGTGGGTTGGGCGGTGCTGGTGGTTCTCTGGCTCGTTTGGCCTTGCTTCCGTCTGAAGGCGGCGGAGCCGGAAATCCGACCGGTTCCAAACGCGGACTTGCTTCAACTCAGCCTGGAGGATCTCGGGAATATCAAAGTGACGACGGTTTCGCGCAAGAGTGAGAGCATCTCGGGCGCGCCGGCCGCCGTTTATGTGATCACGCAGGAGGATCTTCGACATTCGGGCAGCGCGTCCTTGGCGGAGGCGTTACGGATGGTCCCAGGGCTCAGCGTCGCCCAGCCCAATGCCCGCCAATGGGCCATCAGTTCACGCGGATTCAACGACACCTTCGCCAACAAGCTGCTCGTGCTCATGGATGGTCGCACGATTTACACCCCGCTCTTTTCCGGAGTTTTCTGGGAGGAGACCGACACAGTTTTGGAGGACGTCGATCGCATCGAAGTGATTCGCGGTCCCGGTGCGACTTTGTGGGGGGCCAACGCCGTCAACGGAGTGATCAACATCATCACGAAAAACGCCCGTGAGACTCAAGGGACCTTGATCAGCGGAGGCGGCGGAAGCGAGGAGCGCGCCTTCGGCAGTGTGCGCTACGGCGGCCGCTTGGGATCCAACGCCTATTATCGGGTCTATGCCAAATATGCGAACCGCGATGAATACACCCAGATCGGCGGCGGCGGGGTCGGGGATGATTTCTGGACGTCGCAAGAGGGATTCCGCATCGATTGGCAGCCCGCCGAGATCAACCGAGTCACGCTCCAGGGAGACTACCACTACGACGATTTTGGCGGACGGTTCTTTTCGCTGCCGGCCGACCAAATGCCGCTCGTTCCGGTGAACCGCCGCTTCAGTGCGGAAGGCGGAAATTTGTTGGGGCGCTGGACGCACGAGTTCTCCGGCGAATCCGAGCTGACAACCCAGGTGGCTTATGACCGGACCGACCGGGGCTTCGGGATTGCCGCTGAAGTTCGGGATACGGTCGATTTCGATGCCCAGCATCGCGTTCGTGTCGGAGATCGAAATGAGGTCGTGTGGGGCGGCGGGTATCGCTACTCGGTGGACCGCATTTCCGAGACGCCCGATCTTCGGACATTGGATCCGAGGGTTGGGCTGCAGATCTTCAGTGCCTTTGTTCAAGACGAGATCGTGGTAGTCCCAGACCGTCTCCATCTGACTCTGGGGACCAAATTGGAGCATAACGATTACACGGGATTTGAGGTTCAGCCGAGCGCGCGGTTCGCCTGGACGCCGCACGAGAGGCACACTTTCTGGGCCGCGGCATCGCGGGCGGTGCGCACTCCGTCGCGGGCCGAGCGCGATTTTCGACTTTATGTGGACCCGGCCGCACTCTTGGCCGGACTGCCCCTGCCGACCCTGGTATCGATCGACGGAAACCCCGAGTTCGGATCGGAGAATCTGCTGGCCTACGAGATTGGGTATCGGGTCAGCCCGCATCGCCGGCTGTCGCTCGACGGCGCGGCGTTTTACAACGATTATGATCGCTTGCGCTCGCAGGTGGCCAAGTCTTTCGAGTTTCAACCCGCTCCGTTTCCGCACCTGGTGGTGCCGACAACGATCAATAACAATCTTTACGGCGAGTCTTACGGGTTCGAGGTTTTGGCCACGTGGCAAGCGCTGGACGTCTGGCGTTGGCGCGCCAGCTACAGCTTCTTGAGCTTGCAGCTTCACAATCGCGAGAGCGGCATTGTTTCGATTACGGAAATGGAGGAGTTCGCCAGCCCCACCCACCAGGTGTTTGTGTCCACGGATGTCGCTCTGGGGAGGCAGGTGGAATTGGGGCTGGGCTTTCGCTACGTCGATCGGCTCAAGGTTCAAACGATTCCGGCCTATGTGGAACTGGAGGCCCGTTTGGCTTGGAAGCCGACTCCGAATTGTGAATTGGCCATCATTGGGCGCAACTTAATCGACTCGCACCATCGCGAGTTCTCCGCCGAACTGCTCACCTATCGACGGGTGGAGGTGGATCGCGCGGTGTATGGAAAATTGACGCTGAGATTTTAGTCGATCTGAACCCATGCTCCCGCGCTCTTCACCACCTTCCTCTTCGCCGGAATCCGATTCGGGATCGGCGGTGGCGCGGACTCTGAGGGTGATGATTCTGGCCGGCTGGCTCTTCTCCGAAGTGAAGGCTTGGTCATCGTCCGCGGCTTCGAGTGTCGCTCCGGGCGCGCCAGGATTGCTCAATCTGAGCCTGGAGGAGCTGGGGAGGGTCAAAGTCACCACCGTCTCCCGAAAGAGCGAATCGCTCTCCGGAGCGGCCGCGGCCGTTTACGTCATCACTCAGGAGGATCTGCGCCGTTCGGGAGCGGCCTCCCTGCCGGAGACGTTACGGATGGCGCCGGGGCTTGACGTGGCGCAGGCCAACTCTCAGCAATGGGCGATCAGCTCGCGGGGATTCAACGATTTGTTCGCCAACAAACTGCTCGTGCTCGTGGACGGGAGAGCCATTTACACCCCGTTGTTCTCGGGGGTCTTCTGGGAGAATGCGGATGCGGTGCTGGAGGATCTGGATCGAATCGAAGTGATTCGCGGTCCGGGAGCGACGCTTTGGGGCGCCAACGCCGTCAATGGGGTGATCAATTTTCTGAGCAAGACCGCCCGGGAGACGCAGGGCCTTTTGCTGAGCGGCGGCGGCGGGCTGGAAGAACGGGCCTTTGGCGTGGTTCGTTACGGGGGCGCCCTTGGCCCCAAGGCCTCGTACCGCATCTACGGCAAGTACAGTAATCGCGACGAATTCTCCCAGACCGATGGAAGCGGCGCGGCGGACGATTGGTGGATGGCGCAACAAGGATTTCGGGTCGATTGGGACCCGAGCGAGAACAATCGGCTCACCCTGCAGGGCGACCACTATGACGGAGATTGGGGCGGCCTCATCCGGCGCCCGACCCTCTCTCCGCCGGGAATGTACTCCGACTTGTATCGAGCGCGAGGCGAGGGGGCGAATGTGCTGGGCCGTTGGACTCACTCCCTTTCGGCCGAGTCCGAGGTTTCGGTGCAGATGTATTACGATCGGACGGATCGAGGAATCGGCATCGCCAGCGAGATTCGTGATACCTTTGACCTCGACGCCCAGCATCGGATTTCCTTGGGCGATCGTCAGGCTGTCGTTTGGGGGGCGGGCTACCGCTACTCGAAGGATGCCATTGGACAGACCGCGGATTTTCAGGCGCTCGATCCGAGCGCCGGGTTGCAGCTTGTGAGCTCGTTTCTTCAGGACGAAGTGACCGTGGTTCCGGAAAGAGTCCGACTCACGGTGGGATCGAAGTTCGAACACAATGATTTCACCGGATTCGAGGTTCAGCCCAGCGCGCGAGTCGCGTGGACGCCGACGGAGCGTCAGACGGTTTGGGGGGCGGTCTCGCGGGCCGTTCGCACGCCGTCGCGGGCGGAACGAGGATTCCTGTTCTATTCCGATCCTCCGCCTTCGATGCCGCCGTTGCCCTTGCCGGTCGTGATTCCGGCTTCGGGGAATCCCAACTTCGGCTCGGAGGATTTGCTCGCCTATGAGATTGGCTACCGGGTGATCCCGCACGCCCGACTCGCTCTCGACCTGGCGGGCTTCTATAACGAATATGACCACCTCTACAACGTGGTTCAATTGCCGGTGGAAGTTCGGTTTTCCCCCTCGTTTCAGCCCTATTTGGTCTTGCCGGTGACCGATAATAACAGGCTCTTTGGCGAGACTTATGGGGTGGAGGCGACGGCGACTTGGAGCGTCGGGAAAGGGACGCGTCTCCGGGCGAACTACACCTTTCTGCAGATGAACCTTCATAGCCGTGATCCAGGTCCGCCGCTGACGGAAGAGAGCGAAGGAGACAGTCCTCAACACCAAGCGACCCTGTGGACGGACCTTGACCTGGGGCGAAATGTCGAACTGGGAATGGGGGGGCGGTTCGTGGGCGGCTTGCCGGCCCAGGAAGTCTCAAGCTACACGGAGTTGGATGCCCGCATCGCCTGGAAGCCGACCCGGCGCTGCGAACTTGCCTTGGTCGGGCGCAATTTGCTCGCGCCTCAACATCAGGAGTCGTCCCCGTTTCTCTTCCGCAGCCGCCAGGTCGAGGTCGATCGCGCGGTTTATGTCAAACTGACGCTCCAATACTGAAGAATCGACCCCATTCACCATGATGAAACCACATCCAGACGACACAATCTTCGAGGGAAGCCCGATGCGGCGGCACCGAAGGGCCGACCGCCCAGAGGCGGGTCAGGCCCGTTCGATTTGTTCGGCCCCAGGCTTTTCCAGGAGGCCTCGCAGTAGCGGAGTTTGTTCGTGCGGGCTTTTGGGGAGTAGTTTAACTTCATCTGAATTAGCATGAGTGCTCTATGAAAGAACAAAGAATTCAGAAATGGCCTTGGTTGGTCTTGATCCTGGTGATGGGCGCGGTTTGCTCAGACATCGGGTCCGAGGCCAATGCCCAACCGATCAACCTCAGCATTCGTGAGATCAAAGGGAAGGTATCGGTTTCGTGGCCGGCCGGGCTGAAGCTCGTTCAGCCCGAGTTCATGACCAACCTGTCCATCGGAACGTGGCAGGGTCTGGGCAGCCCCACCGAGTCCACCAACCTCACTGAAACCGTCGGGCCCGGCCAGGGGTTTTATCGATTGCGGTTCTTGCCGCCGAGCATTCAGACCCAGCCCGTCGGACAGTCGTGGGCCACCGGCGGCACCGGTTCCTTGAGCGTCGCCGCGATCGGCACCGCGCCCTTGACGTATCAGTGGCGCAAGGCCGGGGTCAGCGTCATCGGTCAGACGGGGACCGTTTACTCGCTCAATGCGGTCAGCCTCGGTGATGCGGCCGGTTACTCCGTGGTGGTGGCGAATCCCGTGGGGGTGGTGACAAGCGTTGTGGCCGTGGTGACCGTGACCAATCCTCTTCCGGTCACGCCGCCGCAAGGGATTTACCTGGGCAGTTTCGCTGGACAAACGAATGGAGGGTTTGCCGCTCTGTTCCGAACGAACGGACCAGGGATCCTGCTGGCTCATAACGTCGCTCTGGCCGAGGGATTGTTCGCGACCAACATCATCGTGGGCTTGGATGGTGGCTTTGCCCTGGTCGGCGAGAAACTCGGCAAGGTGGCTGGGAAGATCGGTCCGGAGACGTTGGCGGGAACGATGACCGTCACCAACGGAGTTACGGATGCGTTCAGCGCCACGCGCAAACTGGGGACCGGGAATCATCAGGCCAACGCCGGATTCTATGAGGGAACCTTTGTCGGCCTCCTGACGGGCAGCGCATATTTCATTCTGGCGGCCGATGGAACTGCCTTCACCTACCTGACGTCCCCGACGCTGGGCGGCGGCGGCACATTTGGGATGATCGACGCTTCGAATGGTCTCTCAGCCGTTGCTTCCTACACCTTGCCGGGCACGACGATTCCTGCGCTGATTCAGATCACGGGGACTTTGAATCCTGCCGCCCACGTATTTTCGGGAACCTACAGTTTGAGTGGATTTAGCCTGGGAACATTTTCCTTTGCTCGGACGGTGACTCCGTAGCGACCGGATGGGGATGTGCGCATGAGCCGTTCAGAAATAGCGTTCCTCAAGACTTGCGAAAGACCGGGTTCGCCGGCTTCGTCGCGGGCGGAGGAGTGCTGTCGGGACGGCCCCTCCGTGAACCTCGGCCGGGCGGCGCAGCAGCCCAGCCCCACCAAGCCGAGGCGGCTCATGGTCTCAATGCTTGAGCGGAGCGCAAGGTGGCTTTCCATCAACCTGGGTGGGGCGAGACTCCGTCGAGCCCTGACTTTCCCGCGGGCCACGATTCCAGGGCTCGACGGAGTCTCGCCCCACCGGAGGAGGGGTTCATGGGCGCAAGGCGCGAGCTTGGTGGGGAGAATTCTCCTCCTGCTCCTGGTGGTCGTGACCCTGATCGGAGGGCTCGCGGGCCTGGCCGAGGTCCGTGGCGCCGAGCCGAGGTACGCGGAGCACGAGCTGAAGGCGACCTACCTGTTCAAATTCTTTCTCTTTACCGACTGGCCTTCGAACCGTCTCCCGAGCCGCGGCGCCCCGTTCGTCATCGGAGTGGTTGGGCACCCCGAAGTTGCGGCCTATTTGGAGGTTATCGGCAAGACGAACGTGATCAATGGTCGCCGATTGAATGTGCGCCGGCTGACCGCCAATGAAGATTTCACCGGGTGTCAGATCGTGTTTATCGGGCAAGAGATCGATCCCCAGCCGATCCTGTCCAAACTGAAGAAGACCGGCATCTTGATCGTCGGCGAGCACGAGGATTTCACCAAGCGTGGAGGCATGATCAATTTCGTCATGGATCGCGAGACGGTCAAATTCCAGGCCAATCCCCGGGTGGCGAACGAGGATGGGCTGGAGATCAGTTCCAAGCTGCTCGATGTCGTTCGCGGGTGGGGTATGATCGTCAATGTTCGGCCGGAGAAAGGGACTCGATAAGCGATGCAATTCCTGGCGGACATCCCGATCAAACGCAAGCTCACCTGGGTGATCATGTTCACGTCGGCCGGAGGGTTGATCGCCGCGACGGTGGCGCTGTTCGCCTATCAGGTCATGGCCTTTCGTCAGGGATTCCTCCGCGACCTCGATGTGCTGGCCAAGGTTACGGCCAACTTGAGCACCGGAGCCGTTTCGTTCAATTCCAAAAGCACGGCCAACGAAATCGTCGCCGCTCTCGAGGCCAAATCCAACATTGTGTCGGCCGTGATTCAGTTGGACGACGGCAGCGAATTCGCGCGGTTTGGCGGCAATCAGGAGGGTTTCGGGGACATGCCGCGAAGTGGCCACAAGATGGACCGGCAGTTCTTGCTCTACGCCCAGCCGATTGTGCTCAACGCGGCCCACCTCGGAACGCTCTATTTGCGGGCCGAGTATGACCGGCCCTTCTACGCGCTGGTGCGAGCTCATCTGGGAACGCTCGCGGCCGTGCTCCTCGGCTCCATCCTCGTCACTTTGGTGCTTTCCACGCAGGTTCAGCGAATCATCTCGGATCCGATCCTCCGCCTGGCCGACACGGCCAAGTCCGTGGCCGAGAAGAAGGATTATTCCGCCCGGGCCGTCAAGGTCGGCCGCGATGAATTGGGTCTCTTTACCGACGCGTTCAACCAGATGCTGACCCAGATCCAGGTCCAAGACTCGGCGCTGAAAAAGACGCACGAAGAATTGCAGGAACGGTTCCAGGCTTTGCAGCACGAGATTGCCGAACGCGAGCGCGCCGAGCAGCAATTGGAGATCGCCCATCGCGATCTGGTGGACGCCTCGCGCCGCGCCGGCATGGCCGAGGTGGCGACCGGAGTTCTTCACAATGTGGGCAACGTCCTCAATAGCGTCAACGTCTCGGCAATTCTGCTCCTCGATACCGTGCGCAAATCGGAAGGCGCGACCTTGGTCAAGATGGCGAAGCTCCTCCAGGAACATGAACACGACCTGGCGGCGTTCCTGACCCAGGATGACCGGGGGCGGCACGTCATCCAACTTCTCCACGGCGTTGCCGAACAATTGGCCGGGGAGCGCGCGAATTTGCAGGGGGAACTCGACTTGCTGGCCAAGAACATCGAGCACATCAAGAACATCGTGGCGATGCAGCAAAACTATGCCAGCGTCGCCGGTCTGATCGAGCGCGTGAATCTGGACGCCCTGGTCGAGGATGCGCTCGAAATCAACGCCGCGGCCTTGGTCCGACACGGGGTCGAGGTGTCGCGGCAGTTTGAGCCCCTGCCGCCCATCCTGGTCGATAAACACAAAGTTCTGCAGGTGCTGGTGAATTTGATCCAGAACGCCAAATATGCGTTGGCCGAATCGGGCCGCCGGGAAAAACAATTGTCCGTCCAGATCGGACGGAACGGCGCGAATTCGGTTCGAATTGTGGTCGATGACAACGGAGTCGGGATCGCCCCGGAAAACCTGACGCGAATCTTCGGGCACGGTTTCACGACGCGAAAACAAGGTCATGGCTTCGGGTTGCACGCCTCGGCCCTGGCGGCGCGAGAGATGCGGGGCAGCCTGAACGCGCAGAGTGAAGGCCTGGGAAAAGGTGCCCGCTTTGTCCTCGAACTGCCGGTTCTACCGAAAGAAACAGCATCCTCATGACTCTCAACCCGGATCAGCAGAACAATCGGATCTTGATCATCGACGACAATCCGGCGATTCACGATGACATCCGGAAGATTCTGACCAGCGCCGGCGTCCGGAGCCCCAGCCTGGAGAAATCGAAATCGGTCTTGTTCGGCGCCGCCTCGGCCTCGCCTCAAGAGGGGACCACCTTCACGATCGATTCCGCCCTTCAAGGCGAGGAAGGGCTTGAGTGGGTGCGGCGGGCGTTGGCGGAAGGGCGGCCCTACGCCGTGGCCTTCGTCGATGTCCGGATGCCTCCCGGCTGGGATGGGATTACCACCATTGCGCATCTCTGGAAGGTGGATCCGGACTTGCAGGTGATCATCTGCACGGCTTTCTCGGATTACCCCTGGGAAGAGATCGTGCGGCAAATCGGCAAATCGGCCAACCTCGTCATCCTGAAAAAGCCGTTCGACAACATCGAGGTGCTGCAATTGACCCATGCGCTGGCCGAGAAATGGATTCTGACGCGGCAGGTCGCCGCCCGGTTTGCCGACTTGGATGAGCAGGTCCGCCGCCGGACGAAGGACCTTGAGTCGGCCAACGAACAGCTCCAGCGTGAGATTGCCGAGCGGACCGAGATGGAGCAGGCCTTGCGGCATTCGCAAAAGATGGAGGCGGTGGGGCAATTGGCCGCGGGCATCGCCCACGATTTTAACAACATTCTCACCGTCATCCTGGGGCATGTCTCGTTGATGAACGAAACTTCGTCCCCCGCCGAAATCGCGGAATCGATTCGAGAGATTCAGAATTCGGCCGGACGCGCCGCCTCCCTGGTTCGGCAACTCCTGGCCTTCAGCCGCAAACAGGTGATTCAGCCGACCCTCCTGGATTTCGCCGAGATTATCAAGAATTTGGGAGGAGTCCTCGGACGGGTCTTGGGCGAACACATCACGCTGGAGATTCAACCGTCACCGTCGCTGCCTCCGGTCAAGGCGGATCTCCGGATGATCGAGCAAATCGTCCTGAATTTGGCGGTCAATGCCCGTGACGCCATGCCGCAGGGGGGAGCTCTTGCCCTCGCGACCTCCGAGGCGCGTTTCAACCGGACGACGATCCTGCCCCATCCGGACGCCCGCCCGGGCCGCTACGTCTGTCTGAGCGTTTCGGACACCGGTTTGGGAATCCCTCCCGACGTCTTGCCGCGAATTTTCGAACCGTTCTTCACGACCAAGGAACTGGGCCGGGGAACCGGCTTGGGCTTGGCTTCGGTTTACGGCATCGTCAAGCAGCACTCCGGCTGGATTGATGTGGCTAGTGAAGTCGGCCGGGGCACCACTTTCCGGCTTTATTTTCCGGCGACGAGCTTGGAACGACTGAGCGATGGGGCCGCGTCGCCGGCCGATCCGGTTCGGGGGGGGACGGAAACGATCCTGGTGGTTGAGGATGAGGAAGCGGTCCGCCGTCTGACGGCCGAAATCCTCCGGCGCTATGGCTATCGCGTTCTGGAAATGGTCTCGGGCTATGAGGCTCTTAAGATCGATTCGGATCAACTGAGTCAGATTGATCTCCTCTTGACCGATCTGGTGATGCCCGGCGGCGTTTCCGGCCGCGAACTGGCCATGCAATTTCGCCGGCTCAAGCCCGCGTTGAGGATCGTTTACATGACCGGCTACAGCCGGAATATCATCGATGCCGACAACAAATCGTTCGAGGAGTTTCAGCTCTTGGCCAAACCGTTTTCGAACGTCGATTTGCTGCGCCTCATTCGCGACACGCTCGATCGGCCCAGCGACCCGGTCCATGGTTGAAGGATTGTGAGCTCGGTCCTCTCGAACTCGACCAGCGGGATTCAGGAGGGAGTCGCCGAGCTCGGGCTTGTACCGCCGTGGGCTTCGCCTTGACTCGGAGGGGGATTCGGCGCCCGGCCCACGACGACCTCGCTTAGGACGGAGAGGAGTTCCTCGGCGACGAAGGGTTTGGTCAGAAAAGCCTCGATGGCGTTTCTTTCCAGGTCATCGCGTTGGTAGTCCGAGGATAAACCGCTGGCTGCGATCACTTTCACCTTCGAGTTCATCTTCTTCAGCGCCCGAATCATCGCCACTCCGTCCATCACGGGCATCATCAAATCGGTCAGAACCACGGAAATCTCGTTTTGGCGCTGGGCGTAGATGGCCAACCCGTCCACTCCGTCGGTGGCAGTGATCACACGATAGCCGTATTGTTCAAGGGTGGCTTGAATCATCTCGCGGATCGACGATTCGTCATCGACCACCAGGATCCACTCCCCTCGGCCTGTCGGAACAGCGGCGGGCGGGCGTTGGCCCGCGCGGGCCTCGGCCTGCGGCGTGGCCGGGAGAAAGATCCTGAAGGTGCTCCCTTGACCGATCTGGCTCTCGACCTGGAGAAAGCCGCCGTGCGCCTTGACGATCCCGAGAGTGGTGGAGAGTCCGAGGCCGGTGCCTTTGCCCTTGGGCTTGGTCGTGAAGAACGGGTCAAAGATCCGGTCAATGATCTCCGGGGCGATGCCGGTGCCGGTGTCACTCACTTTCAGGATGACGTAAGGACCAGGCTGAGCCCCAGGATTCATGCTCGCGTACTGTTTGTCCAACTGCGCGTTTTCCGCCGTCACCGTCAAGGTGCCACCCCCGCTCATGGCGTCGCGAGCGTTGACGCAGAGATTGAGCAAAATCTGGTGCAATTGAGTGCCATCGCCGGTCACGAGCCAGGCTTCCGCAGAGACCCGACTGAGCAACAGGATGCTCTTCGGAAACGTCTCAGCGGCCATTCTGATCAACTCGCCGACGAGATGACGCGGGTCCACGGGAACTCTTTCGCCATCGATTCCGCGCGCGAAGGTGAGCACCTGACGGACAATATCGGCTCCGCGCTGAGTGACCTCCTGCACGGTGCTGAGGATGCGGAGCCCGTCTGGATTCGTGATGTGCACTCGCAGAATGTCGGCCGACAAAAGAATGGGAGCGAGAATGTTGTTGAGATCATGAGCGATGCCGCCGGCCAGGGTGCCGATGCTCTCGAGGCGTTGCACATGGAGGAGTTGCTTCTGCAGGTGTCTCTTTTCCGTGACGTCGGTGCAGACCATGAGCACCGAGCGCGGCGTGGCGTCGGCATCATACATCAAGGTCAGACGGCCCTCGATGATCAGCTTGCGCCCATTCTTGGCCACATGATGCATCTCGCCCCACCATTGTCCGGCCTCGCGGACCGTTGGTTCAATGGTTTCGATCTGGGGCAGGGCCTGCGTCTCCCAGAGAAATTCCGTGGCCTTGCGGCCCAGGACTTCCTCGGCGCCCCAGCCGTAGAGCCGTTCCGCGCCCTTGTTCCAAAAGAGCACCCGCTGCTCCAGGTCCCGGACGAGAATCGCGTCGGAGGTGATGTCGAGAAGCGCGGCCTGTTCGCGCATCTTGTTCTCGGCGCGTTTGCGCTCGGTGATGTCGCGGGAAATGCCCATGTGGCCGACGATCTGTCCCTGAACGTCGCGGAGAAGCGAGGCCGTCAGAAGGCTGGGGAAGAGCTCGCCATTTTTGCGACGGTTGATGACTTCTCCGACGTAGCGACCGCTTTCCATTAACGACTGATGGACGACGTCGGAGTAGGTGGAATCGTCGTAAAGAAGGGCTGTCTTCTGGCCCACGAGTTCGGCCTCGTCATAGCCGAAAGCGGTCAGGGCCGCCTGGTTGCCGCGAGTGATGCGACGCTCCAAGTCGGTGGTCAGGATCATATCGAGCGAGCTTTCGATGATATTCGTCGCGAATTCCTGAGACGCCCGGAGCGCTTCTTCCGCCTTCTTCCGCTCCGTGATATCCTCCTGGACGGCGACAAAATGCGTGATCACGCCGGCGTCATTGGTCACGCCTGAGATCGACGCGGAGACCCAATAACACTCGCCGCTTTTCTTCCGGTTATGGAATTGTCCACGCCAGACGCCGCCCTGGCGGATCGTGGTCCAGAGCGTCTCGTAACATGCTGGGTTCTCTCGGTCTGACTTCAGAATCCTCGGGTTGCGGCCTTTGATCTCCTTCAAATCATAGCCGGTAATCTCGCTGAATTTCGGGTTGACATACTCAATGCCTCCATCCGTGTCGGTGATCAGAACGAGGGTGGGACTTTGTTCGACCGCGCGGGAGAGTTGGCGCAATCGTTCGTCGCCCCGTTTGCGTTCACTGATATCCCGGCCCACTCCCAGCAATTGCGCCGCGATCCCGTCCCGCAGATGGGGGGCGAGCGTCAGTTCAAACAGAACGGGCCCCCGCTCTTTGCCTTGGAGACGCAGCTCCAGCGCGAGCACCGTTTCACCTCGCACCACGGCGGCGAACTTCTCCTTGGCCAAGGGCAGATCGGCCGGATGAACGATTTCGGTAAAAGGTTTGCCGAGCCAGTCGGCGCAGGCCCAGCCCGTCAGAGTGGTGAAGGCCGGGTTGAGCGAGCGGATGACGGTGTCGGGAGCGAGGCTGAAAATGACGTCACCCACCCGTTGCACGAGCTCCCAGCTTTCCATTTCGGAACGTTCGAGCGCGGCTTCGGCCTTCTGTCGCCAGACGATTTCCCGCTGGAGAAGCCGGAAAACAACGATCGATGCCACCAGGACATAGGCCCAACCTTTGTAGGTCTGAAGGCGGGAGGAGAGTTCAAAATCCGAAGTGAGGGAACTCAAGGCCTGGTCCGAAAGCGTAATCCAGAGCGCGCTGAGGAGAAAGAAGAGAAGGCTGACGCGGATCGCTCCCGAAGAAATCTTCGCCAAGCTCTTCAAAAATGCGGAGATCAATCGCATGGCGCAGACACGGGGCTGTGAGAGCATATCGTTTTAGTTTAGAGCTCGGGTTCGAAAACCAACCTCATACTGCCAAACTATAGGTATTTTTTGGCTGGCTCGCAAGAGAAGGACGGCACTTCTCGCTTTGGCAGGATGTCGTCCCGGCTTGAGCCGGTTTGCACAGCGACCGGTTAAAGCCGGGACTACGAATGTCGAACGGACAGGGTCCTGGGCCAAAACAGAATGGCTGGGCCGTGATTAAGACTGGGTGAGAGCCTGTGGCGCAGCCATCCCTGGCTGCTGGTTCGGCGAGCATCCTGCTCGGAGCCGGCACTGGCGGCAGGATGCCGCCACTGGAGTTGAGACATATCACCGAAGAAATCCCGACGGGATTTCGTCTCAAGGCCCAGGGTTGCGAGGCACGAGCTACCCTGGGAAATCGAGACGAAATGGGTTTCAACCCCATCGGCAGAGATTTTTAAGGGACAGATAATTTGACGGCCTGGAGTGAGGCAGCCCTCTGCCGCTTTGGCCGAGAGCTCCGAAAACGGCCCAGCCCTGCTGCCGCACTCCAAGACAAGAGTCCAAGCCTTGCGCCCGCTGAACGCGGCGCGGACGAACCCGAGTGGATGCGCGTGGAGCCCAGGACCGACGCCCAGTGGACCTCCGTGCTTGAACGTCAATCGCAGTGTTAAAAGTCAAGAACCGACCCCTTTCCGCATGTAGTCCCGGCTTCAGCCGGTTTTCACGTGGCGACCGGCTGAAGCCGGG
>CAYHFE010000152.1:0-13721 GCA_964355375.1 uncultured Verrucomicrobiota bacterium
TTCATGGAGAGCCCGGACGCCGTATTTGGCGCGCATTCGGACCTCGAACCACCCTTCCTTTGTAGGAGACGACGTCAGGAGACCCTGAATTTCGGCCGAAAATAGTGAGTCTCGTTACCTCGTCTCCTCGTGTTCAGGAAGAGATTTGGTGGATGCGTCTGCCGGAATACTCTAGCCTGGCCCTCGTGAAATCCCTCAAATTCCCCGCTTATTGCGCAGGTCTCGTTGTCGCCGTTTGGACCTCCTTCATGGCCCGTTCGGCCGATGCACCGTCGGTCGGGCCGCCTCTTCGCCTGACCTCGCCGCAAGACTACCAGGTTCACCAGCGCTCCAGTCGCACTCAAGGCCGAATCGACGTCGCCGGATTCTTTCAAACAGCGATAACTTCGTCAAACGCGTGAAGCCGCTCGGTCCACACGGCTTTCGGGCCGTGCTCTGGCATCAGGGCGAATCGGACGCCCACCAGAAAGACCCGACCAGGACATTGTCGGGAGCGTTCTACCGGCAATTCACGGAGCAGCTCATGGCGAGCGCGCGCCGGGAAACCGGTTGGCCCATGCCCTGGTTTGTGGCCCAGGCGAGCTATCACTCGCCCGACGATGCTGGATCTCCGGAAATCCGAGGAGCGCAGCGGGCCTTGTGGGAAGCGGGCGTCGCCCTGGAAGGTCCCGACAGCGACGCGCTCACGGGTCTGTTCCGCGATAACCAAGGGCGCGGCGTCCATTTCAGCGGTCCAGGGTTGCATGAGCACGCGGCGCGTTGGGTTGACAAGATCGCGCCGTGGCTGGAACAGCAACTCGCCCTGACGGAGGCCAAGCCCGCCGAGGCGAAGGCCGCGGCTTCTTCGGGCTCGTCAAGGTTGGTTTTGCCTGGTGAAAACCGGACCAAGAGGACTCCGTGAGCGACGTGGAGGACTTTCTCCGGAGTCGTCGGAGCGAACGCCGGCCAATCCGGGTGGATCTGGGTGAGATCTGGTCGTGAATGTTCAAGAACGGGCGGCCGGAGCCGCCGCCAAGATTCGGGCCGACGGCGCTCTCATCTCCCCATCACTCGGCGCGCGCCGGCCAGATCCGTTGGACGCGCGTTCGATGGACTGCGAGGGGATTCGCCTTGATTGGCCCCACCTGTTCCGGCACGCTCCGGGCACTCAAACAACAACCAACGCCGATCTGCGACAGGGAATGGCCGTCCCGCGGATTCGAAGTGCTGAATGGCGCGGGCGGCCTCGTCCAACTGGCGGATCAAGCCCTATGAAAACGACGGAAGAATCGGGTGGTGATTTCGGTCCGCGGTGGTCGCGGCGCCGGTTCCTCGCCCGCAACGCCATGGGCCTCGGCAACGTCGCCCTCGCCTGGCTCTTGCGCCAGGAGAATCTTCTGGCCACACCCGCCAGCGTCCCGCGCCAACCGCTCTCCTTCGACCTGAAGCCGAAAGAGCCGCCGCTCCGTCCCCAGGCCCGCGCCATGATTTCGCTCTTCATGCACGGCGGTCCCAGTCATATCGATCTGTTCGACCCGAAGCCGGAGCTGACCCGACGCAGTGGCGAGGATTACGCGGGGGAAGTGACCTTCAGCTTTGTCGATCGCGCGAGCAAAAAGCTGCTCGGCAGTCCGTGGAAATTCCGGCAACACGGCCAGAGCGGGATGGAAGTCTCCGAATTGCTCCCGCACTTCGCCAGCATCGTCGATGAGGTCGCGGTCATTCGCTCCATGCACACTGGCATCAACGGGCACGAACCGTCGATCTGGTACATGAACACCGGCAAGGCGCAGCCGGGCCGCCCGGCGCTGGGCTCGTGGCTCACCTACGGCCTGGGCTCGCCCAGCCAGAGCTTGCCCGCCTATGTGGTGTTGACCGATCCGGGCGGGCACCCGGTGGATGGCATCCGCAACTGGTCCAACGGCTGGCTGCCACCTCTCTTCCAAGGGACAATAGTGCGGTCGGCCGAGCCGCGAATTCTGAATCTCGAACCGCCGCCCCACTTGAAGGGCGCGTTGCAGGAACAGAACCTGGACTTTCTCGCCCGGCTCAATCGCGACCACCTCGCGCGTCACCCCGGGGAAGCCGATCTTGAAGCCCGCATCGCCAGCTACGAACTCGCGGCGCGAATGCAATCGGCGGCCAAGGAAGCGCTCGAGATCCATGACGAGACGGAGGCAACCCGGAGACTTTACGGCTTGGACGATCCTGTGACCCGGGAATACGGCACGCGTTGTCTGATCGCCCGCCGCCTCATCGAGCGCGGCGTCCGGTTTGTCCAGATTTTCATCAATGGCCAGATTTGGGATAACCACGAGAGCATCACCAAGAACCTCGCCACCTGCTGCCGCAAGACCGATCAGCCCTCGGCGGCGTTGGTCAAAGACCTCAAAGCGCGCGGCCTCCTCGAGACCACGATCGTGCATTGGGGCGGAGAGATCGGACGGTTGCCGGTGACGGAGAACCATGGCGCGGCCGAGAAGGCCGGAAGGGATCACAACGGCCAGGGCTTCAGCAGTTGGCTCGCCGGCGGCGGCATCCAGGGCGGCCTGACCTACGGCGCCACGGACGAATTTGGCCACAAAGCGGTCGTGAATCCCGTCAGCCCAAACGACTATCACGCCACCCTTCTGCATCTCTTCGGGTTCGATCATGCCAAACTGGTCTTCCATCAGAATGGTCAGGAACAGCGTCTCACCGACGGCAAACCTTGCCGCGTGGTCAAGGAACTCTTGCGCCAGGCATGAAGCAGGCCGGGTTCTTTCTCCGAAGTTTCCTGGCGCTGGGCGCGTTGCTGGGCGCGTCCGGGCCCGTCCTGGCGGCGTTCGCGCCCACTTTCGAGAAGGATATTCGGCCCATCCTCAAGGCGCACTGCTTCGACTGCCATGGGGAAGGGGAGACGTTGAAAGGCGGCCTCGATCTGCGCTTGCGGCGGTTGCTGCTCCAGGGAGGCGAGAACGGTCCCGTCCTTGTCCCAGATCATCCGGACCGCAGTCGGCTCTTCCAGTTCGTGGACAGCGGCGAAATGCCCAAGCGCGATCAGAAGCTGACCCGCGAGCAGGTCGCACTCATCCGGCAATGGATCGCCGATGGCGCCAGGACCGCCCGTCCGGAGCCGGCCGAGATCGGGAAGGGCAGCGGCATCACCGATGAGGAGCGCGCCTTCTGGTCGTTTCAGCCGGTCCGCTCGCCCTCCATTCCCGCGACCCAATTACAGGACCGCGCCCGGACGCCCATCGATGCGTTCTTGCTCCAGGCGATGGCGGTCCAGAAACTTCGTTTTGGGCCCGACGCCGAAAAGGTCACGCTCTTGCGTCGCGCCACCCTGGACCTCACCGGACTGCCACCCACGCCCGCCGAGGTCGAGGCATTTCTGGCCGACCCCGCGCCGGAGGCCTACGAACAGTGGATCGACCGCCTGCTCGCCTCGCCGCATTACGGGGAGCGCTGGGGGCGGCACTGGCTCGATGTGGCGGGCTATGCCGATTCGGACGGATTCAGTGATACCGATCCGCCGCGCCTCTACGCCTACAAGTATCGCGACTATGTCATTCGCGCTTTCAATGCAGACATGCCGGTCGATCAATTCATCACGGAACAGATCGCCGGCGATGAACTGGCCCGGGTGACCCTGAGCGACGCCGCGCCCGCCGCGCTCGCCGATCCGCAGATTCGCGAACGGCTCACGGCCACGGGCTTTCTTCGCATGGGTGCGGATGGTTCGGCCACTCCCGGCGTGGATCAAGACCTGGCGCGGAATCAGGTCGTGGCCGACACCATTAAGATTGTCTCCACTTCACTTCTGGGATTGTCCGTGGGATGCGCCCAATGCCACGATCATCGCTACGATCCCATTCTCCAGACCGATTACTACCGGCTCCGCGCGGTCCTCGAACCGGCCTATGACTGGAAGAACTGGCGCACGCCCGACCAGCGCCGGGTCTCGCTTTACACCGAGGCCGACCGGAAAAAGGCCGCGGAAATCGACGCCGAGGCCCGGCAACTCGCGGGCGAAAAGGCCGGGAAACAGAAACAATACATCGCCGAGGCGCTGACCCAACATCTCGAGAAGTTCGACGCCGGGTTGCGCGGAAAACTTCGCGCCGCCTTCGAAACGTCCGCTGACCAGCGGACCGTGGAGCAGAAAAAACTCCTCGCCGACCATCCCAGCGTCAACATCACGGCCGGAGTGCTCTACCAGTACAATTCCAAGGCGGCCGACGACTTGAAGGCGATGGACGCGAAGATCACGGAGGTCAATAGCCGCAAGTTGCCCGAGGATTTTATTAGTGTCCTCACGGAGCCGTCGGACAAACCGCCGATCACCTACCTTTTCCATCGAGGCGATCCTAAACAGCCGAAGCAACCCATTGCGCCCGGCGGACTGAGCGTGCTCGCCGCTTCGGGAGAGATGGCAGATTGGCCCGGTCGGGATCCGCAACTCGCCACCAGCGGCCGGCGGCTGGCCTGGGCGCGTTGGCTCACCAGCGGCGCGAATCCGCTGGTCGCGCGGGTTTGGGTCAACCGCGTTTGGCTG
Organism: uncultured Verrucomicrobiota bacterium; assembly: GCA_964355375.1. GTDB lineage: Bacteria > Verrucomicrobiota > Verrucomicrobiia > Limisphaerales > SIBE01 > CAYHFE01. The sequence goes on from CAYHFE010000152.1 coordinate 4,517, forward strand.
CATCATTTCGGCCGCGGGCTGGTCGGGACACCGTCGGATTTCGGTGTGATGGGCGAGCGCCCGTCGCATCCCGAGTTGCTCGACTGGCTCGCGAACGACTTCGTTCAGCACGGCTGGCACTTGAAGCGCTTGCACCGGCTCATCCTGACTTCCACCGCCTATCGCCAATCGTCGCGCCGCGAATCGGAGAACGAATCGCGCGATCCGGAGAACCGCCTCTATGGGCGCAAGTCCGTCCATCGTCTCGACGCCGAAGTGATCCGCGACGCCATTCTCAGCGTCAGCGGCGCGTTGAACGAAGCGATGTTCGGTCCGCCGGTTCCGGTGCGCCCGGATGTGCATGGCCAAATCGTCGTCGGCATCGACAAGACCGAAGGCGACAACAAGATGCCCGTTGAAGTGCCGCTGATGGGTGAGGAGTTCCGGCGCGGGGTTTACATCCAGGTGCGGCGCAGCCGGCCGTTGGCCATGCTCCATGCGTTCGATGCCCCGGTGATGGAGGTCAATTGCGAGCGTCGCTCCTCGTCCACGGTCGCCACTCAGGCCTTGATGTTGATGAACAGCCATTTCATCCTCGATCAAGCTCTGCGTTTCGCCGCGCGTCTGGAGAAGGAGGCGGGCGAGGACCCCGCCCGTCAGGTGACTCGCGCCTGGCAGTTGGCCTTTAATCGGATTCCCACCGCCGTGGAATTGGCTGACGCGCTGGCCTTCCTGTCCCGCCAGGTGGAACACTGGAAAGCGCCCTCCGGCAAAACTCCCTCCGCACGCCAGGCCCTGGCCAATCTCTGCCAGGCCTTGCTCAGCGCGAATGAGTTCCTCTACGTGGACTGACCCCTTGGTCGTGTGCGCCCCGATTCTTACCGCGGCCGCGGCAACACGTAGCCGAGGCGCTTCAGGGCGCGACCAAAAGCGGTGAGGTTCTCGGCGGGGACAACGAGGCGGTTGGCCCCGGCATGGAAGCAGAGCTTGTTCGTGCCGGCGCTGGTGGCGATCAGTTGCGCGAGGGCTTCGTCGGCCCATTCAACCAAGACGGCGTCGCGGCGCGTGCGGCCGGCGCCCAGTTTCGATTCGATTCCCGCGAGAAACACCTGGACATTGTCCGGCAGACCCTCGGCGGCGTTGGCTTCCAGAAAATCGCGCAATTCTTTGAACGCGCCACCCGTCTCGACATGGGTGAGCATCCGCTCGGCGTCGAGCGTCCAGACCATGTCGCCCCGGGGCGCGGCCAGGAGTTCCAGGCTGGCGCGATCGGCGGGATTGAGCGCGTCGTGAGTCAGGACGAGGTCCAGATTGGGCAGCACCCGGAAGAGCTTGGGCCGCTCTTCGGCGCGGAAATCGTAGTGGTCGGTGAAGTTGAGCGCGTAGGCGCCGAGCGGATTCAAGCGCACGTAGAGCAGGCCGTCGTAGCGACCGCAGAATGGCAGATCTCCGTTCAACGACTCGCGCAGATCGGGCCAGAGACTATGGGGATACACATAGGCCACATCGACGAGCCCGAGGGTGGCCAGAGATTCCATGAAAAAGGCGCGCAGGAACTGGCTGCGAAGTCCGACGTCGTCGTAAATGAAACCAAACTGAGGATCGAAAAAGTAGAGGGCTTGCGTGTTCCCTTCGAGAACGCGATGGGCCTTTCCTGAAGCTTCGACCAGCCGGTGGGCTTCGTCGCACTTAAGCCACTCTCCAACCGGGAAAACGATCATCGCTTCGCCGATGGCGGTCTTGCGCTTCCCGGGATGGCTCAACCAACGCTGGGCCTTCCCGGTTTGACCGCGGATGTGGTTGATGCGGATGAGTTCGTCGAAATCCCCGTCGGAGAGGCACCTCGAAAACCCGGCGCGAAATTTCTCCGGCGTGAATTGTTCGAGGATGTCCCTGCCTTCCGCGGTCAAGGCGAGCACCCCATTCTTGGCTTTGGCCCAGCCGCATTGCTGGACCAGCACCGGCCAGGCGTGGGCGCGCACCGGACCGGCCGCGGTGTAGGATGTCCGCTGCCATTCGCCTTTGTGGTCATCGGGCATTTCGAGCGCGAAGTCGGGCACGACGAGAAGTCCGGCAATCAGGCGCGTGGCCGCGTCCGTGGATCGTTGGGTGGAATCGGTCACTTTGACCTTGCCGCTTTGGATGAGGCGGAGCACGCGCCCCAGTTCGACGGGGGCGAGGCGTTCGCTCTCATAGACGTGAATGGGGCGGATACGTTCGCCGCCTTGGTATTGCACTTCCGCGGGCCAGGCCTTGGGGATCTGGCTGATCTTGCGGGCTGTCAGGCCCGGCAGCTTCGGCAAGAGCCCGTCGAGTCGTGCGACGAGTTCCGGCAGGAGATAGGGTTCCTCGCCGTTGCGATAATGTGGAACGTGCATGAACGGGACGAGCAAGGGAATCTCTCCGCTGGAGCCGGAGTCCCTAATGACCGTGGGGCACGGGGCGCCGTACTTCGCCTGGAACATGGCGGAGGAGATGAGCCGGCCCTGATGAATGCATTCGGCCAGGAAACACTTCTCCGCCAGGCTCAACCGCGCCACGACTTCGGGAAGGTATTGGGTTAATTGGCTTTCGACGGCGCGGGCGAACTGCTCCTTGCGCGTGTGGAGCTTGTCGAGCGCCCCCACGCGCCGGAGCCAACCTTTCAGAACGTCGCCGTTCAGTTCCATCAAGTGCTGGTTCAAGGGCATCTTCATGCCGCTATGCAGACAGGAATGCGGACCAACGGCAAGTCTGGAGGATTTGCGATCAGCCATTCTCCTTTGGGCGCGTAGTGAGTTCGGGCTCCAGCCAATCGCCAGGTGAAGACCGGCTCAAGCCGGAACGACAATAGTCGAACGGACAGTGTCCTGGGTCAAAATGAGAATGGCGGATTTGCAATTTACGAGCTCCGCGCCGTTTGCGATTCTCGAATCCATGATGAATGGCGAAGAGAAGAAGGCGCGAACGAATCGGGTCGCCGATTGGGTCTTGAGGTTGGGCGGATGCCGCTTTGACACCCGGGTGGCGTAAATCGCCTTCCGCTCTTTTCTATGCCCGAGTTTAATCCGCAGAACCCGCTCATCGTCCAGGGCGACCACACGGTTCTGGCCGAGGTGGACAATCCTTTTTATCCAGAGGCGCGCGATGCGCTGGCTCGGTTCGCGGAATTGGTCAAGTCGCCAGAGCACATCCACACCTACCGCGTCACTCCGCTCTCCATTTGGAACGCTTGCGCGGTGGGGGAAAGCGCGGAGAGCATCATCGCCACGCTGCGGCGGCTCTCGAAATATGCGCTGCCGGGCCACGTCGCGGCCAGCGTGGGCGATTCCGCCGCGCGTTATGGCTGCCTGCAACTGACCCGGCGCAACGCCGATTCCCTCCTGCTGACCGCACGCGACCTGCCCCTGGCTGAGGAGCTCGCGCACCAAAAGACGCTGGCGCCTTTTCTCCAGGCCAGGCTCGCGCCCCTGGAGTTTGAAATCGCTCCGGCCGAGCGCGGGCCGCTCAAACAGGCGCTCATCAAACTCGGTTTCCCCACCGAAGACCTGGCCGGCTACCGCGCGGGCGAGGAACTTTTGCTGGTTTTGCGCGGCCAGACTCTGTCCGGCGCCGCGTTCGCGCCGCGGGATTATCAAGACGAGGCGGCGCGGCGGTTTCATGCGGGTGGCTCGGAGCGCGGCGGCTCGGGCGTGATTGTCCTCCCGTGCGGCGCGGGCAAGACGATCGTGGGCCTGGCTTGCATGGCCTTGGTCCGCGCGTCCACGCTCATCCTTGCCACCGGAGTTACGGCCGCGCGGCAATGGCGGACGGAACTGCTCGACAAAACCACGCTCGCCGCCGACGCCATTGGCGAATATTGCGGCGACACGAAAGAGATTCGCCCGGTAACCATCGCCACCTATCAAATGCTCACCCATCGCCAGAGCAAGGGCGGCGACTTCACCCATTTCGGTCTGTTCGACCAACGTGACTGGGGGTTGATTGTCTATGACGAAGTCCATCTGCTGCCCGCGCCGGTGTTTCAGATCACCGCGTCGCTCCAGGCGCGCCGCCGACTGGGTTTGACCGCCACGCTGGTCCGCGAGGATGGCAAGGAAGACGAGGTTTTCGCTCTCATTGGGCCGAAGAAATACGACGTGCCGTGGAAGGAGATGGAAAAGCAGGGCTGGATCGCCACCGCCGTCTGCACCGAAATCCGTCAGCCGATGACCGAGCTGCGCCGCATGGATTACGCCGTGGCCGAAGCGCGTCACAAATTCCGCATTGCCTCGGAGAACCCCGGCAAGCTCCGGATCATCCGCCAGTTGCTCGAACGCCATTGTGATGTGCCGGTGTTGATCATTGGGATGTATGTCGAGCAGGTCGAAGGCTTCGCCCTCGAACTGGGGCTGCCGCTCTTGACCGGCGGGACGAGCCAGCGCCGGCGGGACGAAGTCTATGCCCAGTTTCGCCGGGGCGAGATCCGCGCGCTGGTCGTCTCGAAGATCGCGAATTTCTCGGTCGATCTGCCTGATGCCGCCGTGGCCATCCAGGTCTCGGGCATGTTCGGTTCGCGCCAGGAGGAGGCGCAGCGGCTGGGTCGCATTCTCCGGCCCAAGGCCGGCGAGAACCAGGCGCATTTCTACTCCATCGTCTCCCGCGATACCGTGGAGCAGGATTTCGCCTTGAAAAGGCAGCTTTTCCTGTGCGAACAAGGATACGCCTACCGGATTGTCACTCTCGACCGGCCGGAGGAGTTGTTGCCGGAACCGTGCGCCGCCATGCCATGAGATTCTTCGACACCGATGGGAGCGTGGTGTTTCGTTGGTTGACGGTTTGGGAGAAGGTCTCTCCCGCTGCGCCGCTCGATCTTGATCAACGCGGGCGATCGAGAGACCGCCGTCCGGGTGAAGAGGCTTCTCGGCGCGGAAGGCGTGGCGCTGAGCGAAACCCTCCTCGAATGGTCCAAACTGCCACTGGATCCCAAGCTGAGGAAGAAGTTGACCGAATCGGGGATTCTTCTGGAATCGGGCCGGCCGAGCGGCGTCGAAACTGATCTGGAAGAAGGAGACGAGCTGGACGAGCTGGACCAAGAGGACGAGTGAAAGGTGCCAATGCCATTCAACCGAGAAGAGATGAAGAGCCGCGTCGCTGAATGGGCGACGCGCGGGGTTTATGTGGGCACGTCATCGTGGAAGTATGCCGGCTGGCGCGGGATGCTCTACGACCCGGCGCGTTACGAATGGCGGGGCAAGTTCGCCGAGTCGAGGTTCGAGAAACATTGCCTGGCCGAGTACGCGGAAGTCTTCAAGACGGTCTGCGTGGATGCCGCTTACTACGCCTTTCCCGCTCCGCGTTTTCTCGAAGGATTGGCCGCGCAGGTTCCGGCGGATTTTCTGTTCGCTTTCAAGGTGACGGACGAGATCACGGTGAAGAAGTTCCCGAACCTGGCGCGTTTCGGCCGTCGCGCGAGCCAGGCCAATCCCAATTTTCTCAACGCTGACCTATTCTCCCGCGCGTTCCTGGGGCCGTGCGAACCGCTCAGATCGCGGATCGGCATCGTGATGTTCGAGTTCTCCAAGTTCTATTCCAGCGATTATCAGCAAGGTCGTTTCTTCATCGCGGATCTTGACGCGTTCCTCGAACGGTTGCCCAAGGGTTGGCCCTATGGCGTGGAGATCCGGAACAAGCATTTCCTCCATCCGGAATACTTCGCCTGCCTGGCCCGGCACGGAGTGACCCACGTCTTCAACAGTTGGAGCGACATGCCCGCGGTGGGCCAGCAGATGGCCTTGCCCCAAAGCCAGACTCATCCGGAGCTCGTCGCGGCGCGATTTCTCCTGAAACCGGGCCGCCGGTACCAGGACGCCGTCGCGGCGTTTAGTCCGTATCAAGAACTCAAGGAGCCGTATCCCGAGGCGCGAGCGGCGGGGGCGGAACTCATTCGGCAAACGCTCAGGGAAAGTCGTCCGCGAAAGACCCTCCTTTACGTCAATAATCGGCTGGAAGGAAACGCGCTCGAAACAATCGATGCCATTCTCCAGGCGGTTCAAGCGTGAGAAGACTCTCAATTTCCCTGGAGCGAGCGGCCCCCATTCTCATTTAGACCGCAAGAATTCAGCAGAAATGGGTGGAACGGCCAACCCTGGCCGTGCCCGGCGGCAACTTGCCGCTGAGTCTGGCCTGACAACAGAACTCATTCCACGTTGCTTTCAAGCTAAGCGGAGTGAGCCCTCACCCGTCCTTCGGACACTCTCTCCCATCCGATGAGAGAGGGACGGGGTGAGGATGCAGTTAGTCTCATCTTGATCGCAAATTGAAATCGCTATTCACTGGACTTTCGACAGCAGGGACGGTGGGCTGGCAGCCTACCGAAACGGGCCAGTGGCCCGTTCCACTCTGGACCAAACTGCATGGTTACGGCCGCGGCAGGCGCCCTTGGGCAAGTTGCGAATGGCGCTTGGAGCGATGTCAAAGCTCGACAGATCTTCCTCGGAAATGCATTAAGAGGGCATGAGCGCAGTGGACACGGCCTTTTTCGTCGCTGGTGGCACGCTGGGACCCGATTCCAAATCCTATGTCGAGCGTTCCGCCGATCGGGAATTGTACGAGGGATTGCTGGCGGGGGAGTACTGCTATGTGCTCACGTCCCGCCAGATGGGCAAATCGTCGCTCATGGCCCGGACCGCGCGCCGCTTGCGCGAACAGCACATCCGGGTGGTGGTCTTGGACCTCACGGCCGTCGGGCGAAACCTGACTCCGGAGCAATGGTACGACGGATTGGTCGTGAGCATGGGACGTCAACTCCGGCTCGAGGATGAGCTGGATAAGTTTTGGCTGGATCACACCCGGCTAAGTCCGGTGCAACGGTTCACGAGCGCGATTCGGGAAATGGTGCTGGAGAATCGTCAGGAACCGCTCGTCATCTTTATCGATGAGATCGATGCCGTGCGGAGCCTGCCCTTTTCGACCGACGAGTTTTTTGCCGCGATCCGCGAGTGCTACAACCGCCGGAGCGAGGAAGCGCAATTCCGTCAACTGACCTTTTGCCTCCTGGGCGTGGCCATTCCTTCGGATTTGATCCGCGACGTCCGGACGACGCCGTTCAATGTGGGAAAACTGATTGAACTGACCGATTTCAAGGCGGATGAAGCCGCGCCGCTGGCCCACGGACTGAATGCGGAAGAGCCGCTCGCCTCCGAATTGTTAAGCCGCATTTTGTATTGGACGAATGGCCACCCTTATCTCACCCAGCGACTCTGCCGGGCCACCGCCGAGTCCAACGTCGATCCGAATCGGATCGGTCTCCAGATTGAGAATAGCCGATCCATTGATCGCCTGTGCGAATCGCTCTTCCTCTCCAGCCGCGCCCGGGAACGGGACGATAACCTGCTCTTTGTCCGCGAACGATTGCTCCGCAGCGAGGTCGAGTTGGGTTCGCTGCTGACGCTCTACGATCGGATCCGCAACTTCCAGCCCGTCCCGGACGATGAGAGCAATTCCCACATCACGGTCTTCCGGTTGTCGGGCATCACCCGGATGGTGGACAAGCTGTTGCGGGTGCGCAATCGCATTTACGAACGGGTCTTCGATCACGATTGGGTCATGGCCAACATGCCGGTGCTGCGGCAGACCGGAATCACGGCGATTGCGGTCTTGCCCTTCACCGATGAACGGACGGATCCGCGTCACGAGTACTGGGCGGACGGCTTGACCGAGGAGTTGATCGACGCGCTCGGCCAGGTGCCCGGGCTGCGCGTGGCTTCCTGCAGCTCGGCCTTCGAGTTCAAGGGCAAATCCGAGAACCTGCGCGAGGTTGCCTCCAAGCTGAGGGTGGAAGTTGTCCTGGAAGGCGCGGTGCAGCGGGCGGAGGACCGGGTGCGCATTCTCGTCGAATTGGTCAGCGTGCCCGATGGATACCGGCTTTGGTCGGAGCCGTTTAATTTTCGGACCCGGGATGTGGTCGAGATCAAGAACGAGCTGGCCACGGCCGTGGTCGCTCGGCTCAAGTCCGGCCTGCGGACCCGGCCGGGAGTCGGCGGGAGCAAGCCGCCCACCGAGAACCAGGAAGCCTATAATCTTTATCTGAAAGCCCGCTACCATTGGAACAAGCGGAATGAAGACGCGGTCAGGCGAAGCGCCGCCTTGTTTCAGGAGGCGGTGCATTTGGATCCGAAATTCGCCCTGGCCCACGCGGGCTTGGCCGATGCCTACAGCATTCTCGGGACCTACAGCTACATTCCGCCGCTGGAGGCTTATCCGAAGGCGCGGAACGCGGCCATGCAGGCTCTGGAATTGGACGAGCAGTTGGCCCAGGCGCACGCGACTTTGGGATGCGTCTATTGCATTTACGACTGGGATTGGGCTCGCGCGGAAACCGAGTTTACCCGGGCCGTCGAATTGAACCCAAGCTACGCGGCGGCCTACCAGTGGCACGCCGTCAATTGCTTGACCCCGCTCGGCCGCCACGACGAATCGCTGGCCGCCCTCCGCACCGCCCAAGCCATCGATCCGTTATCGCTCTCCGTGCAAGCCAGCCTCGCGTTGGCCTTCTACCACGCGCGAGCCTACGACGAATCGATCCGCCAATGCCGGTTGACCCTGGAAATGGAAGAGGGCTTCTGGCTGGCTCACCTCTTTCTGGCCTGGGCCTGCCTGCAATCGCAACAGATTCCGCAAGCGCTGGCCGCGGCCGAGCGCGCCTGCGACTTGGCCAAGAATGATCCTGTCGCCCTCGCCACGTTCGGCTTGATCCAAGCACGGGCGGGACAACGCGCCGCGGCGACCGAACGGTTGGAGAAACTCACGCAGATGGCCGATCAACGCTATGTGTCGGCGGCGGATATCGCGGCGCTCTGCCTCGAATTGGGCGACCCCGACCAAAGCCTGCGCTGGCTGGAGCGCGCCCAGGTCGAGAAATCGCTGCCTTTAATCTACGTGCGGGTCGAGCCGAGATTGGACGGCTTGCGCGAAGACCCGCGCTTTCTCCGGATTTTGCAGAAGATGCGTCTGGAGGACAGCGCGAAACACTGATCCGCAGCCGCAACGCGGCCGGATATCAGGGCTCGACGGAGTCTCGCCCCACCCAGGTTCAGGGAGAGTCCCCCTTCCGCTTGGCGCATCATCGGAACCTTGAACCGCATGGAGTGGACTGCGTCGCGCCAGCGTCTTGGAGTGCGCCAGCCCTCTGGCGCTTTTGACCGAGGCGGAAAAAGCGGCAGAGGGCTGCCGCACTCGTGCGCTTGAGAGAGAGCATGCACTGGAG
>CAYHFE010000153.1:0-13695 GCA_964355375.1 uncultured Verrucomicrobiota bacterium
TCGAAAAAAAGTGAGTCTTCCGACGTCGCCTTCTCCCTTGGAAACACGTCCTCAGACTGAGAACGCGAACCGCCGGCTGACCCGGCGCCAGTTCCTTCATCGCGCGGCCATCGTTGCTGGCGGCAGCGCTGGCCCATGGCTCATTTCTTCTTCCGCCCGCGGTGCCGATGGCTCCGGGCCGAGCGAGCGCATCAACGTAGGCTTGATCGGCCGCGGGTTGATGGGGAGCGGTCACTTGAGAGTTTTGCTGGGGCGGAAGGAAGTCCAGGTCCTCGCCGTCTGCGACGTGGATCGCAGCCGGTGTGAGGAAGGCAAGCGCCTCGTGGAGGAAACCTACGCTGCCGACCGAACCAGCGGCGCCTATCGCGGCTGCGCGGCCTACAACGATTACCGCGAGTTGCTCGCTCGACCCGACATCGACGCCGTGGTCATCGCCACGCCCGATCACTGGCATTCCCTGGCGAGCAGCCATGCCGCTGCCGCCGGCAAGGACGTGTATTGCGAGAAGCCGATTTCGCTCACGATCCAGGAAGGGCGGAGGCTGGTCGAGGCGGTGCGCCGGAACGGGTGCGTCTTCCAAACCGGCACCCAGTATCGCTCCATCCCAACCATCCGGCAGGTGTGCGAGTTTGTACGCCGGGGCGGACTGGGTCGCGTGAAGCAAGTGTTCACGATGTGGGCCAAGACTCAGGTGCCGAATATCGGCCCTTCGTATGTGCCGCTGGATCCCCCTCTCCCAGCCGAACCCGTGCCGGACGGTTTGGATTGGAACTTGTGGGTCGGTCCCGCGACCTGGCGGCCTTACAATGCCGCCTACCACCGGAACCCGCCGCCCGGCGTGGTGCCCTGGGTGTTCTGCGATGCCTTCGGTGCCGGCGCGGTCACGGGCTACCAATCCCACGCGGCGGACGTGATCCAGTACGCGCTGGGCATGGAAGCCAGCGGGCCGGTGGAGATCTTTCATCCGAGCGGCGGCGAGTATCCCACCCTGACATTTCGTTACGCCAACGGCCCGCTCCTGCATCACGTTGATCACTGGGGCCAGGTGAAGGACCTTTATCACGCCGTGCCCGCGAGCGCCCGGCTCGCCGGCAACTTCGGCGGCATCTTCGTGGGCGAGCGGGGCTGGGTCACTTCCCTGTCCACCGGCGGGCTGATCGAGGCCGGCCCCGAGAGCCTCTTCCACGAAATGAATCTCACCACCCGCGAGGTGAACATCGGAGCGAACAACCATCACGCGAATTGGTTCGAGTGCATTCGGACGCGGGCGCACCCCAGCTCGCACGAAGAAATCGGCCATCGTTCCGCGTCGCTCGGACATCTGGCGACGATCAGTTACACACTGGAGCGCTCTTTGAAGTGGAACCCGGCCACGGAGGATTTCGGCGGCGATGAGCAGGCCAATCGGCTCCGCGCGCGGGCTCTGCGCGAGCCGTGGCGAGCCTGAGCCTACAGTCGAGGAAGAAACAGGCGATTTCAGTTTCTGGAGCGAAAACGCCGGTCCACAAGCAGGCCGATCCATCCGGTTGACACGCTCGTCTTCGGCCAGAATCAGAAGTTCCAACGAAAGAGCGGCAAGTTTTGTCCAGGTTAATGCGCCACGGTCTCTGATCGGGACACGCTCGAATGACGCCGAGCCTGCAAAGTCGCCGAGAGACTGATTCACGTCGGGCGGCTGGAACGATTCAGAAAACCATCGGAACACGAGAAAACACCCTGCCCTGCACAGCACCATGAAAACACCCTCGCAAGAAAACCAACTCAACACCGCATCCCACCTCACCCGCCGACAATTCGTGGCCGGGGCCGGCGTCTCCGTTCTGGGCGCCACCCTGCTGCGACCCAGCCTCGTCGCCGGCGCCGAGGCCAACTCCAAAATAGACATCGGTCTGATTGGTTGTGGGGGACGCGGAAAATGGATTGCCGATCTTTTTCTCAAGAACGGCAACTACAACCTCGTCGGGCTCGCCGATTACTTTCAGGACCGGGTGGACGAAGCGGGAGAAAAGTTCGGCGTTCCCGCCACCCGCCGTTACACCGGCCTGTTCGGTTATCGCAAGCTGCTGGAGCAAAAGCTCGATGCGGTGGTCATCGAATCACCGCCCTACTTTCATCCGATGCAAGCGGCCGACGCCGTGGAAGCGGGCAAGCACGTGTATTGCGCCAAGCCCATCGCCGTGGATGTCCCCGGTTGCCTGACCATGGAAGAGAGCGGGCGCCGCGCCTCGGCCAGGAAACTTTGTTTTCTCGTCGATTTCCAGACGCGGGCCAATGCGTCCTACCAAGAGGCGATCCGGTCGGTGAAAGAGGGAATGATCGGTCCGCTCATCTCCGGTGAGGCGACTTACCTTTGCGGACCAACCTGGGGTGGCATGGCCAAGGTGTTGAACGAAAATCCCAAGAATCCGGAAAACCAATTGCGGGCCTGGGGCCTGAGCCGCGTCCTCTCGGGCGACATCATCACCGAGCAGAATATCCATGCGCTGGACGTGGCCTGCTGGATCATTGGCGCGAATCCCCTCAAGGCCATCGGCACGGGCGGTGAAGCCCGCGGCCTGGGCGGCACCTGCTGGGATCATTTCTCGGTCACCTACTGGTTCCCGAAAGAGATTCTCCTCAGTTTCTGTTCCAAGCAGTATGGTCATGGCTGGGACGACATCTGCTGCCGCATGTATGGGCAAAAGGGCACCATCGACACTCATTACTTTGGCGCCGTCACGGTCAAAGCAGCGGACGACGGTTACAACGGGGGAAGGATGCCCAACCTCTACACCGATGGCGCCGTGAACAACATCGCCACCTTTTGCGATCTCCTCCGCAAAGGCGACACCGCCAATACCACGGTGCCGGAGAGCGTGCGCAGCAACCTCACCACCATTCTCGGACGTACCGCGGCCTACCAAGGTCGTGAAGTCACCTGGAAGGAAATGCTGGAGCGGAAGGAGAAGTTTGAATTCGACCTGAAATCCCTCCAAGCCTAGCAGGCCCGCTCAGATCACAACTTGAGATTTATTTTCGCGGAGCATCACCCACCTTGACTTATGTCTAATCAGTCACACCCACGCGGCACGAGGAAATTGCTCCAGAGACAAATTCTTTTCATGACCGCAGTCTGCCTCGGCCTGTCCGCCCAGGCTGCGTCAAACCCGGCGCCCAAGGTTGAACGAGTGGTGGTGGTCTTCAAAACCCATTTTGACATCGGCTACACCGACATGGCCAGCAACGTGGTGCGGCGCTATCGCACGACCATGATCGATGACGCGCTCAAGGTGGTGGACCAGAATCGCTCCTTGCCCCCGGAACAGCAGTTTGCCTGGACGCTGCCCGGCTGGCCGTTGAGCCAGATCATGGCCGACGGGCCCGGCCAAACGCCCGAGCGCAAACAGCGCGTCCAACAGGCCTTCAAGGACGGTCGCTTTGTCGTTCACGCCCTGCCCTTCACGTTGCACACGGAACTGCTCGAGCTCGAAGACCTGGTGCGGGGACTGGGCTTCTCCTCCCGGTTGTCGCGCGAGGCTGGCGTGGCGCTGCCGCGCGACGCCAAGATGACCGACGTGCCGTGCCATTCCTGGATCATGCCCACGCTGCTGCGGCATGCGGGGGTGGATTTCCTGCACCTGGGCTGCAACGCCGCCAGCCGTTCTCCGCAAGTGCCGCGCCTCTTCTGGTGGGAAGGTCCGGACGGCTCCCGCCTGCTCACCATGTACACCGCGGAAAGCTATGGCACCGGCCTTGTGCCACCCACGGACTGGCCGTATCGAACCTGGCTGGCCCTCATCCATACCGGTGACAATCACGGTCCACCCACGCCCGATGAGGTGAAGAGACTCCTCGAAGAAGCCCGGCAGAAACTGCCCGGCGTGTCCGTCCGCATTGGCCGGCTTTCGGATTTCGCCGACGGTATCGTCGCCGAGAAAGCCGCCGTCCCGGTCCTCCGCGGCGACATGCCGGACACCTGGATTCATGGCCCGATGTGTGATCCGCAAGGCGCCAAGCTGGCCAAGAACATTCGACCCGCCATCGGGACCTCGGAATCGTTGAACACCATGCTCGGTGCGTGGGGCCTGAAGGGGCCCGAGACCACGTCCACCCTTGCCCGAGCTTACGAACAAAGCCTGCTTTACGGCGAACATACCTGGGGCGGCGCACTCTCTTGGATCACCCGGTACGGGAGCGGCACGAAGTGGGGCTACGGTGACATCTGGCGGGCCGACCACAAGGCGGGGCGTTTCCAGAGGCTCGAGGATTCCTGGGCCGAACACACTTCCTACATCGAAGCCGCGCGGGACCTCTTGGCTCCGGTCATGGGAAGCCAAATGCAGTCGTTGGCCAACGCGGCGGGTCGCCACCAAGGAGACGTGGTGATCTATAATCCTCTGCCCTGGCAACGCGATGGGTGGGTCGCCTTCAGCCCGTCTCAGCCTGGGGCCGGGTTTTTGGCCGACCCCGGAAAGCGAGGCCCTGGGGGCGAGGCGTCTGAGCGGGAAATGCCCAGCCTGGTGGCGCGCGGCCTGCCGCCGATGGGTTATCGCGTTGACACGCCGCTCCGCTCCGGTGCCGTCAGTGGGAGATTGAAATGCGAGGCTGGGCAGCAGGTGATCGAAAATGAATTCTTCCGCGTTCAATTGGCTCCGGCGCGAGGCGCCATCAGCTCGTTGGTGGACAAGCGATCCAAACGGGAATGGGTGGATGGCCAAGCCGCCCACGGCTTCGGCCAATATCTCTACGAGCGATTCGATTCCAACCAAGTGGCCGCTTATGTGAAGGCCTACGTCAAGATCAGCGCCGACTGGGCGACCAACGAACTCGGCAAACCCAACCTGCCTCCGGTGAGCCAGGTTTCCTACCGAGCGGCCTCGCCTAGAGACTGCGCGGTCAGCTACACGAGCACACCCGTCTCTCTCTCTGCCACCCTGCACGGCCCCCCGCGGGCCGACCTGCCGCATGCCGTGTTCAGCAAAGTGACGCTTTACGACGGCCTGCCGTTCCTCGACCTTGAAATCACGATCCAGAACAAGCCCGCCGACCCGTGGCCGGAAGCGGGCTGGATTTGCCTGCCCTTCAAAATGGAGGCACCGCAATTCCGCCTGGGCCGCCAGGCGTCCATCGTGGACCCGGTCCAAGACATCGTTCCGGGCGCCAACCGCCACCTCTTCGGCATCAATACCGGCGTGGCCATCTTTGATTCCCAAGGTCAGGGCGTGGGCTTATGCCCCATGGATAATCCTCTGGTCAGTCTCGACACGCCTGGCTGCTGGAAATACTCGATGGATTTCGTGCCGAAAAAGCCCGCCGTTTACGTCAACCTTTTCAATAACCAATGGACCACGAATTTCCGGCTCTGGAATCAGGGCGCCTGGACCGCGCGCATTCGCCTCTGGACCTTTGACAAGTACGAGGCGGAGTCGAGTCTGATCACGCCGTCGCTCGAAGCGCGCTATCCCCTGCAAGCGGCGGTGGCTGACGTTGTCACGGCCCAATGGCCGACTTCCAACCAGGGCCTGCAACTCGGCACTCGAGGAACGTGCGTGACCGCATTTGGCCCCAACCCGGACGGCTCAGGCACGCTGTTGCGCTTGTGGGAACTGGCCGGCCAATCCGGGAACTGCGACGTGCAGTTGCCGAAAACGATGAGAGCGACGACCGCCCAACCGGTGGATTTGCGGGGCCGCGCGACCGGCCCAGCCATCAAGATCAAGGAGGGCAGACTCCAGGCGCCGCTCCAGGCGTTCGCCCCGACCAGTTTGATCCTGCCGTGAAGAGTGACCATCGTTGCCCAGCACCCGACGATTTTCGGTTGGGTTCTGTTCGATGATGGAGAGATCCGGAATGACGACGATGACCCGGCGCAGGCCGTGGGTTGTGGCGTGAGCCAGGGCGACATCGGACAGAGTGGTGACGCTCCTATGTCAAAAGCCAAAGCGGCGTTCAGCGGGCGCGATATTTCCACACCCAATCGAGTTCATTGTGGCGGTTGCCGCCGTCGTCTTTTTCGTTGGTCCCGACCGAGTAAAGCACGAAGCTCCCGTCATCGGTCCGGCGGTACTGGAGGGGATCGCCGGTCACGACATCGTGAGGAATGGCTGCAATCAGTTCGGGCGCGAGCGGCGCGAGGGATTCCGGATACGAACCGTGAGCGAGGCGCCAGCGCTCCAGCGCACACGCCAGACGCAATTGATCGACCGCGACTTGGAGGCGCGCCGACTCCAGGACGAAGCCGCCGAACCAGCGGGCGGAACGATTGTAACGACTGTTCAGAAAATCGTCGCTCTTCGCCAGGGCATTCTCGAGGCGGCGGATTTCTTTCATGAAGGCGCGATGCTGATCGGCGTCGATCACGGTTGTGAGATGATTTTGATAGAACCGATAGACACCGATCTCACGGTAGTAGGTCCATCCGCTCGGGTAGAATGGCCGCAAGATCCAGCGGCCTCGCTCGGGGTCCTCCGTGGCGAAGCGGTCTCGTTCGAGGACGGATCGAAAGCCCTCCCAGTCCTGCATGCGTTCAACGATTTCGGTGCGAACCTCTCGTGGGTATTCCGCCAGCGGGGTGAATCCTTGAAACCGGCCCGCCAGCGCGGCCAAGTCGCGGTCCGTCCATTGGTGTGAGGCGAGTCCTTCCCATCCGGTCTGGATGGCGAACCCGATCAATTCCCGGCGAATCTGCTGCGATTGGAACGAGACATCCTGTCGCAGCGCTTCCGCCAATCGGCAGATCAACTCGAGGTCAGCCCGCGCCTCGTTCGGCAGGCCGTGCGCCAGACGCGCGCTCGCCCGGAGGTTCAAGACCTCGCCGACATTGCCCAGAATGGCGAGGTAGGCGGGAAACAAGCCCCGATTTTGCGGGTCGGTGCTTTTTAGAGGAAAGCGGGCCAGCGGGCGTTGGGCCGCGGTCCTGAAAGCCTCCAACTCCACGTCGAACCGGCTCAACGCGAAGAGAACGGCTTCCGCGGCACTGGCCGTTTCGGGTGCCTTCGGAAAGCCCCGAAAACCGCTGCGCGCTTGAAAGTGTTTTCGCAACTCTCCCAGGTCGGCGAAGGATTGAGCTCGCCAATTACCGCTGCCCGGTCCGCCGGGGTTGCGCCAGGATTTCGGCTGTCCTTCCAGGTTGACGGAATGGAGCGTGTTCAGCCTCTGCCCGTCGCGATTTGGCCGCCCTGGGCCGCCGCCCTCCGCGGATCCGAAGAGTGGCGCCCAAACCGGAGC
The DNA here is from genome assembly GCA_964355375.1 of uncultured Verrucomicrobiota bacterium. Lineage (GTDB taxonomy): Bacteria > Verrucomicrobiota > Verrucomicrobiia > Limisphaerales > SIBE01 > CAYHFE01. Next base: position 7,207 of record CAYHFE010000153.1, read on the forward strand.
GGCCGCGAAGTTCTGTTCCGGCGGGATGGCGGGAGGAGCGATCGACTCCACATCCAAGATTTCGCCCCGGGCTTGAAGCTCGCGCTGAAAGCGATTCCAGGCTCTCTGGCCGCGCCAGTTCTCGACTCCATGCCAGAGTGCTCCCAACGCCACGATCGCGCCGAAGACGGCGGCAAATTTCATCGCCAACCGCGCCCGCTCCGGCCAGGACCGCCGTTGATTCAAGAACAGAAACCGGTCCGTGACCGCGACGCGGAATTGGCGGCGCAACTTCCTCCAGGCCCAAAACGAAAGAATCACCGTGTGCAAACAACCGAAACCAAAACCGACCTTCAAACACAAATACAGGTATTCGAACTCCGACCAGAAATAGCTGATCCGGTCCAGACCGTACAAAACCAAGCCGTAAACGGGCCAAGGAGGAATCAGCACCAGGGCCAGCGTCGCCCAGGCGGCCGTGCGCGGGCGCTTCACACGAAGGCCCATCCACATCCCGACCCAACCGAGCGCCACCCAATGCAGGGCGATCAGCGCGGTCACGGCCAAAATGATCGCGCCGACGAAGGTCAAACCCTGAGCCGCCTCCCGATCCAAACCGCCGGAGGACCAGGCGCGAAACAAATCCGCCGGCTGGGAGAGACCCCACCTCCCGCCTGTCTCCAAGAGGAAGGCGTCCACGACGCCGCGCAGGAGAAAGGCTTGCGCGAGCAGAACAATGAGGATGGGCGCGGCCATTTGCCGGGCCAGGGCCAGCCATTGGCCGCGCACGATGCGCCGGACGTCCAAAGGAGTCGCGGCGATCAGTTCCAGCGCGCCGCTGTGGCGATCCTCGGCGAGGCGGTGGGTCGCGCCGACGGCCATGCGAAAAAGCAGGAGCGCGTGCAAGAGCAGGACGGCCCAGAACCAGGCGAAAAGGAATCCGAGCAAGGGCTGGATCGGTCCGCCGAATTCCTGACCCACCCGCCAGGCCGCCCAGCTCGCCACGCTCACGAACCCAACCAGGAGCAGCAGGAATTCCAGTGAACTGATTCGTTCCCGCGAGGCCAGCCAGTAAAACGGGTTGACCCGGAGGAGTCGGGTGCGAAACGCCTGGCGATGCCGGGGCGAGCCGAATTTCCATTGCCGCAGGCGTTCGCGCCAGGCGAAGGCCCGGCGGCCGCCCGGTTTCTCCTGCCAATTCCTGGGCACGATCCAGGAGCTCAGCGCCAGCAAGCTCAGCGCGGTCAGATGGAGGGCCAGCAGCGAAGACCAGTAATCATTGAAGCGCAGCCCCCACGCTCTCGAAAAGGCCTTCGTTTGGCAGCTCAACGGACTAAATAAATCGAGCCAGGAGGCGACCGCGGGAGCCTTGTAATAGCCGCGCACGACTTCGGCCAGTCCGGCCAGGCCGAATCCGAAAAAGATCATGGCCAGGAGAGCCAGGCCGGTGGCGCGAAGCGGATGGCGGCTCAGCGATGAAACAAAGAGGCCCACCGAAATGGAAAGCACCAGGGTGTTGATCAGATTCAAGGCGACCCGCCCGAATTCCACCAATTGCACCCCGCCCATGAGCAGCGGAATGGCCAGGACCGGGAACATGGCCAGCAGTCCAAAGAAGCAGTTCAACGACGAAGCCATCAATTTCCCGAGGACAATGTCGTAGCCTTTCAAAGGAGTGAGGAAAAGAAGGCCCAGCGTTTGCTCGCGCTTTTCCGAGCTGACCGAATCAGCCGTCGCCGCCACTCCAGTGAAGACGCAATAGACGTAGGCCAACCAAGAGAAGAAGCTGAACATCTCGGGCCCGGAGAACCCGCGCCGGCCCCCCGACATCCAGATCATCCAGGCGAAGAGCAGAACGCTGATCCCACCGATGAGCAGACGAGAGCGATACGTTCTCGGCTGGCGCGCGGCGGTGCGGAGTTCGCGTTCGGCAATGGGGAGCATGGGCGCGCTCGAGTGGGGTCGATTCGGTCTTATTAGCAATCCCCGCCCATTCCACCCCTCTGCTCATCGGTCATTCCGGGTGTCGCAAGGCCAGTTCGATGGAGAATTGAGGGGAGGCAACGCGTGAATTGCATGAGGATGGTTGCCGGGACCGGACGGCCTTCTGTCAAGCCACCCGTGATCCACCCGTGATCCACTCCGCGAGGTCCGCCCTCAGATCCACCCGCCACACGCCACGGAGCACCGAGAGCTAGCCACTTCCCTTGCCTCCTATCCAACAGCTTCCTGGCATGGCTGGCGCGTGCGCCCGCCGAACTCAAGGGCAGGTCCGTCGATGAATGAAATTGCCAAAGCTCTCAGCGTTCATCAAAATAGGAAGGTTCATATTTGGAATGGAAGAAGTCCCCCAATGCGAGCACTTCTTCGAAGGCAAGGACCGCAAGACCGGTCAGGTCAAATGGACCGCCACCTCCGTCGATCTCGACAAGTCGGTCTTCGGTGGTGGTGTGGGGCATGACTATTTGCGGTGATTCATGGTTGAACGCTCGCACCACTGCCCTTTATTCGGGCAAAAGCTTCCAACGCCACTTCGCGTGCAATCGCGTGACTGACGAGAGGGAGTGGATAATTGTGTCCGAGTTCGACTCCGGCGGCTCGCAGGATTTCAGCCGGCGCGGCGTGCGGTTGATGCAGCCACTTGTCTGGAAGTTTTGCGAGTTCGGGACACCACTTGCGGACATAGTGGCCGTGAGGATCAAACTTCTCGCCCTGGCTCGTCGGATTGAAAATCCGGAAATAGGGCGCGGCATCCGCCCCGCAGCCGGCGGTCCATTGCCAGCCAAGGGTGTTCTGCGCGAGGTCGGCATCCACCAGCGTATCCCAAAACCACCGTGCGCCTTCCTGCCAGGGCAGCAGCAAATCCTTCACAAGAAAACTCGCGACAATCATGCGCACGCGATTGTGCATCCAGCCGGTCGCCCACAACTCGCGCATCCCGGCGTCCACGAGGGGATACCCGGTGCGGCCTTTCTGCCACGCGCGCAGCCAGGCTGCGTCTTTGCGCCATGGAAAGTTTTTGAAGTCTGCGCGCAACGGCTCGGTCGGAGTGTGCGGAAAATGAAACAGAAGATGATGCGCGAACTCGCGCCAGCCAATTTCGGCGAGGAATTGCGACGCGCGCCAACGCTCGACGGGCAAGCCGCGTTTCGACGCCATTTGCCGCAGACCGTGCCACACTTGACGCGGGCTGATCTCCCCGAAATGCAGATGCGGCGAGAGCCGAGACGTGCCAGTGACATCGGGGCGGTTGCGTTGGTCGGTGTAATCGTCGAAGGCTTTGGCAAGAAAACGGCCTAGATTGGCGGTCGCGCCCACCTCACCCGGTTGCCACGCGGCGCAAAGCCCGTCCGACCAATTTAGTTTCGGCTCAAGTTCCAGTTCAGCGAGCGCGATCGACATTGGCCACTTCGACGGTGCGGGCAGATTTGCGGGCACTGGCAAAGGCGCGGCAGGGGCAGGCTTCGCGAGGCAGTGTTTCCAAAACGGCGTGAAGACCTGAAACGGCTTCTGGCTCTGGTTCTGAATCGTTCCAGGTTCATGCAAGAGCGCGGCGTTGAAACTTTCCGCGGCAAGACCATCACTGCCCAGGGCTTCCTTCACCTGACGATCGCGCGCCGTGATCGCTGGCTCGTAACGACGATTCCAAAACACGGCCGTCGCGCCGGTTTCCTTCACCAGAGCGCGGAGGCTATCGAGCGTTGGACCGCGCCGCATGACGAGCCGAGAGCCGAGCTTTCTTAACGCGCCATCCAAAGCGGCCAGCGATTGATGCAACCACCAACACGACGCGCCGCCCGGCGGCCAATCGCCTCCTTCCTCCGGCGACCAGACGAATACGGGCACGACCGGACCACCGCGCTTAATGGCCGCGCAGAGGGCTGCATTGTCCGCCAGACGCAGATCAAGTCGCAGCCAGTGAATCGAAGGTGGGTTCAAGATGGCCGGTTTGTGTGATACAGGACGTGCTGGAGAGCACCGTCAAGTTCCGGGAAGCGAAACTCAAAGCCGCTCTCAAGCAGACGCGCGGGCCGCACGCGTGCGCTGGCCAGCAATGCCTCACGGCCCATTTCGCCGAAAACAAACCTCACGACACATGCGGGCATCGCCAGAAAAGCCGGTCGCCGCACCGCCCGGGCCAACGACTTGGTAAAACCTGTGTTCGTGGCTGGTTCAGGCGACACCGCGTTGACCACGCCACTGAATCGGTCATCCTCCAAAGTCAGTTCCACCACCCGCAGCAAGTCTGCCAGCGCAATCCAACTCCAATACTGCTGGCCCGCCCCCAGTCGTCCGCCAAGTCCGAGCCGAAACGCGGGCAGCATTTGGGCCAGCGCGCCACCGTGGCGGGCCAGCACAACACCCAGTCGCAAATGCACCACCCGGATGGCGCGTTGCCGGGCCGGTTCAGCCGCCGCCTCCCACGCCTGGCATACCTCCGCAAGAAAACCCGCGCCCGGAGCGCTGCGCTCATCGAGAACTTCGTCGCGCCGGTCGCCGTAGAAACCCGTGGCGGACGCACAGATCAAGACTCGCGGTGGCCGGGGCCGCCGGGCTAACGCCTCACTGAGCAGGCGTGTCGCCTCCACGCGACTGGCGCGGATGCGCTGCTTCGCCGCGGCTGTCCATCGCTGGGCGATGTTCTCGCCGGCGAGATGAACCACGAGGTCAAGCGGACCCGCGGATTCAAGGCGGACTTGTCCGGCGGACGGATTCCAAGTTGGTCCGGCTTCGCTGCCACCGGCAGCGCGGCGCAACGGCACGACGCGGTGACCCCCGTTCGCGAGCCGCGAAACCAAAGCGCTGCCGATGAAACCACGCGCGCCGGTGACGAGAATATTCATGCTCACTTGCCCGCGCGAGGTGATGCCTTGATCCAGCCAATCTCCAGCCGAAACGGCCCGGCCTGTTTGTCCGATATGAGAAATCCAACCGAGTTGATTTTCGCAGGATTCAGCGCCGGCCCATCGGTCAGCACGCGGCCACGAAAGGTTGGGACAAAATCGCTGAACGCCAGCCGATGCTCCTCCCACTCGCCTTGCTTCGTCGTGAAACTGCATTGGTAAAGCGGGGTGTCGAAACCCGCCCCGGTCCGCGCACTGAATTTGTAACTGCGCCCATCCCCGCGCACCCGCAGGACGAAAGCGGTGAAGCCCGTGAGGTTCTCGCGCACGGGCGCAGAGCGGATGGAGGCGAACCCCCCATTGTTTTCGAGCGACACCACACCGCTGAAGACCGCGCCGTTGGTGGAGACTCTCAAGCGGCTCGTGGAAACACCGCCCATCACATCGTCGTTGACCACTTCCCAGGCGGGCAAATTGGTTGCGGCTTGAAAGTCGAAGAAGGTCTTGTTGGTTGCAGTGTCAGCTTTCATGGTGATGACCAGGGATGTCAGCGCGAGCGCGGTCATTCGTTGCGCGAAGTTGGTTAAGGTCGAGGTCATTTGCGTTGCAAAAGTTCAAGGGTTCAGTCGCCACAAAGTGAAGTTCAACGCCGCCGCGAAACTCACCCACGCAAGGTAAGGCGCAAGCAACAGCATCGCCGTGCGACTCACGGGACGAAAGACCACGATGGTTGCCGCGATGGCCAGCCAGAGCAGCACGATCTCGGCCAACGCCATGCCGGGCCGGCGCAAGCCAAAGAACAGCGGCGTCCAAAGTGCGTTGAGCGCCAGTTGCGCGAGAAAGATAAGAAGCGCCCGGCGCTGTTTGCCCCACCCATCTTGTCGCCACACCAGCCAGGCGGCCACCGCCATCATCGTGTAGAGCGCCGACCAGACCGGACCAAACATCCACCCCGGCGGATTCCATGAAGGCTTCCTGAGCGCGGCATACCACTCGCCCGGCATGAAGACTGCGCCGAGCGACGCGGCGCCGTAACAAAGCGCCAACCATCCTACCAGGGCGAAAACCACCTTCAACCTCGACGGAGAAGTTGTTCCCGCCTCGGGATGTTTCACGCCGCCTGCCGCCATCGGGGATGAGGTCATTACTCAGCGTTTCTCGTATTCCTTGAGGAAGCCGATGAACTCGCGCCGGTGATCTTCCTCGCCGCCGAGGATACCGATGACCATGTCCTGCGTCACATAGTCCACGCCGTCGCAGAGCTTGATGATCTTGTTGTATTGCGCGATGGCGCCCTCCTCGGCGGCGATGACGCCCTTGATGACGGCGACAACATCGGTGGTGTCCTTGTCCGGTTGGAGGAACTTCTGGCTGCGCGGCAGGTCGAGCGAGCCGGGGACGAGGCCGTCGATAGTTTTGATGCGCGCGGCCAGCTGCCGCGCGTGCTGAACCTCGACTGCGATGTCAGCCGCCAGCGCCTTCTTGATGACTTCCGAGCGGACGCCATCGAGGTTGACGGAAGCCGCGATGTAATTCTGCACCGTCTCCAACTCCATGGCGTAAGAGAGGCAAAGTTCCTGAATGATCTTTCCATTTGTCATGCCGGATGAACTTTAGCGGAATAAACGCCGAACGCCAATGCGTTCCGGATGACAGAACCCGCTCG
>CAYHFE010000154.1:0-13584 GCA_964355375.1 uncultured Verrucomicrobiota bacterium
CTGGAGTATGTGCGGCAAGATTTGGAGTGATTTCTTTCGCCCCTGCGGGGCTTGGGAGATTCGGTGGCAGCCCCAGCGATAAATCGCTGGGCTATTTTCGCTCGTCCCTACGGGACTTCCCAAGTGAAGTTCCCAGCGTGCTGGTGACGTATCGCTTCGATGGTCCGGCGGACGACATCTACGCGACTATGGTGGTGCGGCTGCATCACACGGTGGCGTTTCAGAGCACGGAACTCTGGAAGTCGGCGGCGGTGGATTTCAAGACGCAGACCGGAACGAAGTTGGGATTCACGCTGACGCGCGAAACCGAGGGCCGTTCGCGGCTGGAGATTTTGGGGGTTCCTCACCGAGTTTCGGGAAACGCCAACGGCGTTCACCAGGATGTTCGTCGCGGTGATTGATAACGAGAGCCGCGAGTTGCTGGCGGTGGATCACACGGGATTCATCGGCTCCGAGGCCGGTCAAATCTATCGCGGCTACACGAACAGCGATTACGGAATTGATGGCGAGATCGAGTTCAAGGACGACCAGGGCCGCGCCTCCGGGAAGCGTCTCTATGTGCAACTCAAGTCCGGCGACTCCTACCTCAAGAAACGCGAGCGCGATGGCGCGGAGGTGTTCCAGATCAAGAATCCGCGCTGGGCCGATTACTGGCAGCAGCAGGCTTACGCCGTCAGGCGGGTCATCCGCACGTCGGATGGGGAAATCCGCTGGATGGACGTGAGCGCCTTCCTGAAACGCGAAAGCGCCGGAGGGAAGACGGTGAGGCAAATCGTCTTCGCGGGCGAGCGGTCCGATGCGGTGAGGGTGCAGAAGAGGCGGAAGAAGGTTATTTGCCAAGGTTGAACCAATCTGCGCGTTTTTCGCAGCCCGGAGGGCGAAAGAGAATAGCCCATCGTTTCAACGCTGGGTTTCCGGGCGAGCAGGGAATAAGTCCCGTCAGGGACGTCGCCGACTGTGTGCGATCGAGGTCGCATTTCGATTTCGGTCGAACGGCATCCCGTCTTCAATCCCGCTCTCGCCCCTCCGGGGCTTTCGGTCCTTTCGGACATTGGTTACCCACCGTTGAAACGGTGGGCTATTTTCGGTCGTCCCTCCGGGACTGTCTTTGGGCAGCGCTGGTGGGAGAGGTTATCTCGGCGGTGGCGCCTGCAAACAGATCAGCCGGGAGTTCAATGTCAGAATCTTCACAAGCTGCGCCAAGTTCTGGACGCCCCGTCCAATCCTTCAACCTGTTTACCCGTGGTTTCTTGCTGAATCCTTGCGGCGCGCGGGAAGCTGCTATCGAGTTACGCCGCCGCCTGTTTGCGGGGGGCGAAATCCATGCAGCGCTTCGAACCCGGGAACATCTTGTGCGGATTGCAGCGCATGTCCGGATCGAAGACCCGGCGCAAAGCCCGCATCGCGTCCAGATCGTCGGCGTTGAACTGCTTGGCCAGGAAATCCATCTTCTCGACGCCGATGCCATGTTCGCCGGTCACGCTTCCGCCCAGGTCGATGCATTTGTCCAGGATCGCCTCACCCGCTGCGACCGCGCGCCGGACTTGGTCGGCATCACGTTCGTCATACAGGATCAACGGATGAATGTTGCCATCGCCGGCGTGGAAGACGTTGGGTATGCGCAGGCCGAACTTGGCGCTGGTCGCGCGAATGAACTGCATGATCTCGGGGAGCTTGGAGCGTGGCACCACTCCATCCTGGGTCAGGAAATTGGGGCTGAGCCGGCCGATGGCTCCAAAGGCTCGCTTGCGGCATTTCCAGATCGCGGCCCGTTCCTCTTCCGTCTTGGCGACTCGGACCTCGCGGGCTTGGTTCTTCTTGCACAGCTCCACGACTTGCGCCGTCTGTCGTTCCAATCCCGCGGCCAGCCCGTCGAGTTCGACGATCAGAACCGCCCCGGCGTCGAGCGGGAAGCCAAACTGGTAAGCCGCTTCCACCGCTTGGGTGATGAGCTGATCCATCATCTCCATCGCTCCCGGGATGATCCCGGCGGAGATGATATCGCTGACGGTCTGGCTCGCCTGATCGACGCTTTCGAAGATGCCGAGCAGCGTCTTGAACCCCTGGGGCACGCGGATCAACCGCACCAAGACTTGGGTGACGATGCCGAACATGCCTTCGCATCCGATGAAGGCCCCCCGCAGGTCATAGCCGGCCACGTCTTCCCCGCCGTCCGGTGAGGTTCCGAGCCAGAGGACTTCGCCGTCGGGAAGGACCATTTCGAACCCGAGGACGTGATTGGTCGTGACCCCATACTTGAGGGTGTGCGGTCCACCCGAGTTCATGGCCACGTTGCCGCCGATCGTGCAGGCCGGTTGGCTGGACGGATCCGGGGCATAGAAAAGTCCCCGCGATTTGACCGCGTTCGTGATCCAGGCGTTGATGCAACCCGCCTCGACCAGCGCCCGGCGATTGGGATAATCGAGGGAGAGAATCCGGTTCATCCGGGTCAACGCGATCAGGATGCCTCCACCGACGGGGAGCAAGGCCCCGCTCAGATTGGTTCCGGCACCGCGCGGGATGAAGGCCAAATGGCGTCGCGCGCAACAGCGGACGATGGCGGCCACCTCTTCCGTGGACTGCGGCAGAACCACCAGGTCGGGCAGGTTCTTCTCCAGCGTGTAGGCATCGCACTCGTAAACCAGGAGATCGTTCGGGTCGGCCAGGACTCCCTCCTTGCCGACGATGGCGCGCAGCTCGTGGACTAATTCGGAATTCCGTTCTTCGGCGGGCGCAGACATGTCGAAAAGCTAGGCCAACCGGCCCAGGGTGTCGAGCGCGGGCTTTGTTTCGATTGGCCCAGGGAAGCTCGGGCCTCGCAACCCTGGGCCTTGTTGCGAAATCACATTGAGCCTGTTTGAAAATCAGGAGACGACGTGAGAAGACTCACTTTTCTCCGGGTGACGCCGGCCTATTCCATCGAAAATCAGAGTCTCGTCATTTCGACTCCGACGAGAGACTGGATTTTCAAGCAGGTTCTTTGAGACTCGACGGAGAAAACCCGTGGAACTTGTGGGTCATGCCCGGAAGAAAATAGGACAAGAGCAGGACAATGCGGTCACAAACTGGTAACATGGCCGCGCTAGGTTGGATGCCATGAAAAAGACACTCGACGGAACAATCGGTCAACGAACATTGAGCACCACCGCGCTGGTCTTCGGCTTGGCGGCGGTGATCGCCGGCGGCGCCGGCTCGATGCAGGCGGCTTCTCCCTCGGAAATGTTGGAGAAGGGAATTTACGCGGAGGAAACCAAGGGCGACATCGACGGCGCGATCAAGATTTACGAACAGGTCGTGAGCGAGGGCAAGTCGGCCCGGGCCTTCGCCGCGCAGGCGCAGTTTCGGATTGGCCTCTGTTATCAGAAGAAGCAACAGGCGGCCCTGGCCCGCGAGGCGTTCATCAAGTTGGCCGAGGCATTTCCCGAGCAAAAGGATCTCCTGGCCAAGGCGAGGCAATACTTGCCGTCCGATCCGACTTTGGGACCGGCGCCGTGGGTCGATGGGGAAGTGCTTCAACTCACCGTCAAATTCGCCAGCGGATTCAAGATCGGCACGATGGTGTTCACCGCGGAGCAGGCGGAACTGGACGGCCGCAAAGTCTGGCGGATCGGCTCGCGCACCTTCGCTGGCCCGCAAGCGATGAGTATTGTTCACGCGGATTGGGACACGTTCCAGCCCCTCGCCAGCCGCTGGAAACACTCGCTCCTCGGAGATGTGGAAGCCGTCTATCGATCGGGCCAAGTTGAAGCCAGATTTCGCGGCAAAGATGAAGTCAAGAAAGCGGACTTGGAAGGGGTGGTTTACGACAACGAACAGGTCGTGCAACTGATGAGGCGATTGCCTCTGGCCATCGGGTACAAGACGACCATTCCCTGCCTGACCACTTTGGGTGGATGCGTGGTCGTGCGGGTGGAAGCGGAGGTGACGGGCCGGGAAACCCTCACGACCGAGGCGGGGAAATTCGATTGTTTTCGCGTGGATATTAACCTCAAGCAATCGTTTTGGTTCTCGGCGGACGCGCACCGGTATCTGGTCAAACTCGAGGCCGGCGGAACTGTGATTGAATTGGCCCGCATTCGCCAACGGCGCGCTGGACAGTCCGAACTCTTTTCCGACGCCAAGACCGGCTATGCCCTGACGGCGCCGGCGGGTTGGTTTTACTTTGAGCATGAATTGGAGGCAAAGGACCCGTTGATGGTCGTGTCCCTGATCGATCCCGAGGCCGTCGCCACCGGCAGCTTGCAGGTGGTGGACGCCGCGAATCTGAGCGCAGACGAGAAACGCTCGGTCCGGGTTTGGGCGGAGAAGAGCCTCGCCCAAGATGCCAAACCGTTCAAAGACTTCAAAATCCGTCCGGACGGCTGGCAGGAGCGGGTCGTCGCCGGAAAGCCGGCCGTGGCCGTGACGGCGGACTTCGCCGACGGTCAAACTCCCCGAGTGTTCTACGGTGTTTATGTGTTGGCCGAACCGCGGGCGGCGAAGCTGTTGACCCAGGCGCCGCGCGAACAGTTTGAGCAACACCGCCAGCAATGGGACGCGATTGTCGCGAGCTGCCAGATCCAATAGGCGACGATGGCAAAAATCGGTCGCATTCAACGGAGCGCCGGCCGGGACAAGGGTTCCTGGCTGGTGACGCTGTTGGCGGTCGTGATCTTGATTCCGACCGCCAGTGTTCTCTGGTTTATGACCCGGGCCATGCAAAACGAACGGTTGGCCGTGCAACAGAAGCTGGGCGAAGCTTATCGCTCGCATCTGATCCTGGCGCAGGAGCGCCTGGCGGGCTTCTGGCGCGAGCGGGGCCGCGAACTCGATCGCATTGCCGAACAAGCGCCGGGCCCGGCGGCATTCGCACGCTGCTGGCGCGAGGGGTTGGCCGACAGTGTGGTGAGCTGGGCGACGAACGGCGCGATGGTCTATCCGGGCGCTCCGCAAGACACGCCGGATTCGCCGGAAATCTTGGACGTCACCTGGCAGAACGCCCGTCAGTTGGAGCACGTGCAATTGGACTTGATCAACGCGGCCGCGGAATACGCGAAGTTCGCCGGACAGACGACGAACACGTCGTGGATCGCACGCTCCCTGCAGGCCCAGGCGCGCTGCCTCGTCCGCGCCGGCCAGAAGGAGCCGGCCCTGCGTTTGTTGACCGAGACGCTCGCCGAAGATCGATTCGCTCAGTCGTTGGACGCCGACGGGCGATTGACCGTGGCCAACGCCGAGTTGATGGCGTTGGAGCTGGGACGCGCCGGGGAGAGGGCGGCTCTTCGACCGACCCTGGACCGGCTGAAGAAACGGTTGTCCGACTACGAGAACTCGGTCATGCCCGCGGCGCAACGGCGATTCCTCATGCGCGAATTGCGCGCCCAGTTTCCGGCCGAGACGGAGTTTCCCACGCTGGCCGCCGAGGAATTGGCGGCGCGTTTTCTGGAGACCCGTTCGGCCACTCATCCGAGCGTCCGCGTCTCGGTCCTTCAACCGACCCAGCTCTCCAACGTCTGGTTGTTTGTCTCGCCGAGCGGGCGTTTGGGAGCGCTTTACCAGCTCGACTCATTGCGGACTTTCTTGCAGACGTCCGTGGTCAAACAGGCTTGGCCATCCGACGTCGCCGTCCGCCTGTGGCCGCCGACCGCCGAGGTTTCGGAGAAAGCCTTCGCGGCCACGCTGGCGGCGGGCTCTGCCCTGCCGGGTTGGCAACTCGGATTGACCGAGAGCGATCGACGCCCCTTCGAAGCCGCGGTTCGCGAGAGGCTCACTTCCTACCTGTGGACCGGTCTGCTGGTCGTCGCCGCGATGTCCATCCTGGCTGGGGTGATGGTTCGGGCTTTGCGCCAGCAAATCGAGCTAACCCGCTTGAAGAACGATCTCGTGGCGGCCGTCACCCACGAGCTCAAAACGCCACTCTCGTCGATGCGCCTGCTGGTGGACACCTTGCTCGCGGACGAGAAGAGCGATCCGAAAACCACGCGCGAATACCTGGAACTCATCGCCAAGGAAAACAGCCGGCTCAGCCGCTTGATCGACAACTTCCTCGCTTTTTCGCGGATGGAGAGAAACAAATACGCCTTGCAGTTTCGGGAGACCACGGTTCGCGAAGTTCTCGATCCAGCCTTGGAGGCGGTTCGGGATCGGTTGGAAGGACCCGGCTGCCGGTTTGACGTGGAGGTGGCTCCGGGCCTGCCTCCGATGGTGGCGGATGCCGATGCCTGGGCGACGGTCGTGATCAATTTGCTCGACAACGCCTACAAATATACCGGCGACGCCAAGGAGATTCGGCTGCGCGTTGACCGAATTGGGGCGAAGGTGGCCTGGGAAATTCGCGACAACGGAATCGGGATCGCGCCGCGCGAATCGAAGAAGATCTTCAAGCGTTTCTACCAGGTGGATTCCGGCCTGGCGCGCTCGGCGGGCGGTTGTGGACTCGGCTTGAGCATTGTGCAATTCATCGTGACCGCCCATCGGGGTGAGATCCGTCTGGAAAGCCAGCCGGGCCAGGGCAGCACCTTTACGGTTCTCATTCCAGCCGCGCCGGCCGTGAGTTCCGGGACAACCCATCGCGTATGAGCGAGAAGACCATTTTCATCATTGAAGATGACGCGACGCTGTTGCGCGGACTGAAGGACAATTTTCAGGCTCAGGGCTATCATGTCCGGACGGCCAAGGATGGACAGGAGGGTTGGGAAGCGGTCCGCCTGCATCCGCCGGATTTGCTGATCCTCGATCTGATGCTGCCGAAGTTGAGCGGTTACGAGATTTGCCGCCAGGCCCGGGCGCAGAATCTGGAAATGCCCATCATCATGCTGACGGCCAAAGGCCAGGAGGAGGATATCGTGCGCGGGCTCGAACTCGGGGCCGATGATTACGTGACCAAGCCGTTCAGCATCCGCGAATTGTTGGCCCGGGTCCGTGCGTTCTTGCGACGAAAGCAAAGTCCGGAGGCGGAGAGCTACGCCTTCGGCAACTGCGAGCTCGACGTGGCGTCGCACCGCTTGCTCAAGGACGGCGTCGAAGTGACGCTGACCGCCAAGGAATTCCGATTGCTCGAGCACTTCGTCAAGCGTCCGGGTCGGGCGCTGACCCGCGACACCATTCTCGATGCCGTGTGGGGCGATGAGGTCATCGTCACCGATCGCAGCGTCGATCGTTGCGTGACGACGCTGCGGAGCAAGATTGAACCCGATCCGCGCCACCCGACTCACATCCAGACCATCCGTGACATTGGCTATCGTTTTGAAATTCCCGATGCTCCCGAAACCGGAAAGAGCCACTCGACTTAACTGAAACCTGAATCCCCTATGAAAACGACCCCAATCACAGATCTAAGCACTCTTCTGAAATGCCGCGAGGTTCTGGACCGCGACCGCGCTCTCGCTCCTACTGAAGGCGCCGGTCCTGATCGGAGCCAACAAGGCGGCAGAGGACTGTCGCACTCCGAGACGTGTGAAGGTGCGCTGGGGAGTGCGGGCGTCTCGCCTGCCGGGTTCGGCGTCCCGCCGAACCCTCGTGGACGTGCATCGCGTTGGTTCCGGTCGGCGGGACTCCGACCGGTGCAGCCGGGACGGCCGCGCTCCCCATTCAGACAACCACGGTTCATGGGTATGGAACATCTCCGAAGATTGGACCTGAGTTGGAGCCATGAACCCATTCAACGGTGGGGCGAGACGCCGTCGAGCCCTGGAATCCTTGCGGTCGGGAAAGTCAGGGTTCGCCCGAGTCTCACCCCACCCAGGTTCATGGAATGGCGCGGAGCGTCAACCCTGGGTTTGGCGACAGAATCCCCTGGAGATTCACGGATTCCAGATCGGGTTTCGTGGGGAATGGGCAATGCAAAGACGGTTGCGAAGACGAGCCGGTGGAACTGGCTCATCGTCTTCGTGATGATGTTAGTTTGTTGGAGGGCGGATCTGGGAGCGGCGGAAACACCTGCTGACTGGGCTCAGAAACCGGAGCTCGATCAATTCCTCAAAACCTGGTTGGTCGTGGGCCCGATTCCCGTGGCGGAACCAGCGCCGAGTTCGCCCGACGAGGAAACTCAGAAGAAGGCGTTTCGGTCGGATCGGCTGACCGTGGCGGGCGGTGAGGCGAACATCCGGCCGCAACCTGGTCTCAAGGTCGAAATCGGCCGCACCAATCTGACCTGGCAGATGTTGCGCTCGACCAACTCGATCATTGATCTAACCGCCGTCCTGGGGAATCTGGAGTTCGTGGTAGCCTACGCCTACGCCGAGATCCTGGCTCCGGAGAAGACGAATCTGCTCGCCGGAATCGGCAGTGGCGATGCCGTCAAGATCTGGCTGAACGGGAAGCTGGTGCATGAAAACTGGATCGGCCGGCCCGCCGCTCCGGATGAGGATCTGGTCTGGTTCCCTCTGGAGAAAGGCGCCAACCGGCTTCTGTTGAAGATCCAGAACAGGACGGCGGGTTGGGGGTTTGCCTGTCGCTTGCTCAGCGGCGGAGCTCTGGCCGACCGCCTGGTCGCGGCCGCCGCACAAGGCAACGTCGAGAGCCTCCAGACTCTGATGGCCCGGGGAATTGGCCTCAACGTCACCAATCGATTCGGCGTCACGCCGCTGGAAACCGCGCGAGTGCACGGCCAAAAGGAAATCGTGGATTTGCTGCTGGCGAAAGGGGCCGATCCCAAGGCGCCGGTCCGCCCCGTGGAGGAGCGCCTCGAGGCGATGTTCGCGGATGTGGTGAAGGGCCAATCCGCCGGCCTGGCCGCATTGGTTGCGCGGGACGGGAAGATCCTGTTTGAGAAGGGTTACGGGCTGGCGAATCTGGAGCATCGCGTTCCGGTCACGACTGCAACCAAGTTTCGCATTGGTTCCATTTCCAAGCAGTTCACCGCCGCGGCCATCCTGCGTTTGCAGGAACAGGGCAAGCTCAACGTCCAGGACAAGCTGTCCCGCTTTCTTCCCGATTACCCGCGCGGCGATGAAGTGACGCTGCATCATCTGCTGACTCACACCTCGGGTATTCGCAGCTACACGAGCAAGCCGGACTTTCTCGCCACGGCCGCGCTGAACATCAAGCCCGCCGATCTGATCAAATCGTTCCGAGATGATCCGTTTGATTTCTCACCCGGCGAGAAATGGTCCTACAACAACTCGGGTTACTTTCTGCTCGGTCACATTATCGAGAAGGTGTCGGGTGAATCGTATGATCAGTTCCTGCGCCGGAATTTCTTCGAGCCGCTGGGAATGAAGAACACGGGGGTGCATCGCTGGGACGAGGTGCTCGAGCACGAGGCCCACGGCTACACTTTCGAAAAAGGCGGGTTCAAGAAGGCGCTCAATTGGGATATGTCCCGGGCGGGCGGCGCCGGGGCTCTCTACTCGACCGTCGGCGATCTCTTCCGCTGGAATGAAGCCCTGTTCAGCGGTCGGGTCCTGAGCGAGGCAAGTTTGAAGGCGGCCTTCACTCCGGTCAGCACCAAGGCGGATCCGAAAACGCCGGAGAAATCGAGCGAAGGCTACGGCTATGGTTGGTCGATCGGGAAGCGGCGCGGCTTGAGTGAAATCGGCCACGGCGGTGGACTCAACGGATTCACCAGCTACCTGTTGCGGCATCCTTCGGAGAACGTCACGGTGGTGGTGCTGGCCAATGCGGCGCCGGCCGCGCCGGGCATGGATCCTTCGGGGCGAGCCCACGATATCGCCCAACTCTACCTTTGGCCGAAAATGGAAGTGGTCACCACGCCCAAGCCGGCGCAGGCTCTTTCGCCTAAGTCGTATGAGGCGTTGGTCGGGCGCTACGATTATTCAGGCGCGGTCATGATCGTGACCAAAGAAGGCGACAAGCTCTTCGCGCAATTGACCGGCCAGCCGAAACTCGAGATCTTTCCCAAATCCGAGACCGAGTTCGTTTGGAAAGTGGTCGAAGCCCAGGTCACCTTCGTGAAGAATGAGCGGGGAGAAGTCACCAAAGCCATCCATCGACAAGGCGGCATGACGTTTGACGCGCCCCGGATGGTGGAGGAAAAGGCGATCCAGGTGGATCCGGCGGTGCTCGACGCCTACGTCGGCCGATACGACTACGCCCCGGCCCAAGCCGTTCTCACCGTCACCCGGGAAGGCGGCCGGCTCTTCGGGCAAGTGACCGGCCAGCCGCAGTACGAGATCTACGCCCAATCACCCACGGAATTCTTCTGGAAGGTCGTCAACGCCCGAGTCACGTTTGTCAAAGATGAAAAGGGCCAAGTCATTAAAGCGATCCATCAGCAGGCCGGGCAAAAATTCGATGCGCCCAAGATCGAATAAGATCGCGGACATCTCGCTTTGACTCGATACACTCCATTGTCCTCATGAACCCAATCGCGCTCGACCTTCGGAACGTCACCAAGTTTTACGGTGACTTCAAAGCCGTTGACGACGTCAGCCTGGCCGTTCCAGCCGGCTCCATTTACGGATTCCTCGGACCCAACGGCGCCGGCAAAACGACGACCCTCCGCATGATTCTGGACATCATCAAGCCGACCAGCGGAACGATTACCGTCCTGGGGCACCGGACGGCTCTCGAGGTCCGGGAGCGGATCGGGTATCTGCCCGAGGAAAAGGGCCTCTACAAGAAGATGAAAACATGGGCGGTCATCGCCTACTTCGCCACCCTCAAAGGCATGACCCGGCGCGCCGCCCGGCAGCGGGCGCATGAACTCCTCGATCGCTTCGGCCTGCACGACTTCGCCGAGGCCCGGGTCGAAGCCCTCTCCAAAGGCATGGGGCAAAAAGTCCAGATGCTCGCCTCGATCGCCCACGACCCGGACTTGGTCATCCTCGATGAGCCGTTCTCGGGATTGGACCCGGTCAATCAGGGCGTGATGGAGGAAATCATCCGCGAGCGGGCTGCGCACGGACGGACCATTCTTTTCTCGACCCATGTGATGCAGCACGCGGAACGGCTTTGCAGCCGCCTCCTCCTGATCGCGAAAGGCCAGAAGATATTTGACGGCACATTAGAGGAGGCGCGCCGGACCATTCCCCGGCGCGTGCGTCTCGAAACCGACGACGATGTGAATCCGCTGCGGGAAATGCCGGAAGTGCTGGCCATGACCCCAAAATGGGAGGGCGCGGCTCGAGCGGCGGGCGCAGCGGGGGCGGCTCCACCAGCGCAATGGGAGCTGCAATTGCGCGACCAAACGGATCCGCAAGTGATCCTGCAAGCCTGCTTCGCCAAAGGGATTCGTCTCCGACTTTTTAACCATTCCGATCCCACGCTTCATGAGGTGTTCGTGGAACTGGTCGGACCTGAAGCCAAACAAGCGACTCTCCGATGAAAAAAGCATTTCTGATTGCCTGGCGGGAATACGCCGACAATGCCCGCACCAAGGGCTTTTGGATCGGCCTGACCATCGTGCCCTTGTTGCTCTGGGGTTCCATCCAAGTGCCGATCTGGTTGCACGAGAAAGCGACCCCGATCCGCTACTTCGTTTTGGTGGATCAATCGGGCCAGTTCGAATCGGTCGTGGACGCCGGGATGGAACGGGCCTTTCAGCGCAAGGTCCGGCAGGCGGCCCAGGAGTATGCTGCCAAGCACGCGAAATCGGCCACGTGGCGCTCGATTGACCTGGAAAAGATCTCGATCCCGCGAGGGCGCGACGATGCGTTTGGGGAATCGGTGGCTCCGGATGGCGGGGCGGAGAGCCTCGTTTTGGGGCCCAACAGCTCCGAGATGTTTTTGGCTCAGATCCGGCCGTTCTTGAAGACGAATGCGCCTCCCTTCAAACCGCCGCGCCGCGACTTTCAGCGAGTCCCGTTGCCCGCGAACATCAAGACCAACGCGGAATTGGCCGTGATCGGCCGCGAATTGAAACCTTATCTGGGCGGTCAGCAGAAATGGGTCGTGGAGGGCAACAAAGTGCCACTTCACGCTGCGATTCTGATTCCATCGGACATCGAATCGAAGGTGCGGCGGCAATCGTCAATGCCGACAGTCGGTCGAGACCAGGGCATTGAGTATTGGTCAGGCAATCTCGCGGAAGAATCCCTCCGCGATCAAGTGGCCAATAGCGTTAATGCCGAAGTGCGCCGGCGCGAACTGCGGGCCAAAGGTCTCGATCTGGCCGCGGTCCGAGCGGCGATGCGCACTTCGGTGCCCATGGTGGATCTCAACCCGAAAAAAGCCGAGGGCCGGGAGGAGGTCAGTCTGGCCGATCGGATTCGCCAATGGGCGCCGAGCGGGTTTGTCTATTTGCTTTGGATTTCCGTCTTTTCAATCATCCAGATGCTCCTCAACAACACGATTGAGGAAAAGTCCAACCGGCTGATCGAAGTCTTGCTCTCCTCCGTCACTCCGGGGGAATTGATGATGGGCAAGCTCGCCGGGATCGCCGCGATCGGTTTGACGCTGGTCGGCACCTGGGTCATGACCTTGCTCGGAGTCCTCGCCTGGAAGGCCGGACCGGAGTCGGAGGTCGCGAGCCAGCTTCTGAGTGTGATCCGAACCTCGAACTTGCTCCCGGCGTTTATCGTTTATTTCACGCTCGGATTCCTCATGTACTCGGGACTCATCCTGGCCATCGGCAGCATCTGCAACACGCTCAAGGATGCCCAAAACTACATGGGTCTCATCACCATGGTCATGATGGTGCCGCTCCTGACCATGATGTTCATTCCCAAGGATCCAAACGGTTCACTGGCCACGTTTCTTTCCTGGATCCCGATTTACACGCCGTTCGTCATGTTGAATCGCGCGGCGGCCGATCCGCCGCTCTTTGAAGTCATCGGCACAACCCTCTTGTTGATCGTGAGCTCGGCGCTGGTCTTCTGGGGCGCCGGCAAAGTCTTTCGCGTCGGCATCCTCCGCACCGGCCAACCTCCCAAGATTATTGAAGTGCTTCGCTGGTTGCGACGACGAGAGAATTCCTAGATGGACGCCGGGTGCTTGGCCATTTCGTCGGCGAGTTCCTGTGAGAACTTCGGCGCCTCCTGCTCTGTTACAAAGTCTTTTCGCACCGGCATCTTGTTCAGGATGTTTAGTGCCTTCGTGCAGGCGGGTCTCAGCTTCTCGTTGCGCGGTTCTCCGACCAACATCCACAACCGGAACTCATCTTCGGAATCCTTGAGATTCGTGGCCCGGCCCAACCAGCGGTTGGCTTTGTCCAAAATCGTGTCGGTGTCCTGTAAGTCTAGGGATACCGGCTGAAACAAATTCCAGACACCGTTCTTCCACGCGTGGTCGAACTCGTGATCGTAGTCCTTCGCGACGATCCGCTTCGGCTGCAATCGCGCCAAGATCTGTTTCGTTTCAAGCTCTTTTCGGTATGCCCGCCAAACCTCATCATCGGTGCGGCTCGGTACTTGCGCCCGTTGTTCGTACTTCTCGACCAGCCGGGTGTAAAGCTGCTCCAGCGTGGCTGCCGGGTCTTCGGTGAACCCGCCGTTCGGTTCTGACCATTGGAGTGAGCTATCGTCCCGCGGTAGGATGCTCACGGCGATTTCCATGACGGTCTTGGGCTTCTCCAGCGCCAGTTCGCTGTTCAGCTTGGCCGCGTGCTCCTCGAACCGCGCCTGAATGTAGCGCATCAACGAGCGCAGATTGTCCCCGTTCACTTCTAGGAACATCTTGCTCAAACGCCCGTAGCGCGAATTGCAG
>CAYHFE010000155.1:0-13557 GCA_964355375.1 uncultured Verrucomicrobiota bacterium
GTAGTCCCGGCTTCAGCCGGTTTTCACGTGGCGACCGGCTGAAGCCGGGACTACTTACTTGTCAAAATGAGAACTGCTGGCTTTCCACGACGAGGCTGGACGGTCTCTGGGTCTGGGCTTAGCCTGTGTCCATGCGGCCAGAAGATATTCAACGAATCGGCGACGAACTCGCCATCAAATGGGACGACGGGAGCGAGAGTTATTTCAAGCTCGAGGCTCTGCGGCGTCATTGCCCTTGCGCCGGATGCAAGGGAGAGATGGACATCCTGGGCAACCTCTACAAAGGCCCGGATGTCGCATTGCCGCCGGAGGCGTTTGAGCTCCGCCGCATTGTCAATGTGGGGGGCTACGCCGTTCAGCCCGTATGGGCCGACGGCCACAACAGCGGTCTTTACTCGTTCGATTATCTGAAGCGGATCGGAGCTCCGCCAGAGTAAGGCGGCGGCTACGATGGACCGCCGAAGCTGATGTAATCGTCGAGGTCCAGCAGGTCGAACCAAGTCCCGATATCGGCGCGCTGGGGGGCGATTTTGGTGTGGAGATCATTGAAGTAAGCTCGCGACTCCGGATCGGAGGGAACGCGCTCCTCTGAAAGGCGCGACCACGCGGCGATCTCCATCGCCGAGGGTTTCGTCTTGGAAGCGCTCAGGATCCATTCCAGAATCTGGCTGTCGCTCTTTCCGGCGGCGATCTCGGCCTTGAGGGCCTCGGCGTCGATCGCGGCAAATTCGAGAAAACGTTCGTCCAGCGGGCAGGCGTATTTGTATTCGCCGATCTTGCCGGCCACCAGGGAGCGGCCTTTGTCCAGCATCCGCGGGAGAATGACAAATCCGCCGAGCCGGACGCGAGCGCTGCGGGGTGGGTGTTGGGAAAGATCGGGGGTGTGAAAATTCATAGCATCAATAGGTTGGTCTGTCGCGTTGTGTTGTCGGTGAAGGCCGGTCCCGATTCGGACTGGATCCCAGCGCGGACAATTAAGCGCGGCGCGGCGGGGAAATCAAGCCAGACCCCGATTTTTTTTCCCGAGCCGGCTAATTGTGTTGACCGAACGAGGTTCGAACTGCGAAGAAGAATTCCGATAAACCTTTTCTCCACGATGGATGTTGTGACCAACGCGATTCCTGCAAAGCGGCTGTGGCTCGGGCTGATGATCGTGAGCCTTGGATCGTCTCTCGAGTTCGGGAGGGCGGCCGACCCGCCGGCCCGGATCGCTCCTCCATCCACGAGATCAGCGATCGATTTTGTCCGCGACGTCCAGCCCATCTTGGTCAAGCGCTGTTCGGAATGCCACGGTCCAGACAAGCAGAAGAGCGGTCTGCGACTCGACCGAAAGGCCGATGCCTTGCGCGGCGGAAAATCGGGGAAACCGGTCCTCGTCCCCGGCCGAAGCGCGGAGAGCGAGATTTTGGTCCGGGTGACCTCGTCGGATCCGGACGAGGTGATGCCGTCGCAGGGCGCGCGCTTGACGGCGGATCAGATCGGAGTGTTGAAAGCCTGGATTGACCAAGGAGCCGTCTGGCCGGAGGAGAAACCTCATTGGGCCTTCCTGAAACCGGTGCGCCCGGCGCCGCCGCTGGTGAAGAACACGAAATGGCCGCGCAACGAAGTGGATCATTTCATTTTGGCCCGGCTGGAGAAGGAAGAACTCCGACCCGCTGCGGAGGCGGACCGGCCGGCATTGATCCGCCGCTTGAGTCTCGATCTGACGGGGCTGCCGCCGACGATCGAGGAGGTTGAGGCGTTTGGGAAAGATCGCGGCGGCGATGCCTACGAGAGGGCCGTGGACCGATTGTTGGCGTCCCCGCATTATGGTGAGCACATCGGGCGATGGTGGCTCGACTTGGCCCGCTACGCCGATTCGAACGGTTACCAGGTTGATAACACGCGCTCCATCTGGCCTTACCGCCAGTGGGTCATCGAGGCGTTTAACCGGAATCTGCCCTTTGAACGGTTCACGGTTGAACAACTGGCCGGCGATCTCCTGCCCAGCACCACCTTGGAGCAGAAGATTGCGACGGGTTTCAACCGCAATTCGAAGTTGAATGACGAAGGGGGCGGGGACGAAGAGGAGTATCGTGTCAAGGCGGTCAAGGACCGGGTCAACACCGTGGCCACGACCTGGCTGGGCAGCACTTTGGCGTGCGCGGAATGTCATTCGCACAAGTACGATCCGTTCACCCAGGACGAGTATTATCGATTCTACGCTTTCTTCAATAACACGACCGATCGAGGGAACTACAGCCTGGAGCCGACCGTGGCGGTTCCGCCGCCGAACGTCGAGCAGCGGTGGCGGGAGATTCGCTCTCGGCTCTCGCGATTGCAGGAAGAGATGGCTGAAGCGGAAAGGAATCTGCCGTCCGAACAGGCAGCCTGGGAACGGCGGATTTCGGGTAAAGGGCGGGTCTGGGTGCCGCTCGATCTGACCCAGGCTGTTTCCCTGGGTGGGGCGATCCTGACGAATCTTGCCGATCAGTCGGTTCTCGCCCTCGGTCCCAACCCGATTTATGAGACCTATTCGATCGAGGCGACGACGACGCTCAAAGGAGTGACGGCGATTCTGCTGGAGACGTTGACCGATGCCCGATTGCCCAAGAACGGGCCGGGGCGCTGGGGGCAAACCGGCAACTTTATCCTGGATGAGTTTGTGGCGACGGCAATCTCCGTTCCCGGCTCGGTGCCGGTGGCGCTGGAGTTTCACCGAGCCACGGCGGATTGGGAGCAGGATGGGTATCCTGCCGCTCATGCCATCGATCGCAACCCCAAGACCGGCTGGGCGATTGGCCCGCAATTCGGCAAACCGAACTTCCTCATCCTCGAGCTCAAGAGCCCCGTCGGGCGCGGTGGCGAAACCCGGTTCACGTTCCGACTCGAACAGAATCACGGCAACAGCCACACCATCGGTCGATTTCGTGTCTCGCTCACCACGGAGACCGATTCGACAATTCTTCGTCCGCTGCCGGAGCCCATCGCTGACCTGCTCCAGGTTGCGCCGGGCGATCGATCGGAAGCGCAGCGCAACCAATTGGCCGCCCATTTTCATTCGATCTCGCCGCCCGTTCGACGTCTTGAACGGGAGCTATTTCGGCTGAACCAGAAAGAAGCCGAACTGGCCGCCGCGCATTACACCACTCCAATCTTGCAGGAACGCTCCGATCCAAGGAAAACCTTCGTCCAGGTCCGCGGCAATTTTCTCGAGCCCGGGGCGGAGGTTTTGCCCGGCGTGCCGGCGTTCCTCCCGCCCTTGCCGGCGAATCAACCCGTCAATCGCCTGACGTTGGCTCGTTGGTTGGTGGATCCAGAGAACCCGCTCCCCGCGCGCGTCACCGTGAATCGGCTCTGGGAACGTTTCTTTGGCACCGGGATCGTCAAGACCAGCGAAGATTTGGGGCGACAGGGCAGCCCGCCATCTCATCCGGAGCTGCTCGACTGGCTCGCGACCGAGTTTCAGCGTCGGAACGGAGATTTCAAGGCGCTGCAAAAACTGCTCGTGCTGTCGGCCACGTATCGGCAGGAATCGAGGGTGAACGCTCGGGTCCTGGAGAAAGACCCGGACAACCGCCTCTTGGCGCGGGGACCGCGATTTCGCTTGGATGCAGAGACCATCCGCGATCAGGCGCTCGCGGTCAGTGGCCTCCTGAACTTGGAGATCGGAGGACCCAGTGTCTATCCGGTTCAGCCCTTCAATATGTGGAAAGAGGTCGGTTTTCTCCGTCCGGAATTGGGCATGGATCTATGGCCGACGAGCGAAGGACGCGATCTGCACCGTCGCGGTCTTTACACGTTTTGGCGCCGGATTGTGACGTATCCCAGCTTGGCCGTGTTTGACGCGCCGGGCCGGGATGTTTGCACGTCGCGCCGCCCGCGCACGAACACGCCCTTGCAGGCGTTGACTGCTTTGAATGACCCGGTCTTCGTGGAGGCGGCCCGGGCGTTGGGCCAACGCATCCTGCGCGAGGCCGGCCCGGATTCGAGCCGACAAATGGAGTTCGCATTTCGTCTTTGCCTGGCGCGCAATCCCACCCAGCGGGAGCACCGCCGTCTGCTTTCGTTTTTTGCAGAGCAATGGCGAAGCTTCGAGCGTGATCCAAAGTCGGCGGAACGTCTCGTGAGCCGGGGCGCGCCCGAACAGCCGCAGGGCCTGGATATCTCCAGGTTGGCGGCGTGGATGATGGTGGCGAATGTGTTCTTGAATCTCGACGAAACCCTGACCAAAGGATGAGCCGCGGCCCGGGGATTTATTTATGACGACGTTGCACGAAGATCGATTGAGGGACGTGACCCGGCGCAAGTTCTTGCAACGGTGCGGCACCGGCATGGGCACCCTGGCGCTCGCGTCCTTGTTTAATGAAACGCTTTTGACCGCCGCCCCGGGGCCCAGAGATGGCCGCTCGGCGGCGTTGGGACCGCATTTTGCGCCCAAGGCCAAGAGCATCATCTATCTCTTCATGTCCGGCGCGCCGTCCCAGTTGGATCTGTTCGATTACAAGCCGGAACTCATCAAACGCAATGGCCAAAAGACCCCCGAGGAATTGGTGAAGAACATCCGCCTCGCGCAGATTGGCAAGGAAGCGGCCTTGCTGGGGACGCCCTACAAGTTCTCGCGGCACGGCCAGTCCGGGGCCTGGCTTTCGGAATTGCTGCCGCACTTGGCCACGGTGGTGGATGACATCGCCCTCGTCCAGTCCGTCCATGCCGAGGCGTTCAACCATGATCCGGCGACGCTCTTCATGAACACGGGGGCGCAACTGGCGGGGCGGCCGAGCATGGGCGCATGGTTCAGTTATGGCCTGGGCAGCGAGAACAAGGATTTGCCGGCCTTCGTGGTCCTGCTCACGGGCCAGGGCCAGCCACTCACGGTCAACGCGTGGGGCAGCGGCTTCCTTCCCACCTGGCACCAGGGCGTCTCGCTGCGCTCGCAAGGCGATCCGGTTTTGTTTGTCTCCAATCCGCCGGGGATGGGATCGGAGCGGCGACGCCAGTCCCTGGACGCGCTCCGGGATTTGAACCAGATGCAGTTCGAGCGGATGCGCGATCCCGAAATCAGCACGCGGATTGCCGCCTATGAAATGGCCTACCGCATGCAGACGAGCGTGCCGGAGTTGATGGACATTTCCCATGAAGCCGCCTCCGTGCAGGAAGCCTACGGCACGACTCCCGGACGGGCCAGCTTCGCCAACAACTGTCTGCTGGCGCGCCGCCTCGTGGAACGGGGGGTGCGTTTTGTGCAATTGTACCACCGCGGTTGGGATCATCACGGCGGACCCGATGGCAATCTGACCTTTGACTTGCGGAAACGCTGCCAGGAAACCGACCGCGCGTCGGTCGCCTTGATCAAGGATTTGAAGGAGCGCGGGTTGTTGGATTCGACGTTGGTCGTGTGGGGCGGAGAGTTTGGCCGGACGCCGATGATGCAGGGCGCCTTGAACCCGAATTCACTCGGTCGCGATCATCATCCGCATGGCTTCACGATTTGGATGGCTGGCGGTGGCATCAAGCCGGGAATCGTCTATGGCGCCACGGACGAGTTCGGCTTCTACGCCGTCGAGAACAAGGTTCACGTTCACGATTTGCATGCGACCATTCTGCGCGCGTTCGGTCTGGATCACACCAAACTGACTTACCGATTTCAGGGACGCGATTTCCGGCTGACCGATGTGCATGGGGAAGTCGTGCCTGGGCTTTTGGCGTGAGGGACGGACATCTTTTTTGGGGATGTCATCGTCGAGGAGAATCCAGAAACCGCGCGCGACGCAGCGGTCACAGCGCGGCCCAGCCGAAACCCTCGCGTCGCCGTCAGCGCAGGCGATACACTTCCTTCATGTCCGCCCAAATCTTCCCCTGCGTGGCGGCTTCCGGCAGCGGTGATTGGCACGGGTCGGTCTCCTTCCACCAGCGTTGCGTTTCGGGATCGGCGGCCATCCTCTTCATGTCGGCCTCGAAGTTCGTCCCGGTGTATTCGAGGTAAGCAAAGAGATAAAGTTTGCCCTCGATCGCGCGCTCGTAAATGGAGAAGTTCCGGATGTGACAATCCTGGATCATCTTGTTCACACTCGGCCAGGGATGGGCGTGAAGCTGCCGGTAGTGGTCGGCCTTCTCCGGCTTCAGACCGGTGATCCAAGCGAAGCGTTGCGGCTCTTTCGTGGGGGTGGCGCAGCCGGTCATCAAGACCGCGGCGAACAGACAGAGGAGTGGTTTCATGTTGGGGTGAGGTTTAACGGAAGACAACGTAGAGCGCGACAAAGACGATCAGCACCAGCACCGTGAGCACGCGGTAATTGCCCAGACCTCGCCCACCCGCCTCGCCGCGCAGCGGCTCGCGCCAATCTTCCCAGATCAGCGGTTGGGCTTCGTCTTTCAGCGCTTCAGGGAACAGGAAGGTCGTCACCACCATGATGACGAGGCACGCGACCAGAAGAAAGAACGCGATGAGCATGAAGTCGCCTCGGTAAATCCCGTTCCAGTCCACGACAAACATCACGGCCCCCAACCCCATCCCGGCCAGAAGCGTGATGAACGCGGATTTGCCGGAGGCGCGCTTCCAGAACACGCCGAGCAGAAACACCGCGGTGATGGGCGGCGCGACGTAGGAGATGAGCTTGTTAATCCCTTCAAAGAGGGTGGTGTAATGGCCGAACAACGGTGAGGCGACGATGGCGAGGATCGTGCCGAGCACGGTGGTGACTTTGCCGATGCGGACCAGTTTCTGATCGCTGAGGTCGGGTTGATGGCGCTTGAACAAATCGTAGGCGACGAGCGTGGCCGTGGAATTGAGCGCGGCGGAGCAGGTCTGCATGGCGGCGGCGAGCATGGCGGCGGTGACGAGGCCTTTCAATCCGACAGGCAGCAGGTGTGTGATGAGAAAGGTGTAAGTATCGGCCGCGGTGAGCGGCGCTTGGCCGCCGAAAGCGTTCTGCTGGACGAGCGCGACACAGATCACACCGGGCAAGACAAAGAAGAAAACCGGCCAGATTTTCAAGAACGCGCAGAAGAGCGGTCCGAGGCGGGCGTGCCTCTCATCCTTGGCGGCCAGGACACGCTGAACAATGGTCTGATCGCAGCACCAGTACCAAATCCCCAGCACCGGGTAGCCAAGCAGGATCGAGTACCACGCCAGACCGGAGGGATCATCGGCCGGGCGCGCCATGTTGAGGAAATTGCCCGTGCCCCAGGTGACGTTGCTGTCCGCCACGCTGGCCAGCGGATGCGGATGCGTGGCCAGGGTCTGCGCGAGCGCGGACCAGCCGCCGACTTTCCAATAGCCCACCACTGTGATGACGATCGCGCCGATCAGGAGCAGGACGGTTTGAACGCTCTCGGTCCAGACCACGGCGAGCAATCCTCCCAGCATCGTGTACAGGCCGGTGAGCAGGCCGAGCACGACGATGAACACCAGGAGCGCGTCCACGCCCAGAATGGTCGCGCCGGGCGCGAGACCGAGAATGCCGCGCATAACCCAGGCCGCCGTGTAGAGGGCCACGCCCATGTGGATGACAATGGCCGAGAAGAGGGACACGACTGACAAAACATCGCGACAACGCCGATTGAAACGGCGCTCGAGAAAATCCGGCAGCGTGGCGACGCGCGAGCGGAGGTAAAGCGGCGCAAAGAAAAGCGAGAGCAGAATGAGGGTGAAGCCCGCCATCCACTCGAAGTTGCCGAAGACGAGGCCGAATTTGTAGGCGGCCTCGGCCAGACTGACGAGGTGGACGGTGGAAATGTTGGCCGCGAACATCGCCAGGCCGATGACCGGCCAGGCGAGCGTATTGCCGGCGAGGAAGTAATGCCCGCCCTCTCCACCCCGTTCGCCCGCCCGCCGCCGCAGCCCGGCGACCACGCCCAGGCCGACCACTCCCAACAAATAGAGCGCGATGATCGCCCAGTCCAAAGCACCAATCGAGGTGTTCATAGAAAGTCGCCTTTCGTTGGGCGCATGCTTTGGGACCATGAACCAGGTCAGGCAGGGACGGGCCGCGTCCAGCGGCGCAAACAGGGCCGCGCGCGCCGCGCGTCCCTCCCATCAACGGTTCAGGGAAAAGTCATTTCTCGAGCAGCTCGATCTCGTTGATCGTCGGCCCCTCGGTGGCGTCGAGAATATTCACGCGAAACTCCCGGGCCGTCACCGGTTCGAACTTCTGCGCAAAGGAGGCTCCGATTTTCTCCCCGGCGAAGACGGTTTTCCAGGCGTCGCCATCGCGATACTGGAATTCGAACCGGGTCACGCGCCCCAAGGCTTCGTCGATGCGGAGGCGTTGAATGGCCACGGGCTTGCCCAGGTCCGCCGCGATCCAGGCCTGCTGCGTGCCCGAATCGGTGGCCCAGCGCGTGTGCGGGTCGTTGTCGAAAGCCTCTTGCGGGCCGAAGTGCGAAACATCCTTCTGATACACATTCGAGGCTGTGGCTTTGATGGTGGACGCGGGCGCGAGCGACATGGCCGCCAAGTCCATCGCCGAGCCGTCCAGCTCGAGGCGGACGATGGTGTCGATCGGATCGAGCGCCGCTTGGTTCAGAATCAGCGTGAGTTTGCCATTCTCCTGGGTCACCTTCACCGCCCCGCCCCCGAGCAGCGTGGCCAGCTTCACCGGGCGCGGCAGATCGGGAAGTTCGACGCGGCCGTCCGCGGAACGGAACACGTGCAGAAAGACGGTGCGCCCCTTGCGCGTGCTGGCCACGGCCGGGGTCGGCTTCCAGGGGCCACCCCGCGTGCCGTAGATGCTCTCGCCGTTCCTGGCGAGCCAGGCGCCCATTTCCTTGAGCCGTTCCACCTGCCGTGGTTCGATCACGCCGTCTGGCCTCGGGCCGACATTAAAGAGAAGATTACCATCGCCCGCCGCGCACGTGACGAGCGTCTGGAGGCACTGTTGCAGCGACTTCATTTCGTCGTTCGGCTTCCAGGCCCATTGGTGGCAAATCGTCATGCAGGTTTCCCACGGGCGGTCGTCCTGATATTTGCCGACACGCTGTTCCGGCGTGTCGTAGTCGCCCGGCGCGCCGCTCCGGTTATTGACGATGAGGTCGGGTTGAAGTGAGCGGGCAAAATCAATCACGCCCTGCCCCCGCGCCGAGTCGAATTTCTGGGGCACGTCGAACCAGATCAATCCGAGGGGTCCGTACTGCGTGATCAGTTCTTTGACCTGAGCTCGAAGATACTGTTCGTAACGGTCCAGGTTCGACGTGGCGCGCTCCACTTTCCCGCCCGGGCTGGTGAGTGGGAAATCCGGATGATGCCAGTCGCAGGTTGAGTAGTAGGTGCAGAAACGGAGACCGGCGCGCTTGCAGGCCTCCGACAATTCCTTGACCACGTCGCGGCCAAAGGGCGAGCGCATGATATTGAAATCCGTCTGTTTGGTGTCCCAGAGGCAGAAGCCGTCATGGTGTTTGGTGGTGAGGACGATATACTTCATCCCGGCGATCTTGGCGGTCTGGACCCAGTCGTCCGCCTTGAACTGGGTCGGATTGAATTTGGTGTAGAGCAGATCGTATTCGGCAATCGGAATTTGTTGTCCGCGCGCCCAGCCAATCTCCGTGCCGGTCAGAGAGACGGGTCCCCAGTGGATGAACATGCCAAAGCGGGCGTCACGCCACCACTGCAACCGTTCGGGGTCGCGGGAAACCGGAGCGCCAGCCCGAGCGGAGGGCGACAGGTGAAGGCACGTGAGAAGACCGACGAGGGCCGGCAGCAGCCGGCACGTTTTGCGATTCATGTTTTGCATAAAACAGATGGAGAGCTCATTGGAATTGGCAGGAATACCCGGGTAGTCGCCTGCGGCCAGGACGCCCAACGTGATCTGACCCGCCCGCCCCACCCGCCCCGCCCCGCCTCGATTTGGGGTCGGCAGGTGTCGATCGCATGGCAGGCGCCGCCGCTGCCATAAAGGCGAGCCAAACGGGGCTGAGGCATAGCTTGTTCAATAGTCTTCGCGGCGAAGAACTGCAAGACAGAAGACAGGGCGAACGCGTGGATCGTCGGCAGGCGAGCCCCACCTCAGAGCCTGTCTTAAAAGGAGGAGACGATGTGAGGAGACTCACTTCTCAACCGCGTTCACTGGAGGTACTCCGGATGCGGCTCATTGTCGATATGCCAGCGCTTGAGCCACGCGGTGCCCTTGTCCAGCAGAAGCTTCTCCGCGTCCAGCATTTCGACGTGAGCATCGCCAAAAACGACGTTCAATTTCCCGCGATGTCGATTCTCGGCTTCCTTGCTGTTCACAATATCTTCGCCGGAAGCCTGTGGAGGGAAAAAAAGTTTCCGAGACAGTGTCTCCAAGCCGACCAGCAGAATCTTTCGTTCCTGCGACAACGTGGAGTATGAATCCGCCACCGCGATCATATCGCTGGGGGCCTTGACCTCGTTTTCGGCGGTGGCGGTCTGGGTAATATCGCCCGGACCGCGGAATCGACCGGCCAAACCGTTGCGAAATGTTCCCCCTTGATCCGCCGTGCCGACATTGTAGCCGTAGCTTCCACCGGAAAGGCTGATCACATTCTTGTCCACTCGGCCATCCCAGACCATGCCGCGGTAGCTCGGGCATCCATAAAGATCGTTCGTCCAGTGCTGGCTGGTGTAAGGGAAAATATCGTCGTACCACTTGGCTCCCGCCGGCTTGGACGGGCTGAAGACGGAGCCGATTAACGGGTAAAAGGAATGATCGTGGACGTAAAGCTGGAGGCCCAAACCGATTTGACGGAGATTGCTCTTGCACTTCGCGGATCGCGCCGAAGCCTTGGCTGAAACCAAGGCCGGCAAGAGGAGCGCCGCCAAGATCCCGATAATTGCGATCACGACCAGAAGTTCGATCAGGGTGAATCCACTCGGTCTCCTTCCCCCCAGGGAGGGAATCCGCAGAATCGATGGATCTGCGTTCATTTTGCCGAATGGAAACGGGGTGCCGGGTTCACAATAATCTTCCTTAAAACTAACACGCGAGAACACTTTGGCAACATGATTAAACGCTCCAGCAACGCACTTCTCCAATAGCCGGGACTGACCCCTGCCATAACCCCTTAAATCCCTCGAAATGGCTATTGGGTCCAGACTGTCGGCGGCAATTCCCGCAGGTCAATCAGAGCCACCGTCTCGTGCGTCCGTCCCGTGTGAAACTGCACAAAGCGGCCAACCCGGTCAAACGAGACGTGCCCGTGGACCGATCGGACCCGATCGCGGATGCCAGTGGCGAGCAACCGCGCATTCCCCGTGGCCGTTTCCATCAGCCAGATCCGGCCCTGCATGTCATCAAGCGCGAGGATCTTCCCGTCGGGCCGGGCCGCCGCATGCCAGTAATGCCCTTCCCGAACCATCCGGGCGGTTCCGTCCTTGCTGACGAGCATCACGCCCTGCTTATCGTTAATCATGGTCATCTCTCCGGTGTCCTTAACCCAGGCTTCGTGCGTGACCCATTCCTTGAGAGGCGTAAACCAGGTTTTCGGATCGGTGCGGGCATAGAACGGCCGGTTACCCGTCCCGTCGTCGTTGACCAGCCAGGAGCGTTGCGGGGCGTATCCACCCGTTTCCCAGACGTAGAAAATGATCGGGTCGGTCGGGCTATGCTGCACGTGAGTGATCCGGAATCCCTGGCTCAGGACGGTGCGGTAGCGCCCTGTTTCCACGTTCATCAGGCCGATCTCCCAGTTGGCTTCATCGCGTTGCTTGCTCAAGGCCAGCCACTGGCCATCGCCCGTCAATGTCGGCTGTTGGAATCCGCCCAGGTGAGGCGGAGGAATCTCCCCCACCCGGCGCATCGTGAAATCCACCACATCCAGAGCGATCACTTCCGCTCCTCGCAGATGGTAAAGGCGGCGCGCCAGAGTCGGGTCGGGACAGGCCGAATGGGCGTTCACCTTTGGATCGTCGGTCAATTGCACGATGCGTCCGGTCTCGACCTCCGCGCGGAAGATCTGGGCGGAGCCGTTCCGGGTCGAAACAAAAATCAGGAACCGGTTGTCCGCGGTGAAATTGGAGAAATGGAAATAAAGGTTGTCACTCGTGACCGGCTCCCGGGTCAGTTCCCAGACCCGGACCTGAGTGACCGGATCAAGATACGATTGACGCTCGATGCCCCAGTCTTTGCCGACGTCCGACGCTTGAAGGACGGCACAGCTCATCCCAAAAAGACACAGCCAGGCGGATTTCATGATGGATCCTTACCAGATTCGCCCGGGCCGTCACCTGTCTTATGGCGCACGAGTTGATTTGGGTCAAAGCCAACCGGCTGACCCCTTTAAGAACTTTTTCATGCCTCGTGCTCCTTCGTGGTTTCCGGGTGCGCGAGTTGGCGCGAGTCGGCACTCCACTTGCGCCGCAGGCGGGCCATCCGCGTTTGCAGCTCGTTCATTTCTCGTTCCAACGACTTGAGTTCGTCCTCCAGCGTCGCCGCGCCGGTTTCGCGTTCATGCTGCGCGCGGTCGTGTTCGGCGAGCTCGGCGTGCATCTCGGCCATGCTGTTCATGATGATGCCGATGAAGAGATTCAGGATGATCATCGTGCCGAACACAATGAAGGTCGCGAAGTAGAGCGCCACTTTCACCGCCGGAACGTGCGCCACCTGGGCAAAGTAGATGTCGCCCCAGTTGTCGAGCGTGACGATGCGGAACAAGGTGAGCAACGCCGCGCCGAGCGACCCGAAACTGGCCGGGTCCGTCTTGCCGAACAGATGAATGCCCGCCACCGCATACATGTAAAACAGCAACGCCAGCAGCAGACTGACGTAGCCCATCGCGGACAGACTCTTGAGCAACGCGCCTACGAGCAGTTGAAGTTTCGGCAGTGCGCTCACCAACCGCAGCAGCCGCAACGCCCGCGTCAACCGCAGGACCGCCGCGAACGGCCCGCCCACGGGCAGCACGCACAGCACGACAATCAGGAAGTCGAACACGTTCCAGCCGTCCGCGAAATAGCGCCAGGGCTTGCGCCCGTGCGCGGCCATCTTGAGCAGCGCCTCGACGATGAACACGCCGAGGATAAATTTATCCAGCCCCAGCAGGATCGTGCCGTGGCGCTCCATCATGGCCGGACTGGTTTCCAGGCCAGCCACCACGCCGGCCAGCACGATCACCGCCACGACGAAGTGGTGGAACAGTTTCGATGCAACGAGTTGGTTGACGGATTTGGTCATGGCGATTCTCTCTCCCGGCTTACCAGCAATTTGTCGATGCGACTTCCATCCATGTCTATGATTTCAAAGCGCACGCCTTCGCGGACGAACGCGGCGCTTTCGTTGGTTGATTGACCCAACTGCGCCGTGGCATACGCGGCGAGGGTTGCGCAGCGTTGCGCCAGCGCCGCCGCCAGCGGCGATTCGCCCGGCAACGGCGCGAGCTTGGCCACGGCCAATCCACCGTCCGCCAGCAGCGAACCGTCGTCCCGGCGCACGGCTTCTGGCCGCAGGCGCTCCTCCGGCGAAGGAATTGCGCCGACGATGGCTTCCAGCACATCCACCAGCGTCACCAGCCCGACGACTATGCGCGCTTCGTCGGTGACGAGGGCGATGTGGCGGCGTGTTTTCTTGAACACTTCGAGCAACCCGGTAATGGTCTGCGTGGCCGGCACGAGCAGCGGCGGCG
>CAYHFE010000156.1:0-13540 GCA_964355375.1 uncultured Verrucomicrobiota bacterium
AACCAAAGGACACGAGGAGCAAAACGACCCGGAAACCAAGCAACGAGGTTCTCATAATAGACTTTGTTTGGCGGACGAAACCGCGTCGCCCTGACCGCGACAGCAGGTGCGCTTCGAGCGACCTTCAAAGAAATCCTGGCCGCGAACCGCTTCTCTCGAACCAATCGATTTGAGAACAGGATTTAGCGCGAGTAGGACTTGGCTCACTCAATTCGGCTCCTCATTTTTTGGCGGAGGTTGCCCTTTTCTTGCCTCGGCCAAGACAGTTTTCCCTCCTTCCCAAACGGAACACGGTCAGGTTCCGATGATGACGAAGAGTGGATCATCTCCGTTCACCATATAGATTGTGCGGCGACGGACGGCTTTTTCCTTGCTCCACCCTCGGGACCGGCCCTATCCTTGGCGTCACCGTGGGAAGCGAGTTCGGATCACAGAGCTCTTGGTTCTCTTCGGGCGCCCGAAGTTGGGCATGATTTGGGTGATGCCAAGTCGGTCAAGAGCCGCGGAACCGCCACCTGCGAAAAAACCTTCTCGTCTGTCTTGTGAAAACACCTTTCTGGTCCTGTTTCCTTCTCGCCACCACGCTCTGTCTCTCCGCGGCGGAGACTCGGGTTTTGGTTTACACGCGGAACTTCACCCCGGATGGCAAGGGCTACGTCCATGACAACATCGCCGCCAGCGTGGCGATGCTGCGGCAGCTCGGCGGACAGAACAGTTTCGCGGTCGAGGCCTCGGATAACCCCGCCGTCTTTTCCGACGCGAACCTGAAGAAATATCGGGCGCTCATCTTTTCGAATTCAAACAATGAAGCCTTTGAGAATGAGGAACAGAGGTCCGCTTTTCAGCGCTACATCCGGGGTGGCGGCGGATTGGTCGGGATCCATTCCGCGTCCGGATCGGAGCGCGCCTGGCCCTACTTCTGGGCCGTGATGGGGGGCAAGTTCAAGCGGCATCCGCCCCTGCAGCCCTTCACCATTCAAGTCCTGGATCCGAAACATCCGGCCGCGGCGCACTTGGGTCCGACCTGGAAATGGTCCGATGAGTTCTACTTCCTCGACCATCTGAACCCGGGTGCTCACGTCATTCTGGCGGGTGATCTCACCACGCTCAAGGACCCGAAACGGGTCGAGTACCCCGGCACGACCTTTGGCGATCTTTTCCCGCTCGCGTGGTGCCAGGAGTTTGACGGCGGGCGCCAGTTCTATTCGGCGCTCGGTCACAAGATCGAGTATTACTCCGACCCGAATTTCCAGAAGCACATCCTGGGCGGCATTCTGTGGGTCTTGGGCGAGAAGCGGTGAGCCGCCCATTTGGAAAGTGTTTCCGGAACAAAAGAATTGCCCGCCCACTCGTTCCGCCGGTTGCTTGAAGCCGTTCCAGACTATCCAACGCCTATGAATACGCCCTCGCCCCAGACCACCATGCTGACGCGCCGCGAATTCTGCCGGACCGCCGCTCTGGTCACCGCCGCCCTTTCGTCTGGCCCACTGATCATTCCCTCGCGCCTCCTCGGCGCCGAGGCCCCGAGCAATCGCGTCCGCGTCGGCCATATCGGCGCGGGCCGCATCGCGCAAACCCACGATATGCCCGGGGTCGCCAACGCAAATTTGGCGGAAGTGGTCGCGGTCTGCGATCTGGATTCGAGGCGCGCCGCGAGCGGCAAGGCCACCGTCGAGCGACTCTTCCGCGCCCGAAATGCTCCCGCGCCCACCATCGTGACCTACGGCGACTACCGGGAACTCCTCGCCCGCAAGGATATTGACGCCGTCGCGATCAGCACTCCGGATCACTGGCACGCGGAGCTCGCCTTGGCCGCGGTTCACGCCGGCAAGGACGTGTATCTGCAGAAGCCGATGACGATGACGCATGAAGAGGGCGTTTTGCTCCGCGAGGCCGTGGCCAAGCTCGGTCGCATCTTTCAACTCGGCAGCCAGCAGCGTTCCTGGGGACCGAACGAACAATTCCGCAAGGCCTGCGAATTGGTGCGGAGCGGCCGCGTTGGTCAGCTCAAGCAGGTGGAGATCGGCCTGCCGACGGATCCGACGGCGCCGGACGATTCCGAGCAGCCGATTCCTCTCCATTTTAATTATGAGATGTGGCTGGGACCGACCCCGCGGGTTTATTACACCGAGCAGCGCGTGCATCCGCAGAAGCTGGATCGCAACGGCAATCCCGATGTGGGCTCCCGACCCGGCTGGCTGCGCAATGACGCCTATTGCCTGGGGATGATTACCGGTTGGGGAGCTCATCATTTTGACGTGGCGCATTGGGGGATGAACGTCGAGCTGAGCGGCCCCTCCAAGATCGAGGGCCGGGGTGAGTTTCCCACGCATAAGATCTGGAATGTTCATGGCGCCTACCACATTGAGCTGACCTACCCGGGCAAGGTTCGCATGACCGTCTCGGACAAGCTCCAGAACGGCATCAGGTTCATCGGCGACGATGGCTGGATCTTTGTCACTCGCGACGGTCGGGCCACCGCCAGCGATCCGACGGGGACGGGCGGGAAATTGAAATCGCTCGATGCGAGCCATCCGAAGTTGCTCGATCCGAGCGGAGTCACGGTGCAGTTTCCTCACAGCACCTCGCATCATCGCAACTGGCTCGAATGCGTGAAATCGCGGCAGACGCCGCTGGTGCCGGCGCCCGTCGCGCACCGGGGCAATACGGCCTGCATCCTCAGTTGGATAGCCATGAAATTGGCGCGCCCGCTGACCTGGGATGCCAGGGCCGAACGATTCGTCAATGACGATCAGGCCAACGCCATGCTGAGTCGTCCGGAGCGCGCGCCCTACGGCACGGTCCGAATGGCGAAGGCCCTGAAATCGTAGGAATGACCGGCCCATCCGCGACTTTGAGGATGCACTCGGAGAGGACGTTGTTCGCCGATCAGGATCACCGCGCCACGGCTTTGCCGCGTTTCATCCGCCGCCACTTCTGTTTATGAGATTTCCTTTCCATTTCGCCCGAGGCCGTCCCGCAATCGTCGCCGCCGCGATTCTCCTGGTTGAATCCATCCAGGTTCAAGCCGAGTGGCAGCGCACCGAATCGACGTTGGCCTGGCGAGCTCGAGACCAAACCGTGTGGGCCTTCTCGTTCGACGCGCAACGCGGAAAGCCCTTCTTCAATCCGGTGAGTGTGGCCGGTGGCCCGAGCTTGACCTTCTTCCGGCCCGAAGATCATCCGTGGCATTACGGGCTTTGGTTTTCGTGGAAGTACATCAATCGCGTGAATTATTGGGAGGAGGATCGCCAGAGTGGCAAAGCCGAGGGCGCGACCCGTTGGAGTGAGCCGTCGATCGAGACCAAGCCGGACGGCAGCGCCACCATCAAGCTTGAGCTCACCTCCACCCATCCGCTCGGGCGCGTGGACCTGACCGAGCAGCGTGAACTGCGAGTCTCGGCCCCCGCGGCGGACGGCAGCTACGCGATCGATTGGAGGGCGCGCTTCACCGCCGGGCGAGAGAAGGTGCTCCTGGATCGCACGCCGATGCCGGGTGAACCGAAGGGCGCGGTCAACGGCGGCTATGCCGGACTCGGTCTCCGCATGGCCAACGCGCCATTAGCCATCGCCTTCGTTTCCGCGGAGAGTCCGGTGACCGATTTCAAAAGTGACCGGGCGCGTCCGTTCGCTCCCGCCATCGCCTGCAATTTCACCGAAGGGGCGAATCCCGTCGGCGCGATTGCCATCCTGAGCGATCCGGCCAACGCGGGCGAACGGGCTCCTTGGTATCTCATTAACTCGACTCAGATGCGATTCGCCTGCCCCGCCATTCTTGCGCCCCAACCCCGCGTGATCGAAGCCGGCGGGAGCTTCCTGCTGCGCTACCGCATCGCCGTGCAACGCGCTCCGTGGACCTCCGAGGCGCTGCGGGCGGCCCACGCCGCATGGCTCGAATCAGACGGGGCGGTGAAATGAGGACCCAGGCCAGCGTGCGGCGGCCAATGGTGGGATCATGAATCAGGATGTGGCGAGCCGCTGGCTCGTCCGAAGAGGGGTCAGTCCCACACTTTGACACTATCATTGTCAAAGTGTGGGACTGACCCCTGCACCGTCTGCCCGCCGAGGCGCGGTTCGATTACCTGCTCAACCGCCCCGAAGCCGAGAACATCGGCGCGAAGGTCAATACCGCCATGCGCGACGTGGCAAAGTGCAAATTACGAAGTCCGAAATGCGATGTTCAGTCAGCTCGACAATCGAAATTCGACATTCGTCCTTCGTCATTCGTCATTCGTCATTTGCATCGGCTCTCCATCCACGGCGTCGAGAAGACCGACGAAACCGGCCGCCTCTGCCGCCAGCGAGCCGAATCGGCGGATGGAAATCTGAGAAACGACATTACGGTCGCCTCTTGGCGTTCCCGCAGGCAAACTGAAACGCACTGATTCTTGTGGCCGCAAAAATAATCCGCTTTAGCGAACCGGTTAACGCCAGCGAGGTCGCCGCCCAGACCAAATGCAAGGCTGTCCTTGACGCCCTCGGCGACCCGGCTCCGTGGATCATCTTTGCTGGCCTCGCTTCGTCCTCTTCACCACTGCACCAGTCCGATGACTTGGATCTGGTTCCAATCGGCCCGCGCGGTGTGTTCCTC
The DNA here is from genome assembly GCA_964355375.1 of uncultured Verrucomicrobiota bacterium. Lineage (GTDB taxonomy): Bacteria > Verrucomicrobiota > Verrucomicrobiia > Limisphaerales > SIBE01 > CAYHFE01. The sequence goes on from CAYHFE010000156.1 coordinate 4,592, forward strand.
ATCGAGACCAAACATTGGGGTCCCGCTTGGATCAATGACAACCGGGCCAGCGTCGAGGCCGAAGCGGAATAGCTGACCGCAAAGGCAAAGCGGCTCTCTGGCCGCGTCAAACGCGCGCTCAGCGATAGCCCCAAAGTCACCCAGGCGTTTCTGGTCACCCGTGAGCCCGCCGGCCCGAATCTCCCACCAACGATTCGCGGCGTGCCAGTCTGGACGTTGCGTGATCTCGCCCAAATCTTTCGCGACCTACCCAAGGGCGTTCTGAACGAGTCGCAGGCAAGACTTCTCACAGGCACGCTCGAACCGGCGGCCAAGATTCAGTTGGATGGCAAGATTCGTCGCCTCGCCTCTTACTAGAACTTGGAACTTCAGACGCCCAGAGAGCAGACGTCCACCGGATATAACAAAGGGGAGCACCAGCGGACCAAAGAGCGCGTCATTCTTCATCTCCACGATTTGTCCACCAGCGAGGAGAAAAATCTCGAACAGCAGGCCGAGCGCGAGTCCCGCGCTCTGCAAATGCTCCAGACCACGCGCTTCGTTCCGCGCGTGCGCGACACGCTCCGCGAACGACCGGAGTTCCCCGGTGAATTATCTTACTTCACGTTGATTGATCCCGGTGCGCCCAGCCTCGCCGCGCGCGCTGCCGATGCGACCTGGTCCACGACCGAGCGGATCGAATTTGCTGCCAATTCGTGCATGGCCCTGCATGACATTCACGGCCTGACCGATCTCGAGTCGGTCAAGATCGTCCAGCGCAATTGGTGTCCACGAAGCGTGCGGGTCGGTTCGCGGAACGAACCTGTATTCGTCAATTTCAGTCTCTCCCGCCTGCCCAACACTCAGACGTTGGGCGCGGTTCAGCCAACCGATTCTGAGTTCGGCGCTCCTGAAGTTCGAGCCGGCGGACTCCCCGCCGCGTCACAACTTAGTGACGTTGTTTCGCTCTGTTCCGCGTTACTCACCTTGTTCGCCAGCGCCACGGACGCGAAAGCGGAAGGGGTTCGCCACGCCTTGCTCTTGGGGTGCGCCGCGTCTTCCGAAACCCGCGCATCCCTGAAGGCCATTGAAACCGCCTTGCGTGGCTGTGTGGCGGCGGCTCCCGAGCCGCAGCTTCCGTTTGCTCCGCCCGCCGAGGGCGACATCCCTCCGTCAGAATACTGGTCCGAAGGACAGCTTCTCCCGTTTCGCGACATGACGTTGCGCATTGTGAGCCGCTTGGGTTCGGGAGGCGTGGGGAGAACTTTTAAGGTGGAGCAGGTTGATCCGGTCAGCGGCGAGAATTACGGCACATTCGTCGCCAAAGTCATGAAGTCGCAGGACTCTGGTCGCGCGGCCCTCCAGGCTTACCAACGAGTGCGTAGCCATGCTACTTCTCCCGGCCTGTCGGTCGTCTTCGAAACGGCCAGAAATTGGCAGCAAGACCGCATCGTTGCCTTGCTGAAATGGATCGAAGGGGATTCGTTGGATGGCCTCGCCGGTTGAATCTGGTTTACCGAGCTGCCAACGGTCGAGAAGATCTCTTGTCCATGGGCTACGAACTTTTCCACACGCTCTTGTCCTTAGCCTTGGGTGAGCAGTTGAGCGAGCTTCGTTCGGACGAGCTCTTTGCCAATCTCGCCATTTTCAACCAACGACTCGCGAAGGAGGATGAAGGCCACCTCCTCGCGTGGAATCCCCAATCCGATTCAACTCTATAGCGCTTGGGCATTCAACGCTCCGCCTCGCGCCAGATTCTGGCCTGCCAACCTCTCACCACCACGAGACTATGAGCGCGTGCGACATCGTCGAAGAAGTATTCACTGGACCATTGGCGGAATTGATTTGGACTGCCAACACGCTGGTCGTGCTTCCGCTGACACTCCAGAGCTGTGCTGTCGGCTCGGTTCTCCCTGCGGCATTCTACATGTGCCGACGCGGTTGTCGTCGTGGCAAGAGGCGCTTGCAACAGACCTTTTCGCCCGCAGAAAGAATGCGGGCAAACATCTGGTCTGTGGCTGGGAAACTCTCCCAGGACAAACAGTCCTTCGCTGGTTTCGATTCCGAAGTGGAGAAGGATATTCTGGGCGACTTGCTTCTCTGCGACGCACTGGAAAATCTCATCTCCATGCAACACTATTGATCAGGTCATTCTTGCGCGCATCCGTTGGAGGGGCGACCGGCCCGAATGATTCGGGTGCGGCCTACGTCTTCGTGCGGAGCGGAACCAATTGGGTGGAACAGGCGAAACTGCGGGCTCGAGATCGTGCCGAAGATGACCAGTTCGGCCGATCAGTGGCGATTCTCGGAAGCACCCTTGTAGTGGGGGCGAGCCAGGCGATGATCGTTGGCCAACCCTCCGTCGGGGCCGCTTACGTATTTGTCCGTCAAGGCACGAATTGGGTGGAGCAAACCAGGTTAATCGCGCGCGATGGGGTCGAGTTTGATCTCATTGGCCAAGCCGTGGCCATCAATGGGGAGACGGTCGTCATCGGAGCGAGCCGAGCGACGTTGGAAGGGCGCGAATCTTCGGGCGTGGCCCAAGTCTTCGGACGCGTCGGCACGAATTGGATTCAACAAGCCAAATTGACGGCGACCGACGGAGCGGCGGGTGACCGGTTAGTGATGTCGGTTCACTCGCGGGCGATTCGGCTGTCGTCGGCGCGTTCCTCGCCGATCCGGGAATCCACCCGATGGCCGGCGCCGCTTGCCTCTTCACCGTCGTGTCACCCATCGCCGTCCCCGAAGACATTCGACCGGCCATCAGCGGTCTGGCCTGGGAGGGGCTCGTCAATGTCGCTTCTTTTGAGGTGCCACTCGCGATTGGGTGCCTGCCCGCGCCGCCCGCGGGGGAGCGCCATCTGGATCCAAGATGCCGGCTTCGGCGCCAACGGCGTGCTCTTGCGGCGGATTTCCGGTCCCACCGGCAACCCACTGCATCTTCAAGCCTCACCGAATTTGGCGAATTGGACCACGCTCACGACGGTGACCTTGATGGAGGTCGCCTCCCGACTACTTGGATGCCGGAATTCCTGGTGTCGCCAGGCGCTTTTACCGAGTCATCCCCACCGTCCAACTGGTCCCCAGCTAAAACGGCTGCCCGTTAAAATCGAATCGGATCGAGGAAATAGATGTAAACAGTGAGGACTGACCCCACTCGTTCACTCGGTTTGACTCAAATGGGTTGACGCGATACGGTGGGCCACCAATGAAGATAATCTGCCTTCTCGCCCTCGCCGCCGGGCTAACCTCCCGGGGCCTTGCTCAAACCGCTTCGGATCCCGCCAATCCGAAAGCCAGTCCCAAGGCAAAAGCGATTCTTCAATACCTGCAGGGCCTCGAGGCCCGAAAAGATAAGCGTCTCTTGTCGGGCCAGTTCGTCGATTTTGGGAATCGGGCGAACTTGAATCTCATGAGTCGAGTGCAGGAGAAGACGGGGCATTGGCCTGCTCTCCTCGGAGTCGATTACGCCGATTTCGGCCGGGGCAGTCTGACCTTTGACGCTCCTAATAAGGCCTCGATCGAGTATTGGAAACAGGGCGGACTCGTGACGGTCAGTGCGCACATGTACAATCCCGCCAACCCGAAGGGCGGGGGGCTGCGCGACAAAGGAGTTGATTTGACCACGTTACTCACGGAAGGCACCGAGACGCAGAGCCGGTGGATGGGTCAACTCGACCTCACGGCCAAGGGACTCCAAGAGCTCAAAGACGCGGGCGTCGTCGTCCTGTGGCGCCCCTTTCACGAAATGAATGGCGGATGGTTTTGGTGGGGGGCTCGCGATCCAGAGGCGTTTATCGCGGTCTGGCGACACATGTTTGAATACTTCAGTCAGGCTAAACATCTGGACAATCTGCTCTGGGTTTATGGTCCGAACCACGGCGCCAAGACGGCCGCTTTCTACCCAGGCGATCGGTATGCAGACATCGTCGGATTGGATGCCTATACGGACTTGGTCGATCCGGAGCACATCAAAGGATATCCCGAAGTGGCCAAGATCGCGAAGCCGTTTGGCATTACCGAATTTGGACCGCACGGCTCGAGCAATCCGCCCGGCGACTACGATTACCGCCGGTTTGTCGAGGGCTTGGAGAAGCACTTTCCTCGAACGGTTTTTTTCATGAGCTGGAATGCGAACTGGAGTTTGGCGCGAAACAACTACACCACCGAATTGCTCAACCATCCCTGGATGATCAATCGAGAGGACCTGCCCAAAGGGCTTGCGGGAAGTCCGTAGTCCAAACTACTTCGGCTTGAGGAGACTCTGGATTTCGGGTTTGTCTCGGAGCGGTGCGAAGCGCGGGTCTTTGGCGGCTTCGGCTCGCAGGTCGCGTGCCGTTGGCTGGGTGGCGAGGCGCGCTTGACCCACCTGAATGGCTTTCTGGAGCGAGACCGTGGCTTCCGGCAGTTTGCCGATCATGACTTGGACGCCCGCCAGGTCATACCAGGCTTCGGGATTGGTCGGCATGATGGCGGCCAGATTGCGCAGGGCGACCTCCAATTTTGGCCAATTTTGCAACTGATGGTAGATCTGAGAGGCGGAGAGAAAGGTGCTGCCCGACACGCTGGCGTTGGTGCTCGGAGGTCGGGCCACGAGTTCATCGACCAGTTCCAAGGCCTGATTGGTCTGTTGCGTGGCGAGGTAGGCTGAAGCCAGTTGGAAGGCGAGTTGGATATTGTTCGAATCGGCGTTGTACTGTTGACGCATTGGTTCGAGCATTTTCTTCAGTCGCGCGACCAGGAGGTCCATCTGGGCTTTCTGTCCAAGCTGCGCGTAGGACTGGGCCACGTTGAGCAGGGTTTGCAGATCGGCCAGGGGACTCTTGCTGATTTGGTCGAGGATCGGAATGGCCGCCTCCCCGCGTTGAATCTGCATGTAAGTCGAGGCGAGCTGCATGCCGAGCTGGAGGTTGGTCGGGCTGTCCCGGAACTGTTGCTCCATTTGCGCGAATTGATTCTGTGCCTGTTCCAGTTGCCCGCGGTTGCCGCTGATGGAGCGAAGTTGGTTGGCATAGCTCTGGAAGATGGGATTGCCCGGGTCGAACTCGAGGCTGGTCTCGGCCACGAGTTTCGCTTCATCCACCCGCTGCGCGTTCAGGAGGAGCGTGACGAGTTTGTGCAGCGCTTCCGGACTGAACGGACAGTAGGCGTAAGATTGCTTGAGGGCGAATTCCGCTTCCTTCGTCACCCGCAGTTGTTCCGCCGGAGTCTTGGGCCGGTGTTCCGGCGGACACTCGTAGCTGACGCGCCATCCGTAAATCCAACCAATCGCGCTCCGCAGCTTGGAGAAGGCCTTCTGCGCAAAATCATCGCGGACGAATTTGGGGTCCCCTTTAAATCCGGTGAAGTCGTGCCGCAGGAACGTGCGTTTGGCGAAGTCGCAGATCTCCTTGATGCTCGTATCATAGGTGATCCAGTTCCCGATCAGGCGCTCCGAGTATTTGCTCCAGAATTCGTGGTCCCGTTGCACCATATCGGCGGTGATCTCCGGCAGGGGCTGCCGGTTGATCTTCATGATGATCCCAAACGGTGTCAGATACGGAAACATCCAATCGAGCGGAAAGCTCTCTTCGATGAAGAACTCATGGTCGGGATTCTTGTCAAAAATGACTTTGGCGAGAAGGGCATTGATGGCCATGACCGCGACCTGGCCGCTCACTTGAACTCGTCCATCTTTCGTGAAGGTGACGCCTTCGCCCGGCTTCACCTGCTTGGGTTCATTCGGAAAATCGCGGTCGTGCTGCAGGCGGCGGGCCGCCTCGCCGATGTACTCCTGGAATGCCTTTTGTGAATCGTCGTTCGAGGGAGTCAGGATCTCCCGTTTCGGATAGACGCCCTCGTCTCGGCGGCTCTTCTCGATTCTCGCCCCGAGATCGGTGAAGAATCGGTCCAGCGGGAGCATGGCCCGGGCCAGCAGATTGGTGCGATTCAATTCGCGTTCCTTCTCCGTTCGGACCAATTCGGAGAAGAAGTAGGGATCCACCTCCGCGCTGCGGTTGTAGTGGGCGCGGATGTAATCGAGATACGTCTTGTCGGCGAGGGCGTTTTGCGTGATCAGATAGGCGTCGCGCCGGTCAAAGGATGGATCATGCGGCTTGTTCTTGGGGGGAATGAAGCTCTCGCAGAAAATCATGTAAGTCGGATTGAACCGGCCCGGGTCGGTTCCGCCAAAAACCACCGCGTCCCGGGTCATCTCCGGGTAAATGAGCTTGCCGTCCGGCTTCTTCAGCAAGTCCTCCCGCGTCTTGCGGTCGTAACTGAGCTGGCCGTCGGGACCCGCGAAGGGCGGGGTGAACATGTCGTGGCCGAACCAGTAGCCGAAGAGATGCCCGCGCTGCTCGTTGTCCGACCACTGCGCGAACATCGAGCGCGTCGGGACGATGGCGAATAACCCCAAAAGCACCGGCATGATCGCCCGGGTCCGCGACAAAAGAATCGTCAGCGTGAAGAGCGCGGGCACCGCCAGTCCGACCACCGCCGCATACCGGACGGTGGGCAATTGGGTCCGGGAAAACGTGTCAAAAAGGTAATAGAGCTCGAGTCCCGAGGCCGCGGCCGCACCCCAGAGAAACAACGAGCGGAAGCGTTGATACTGCGTGGCGAGCAAGCCGCCAAGCAAGGTGATGCCATATCCGATCCCAACGGAGACCAGGACATGGGAGGCGGTGAAGAAGACCCTCGATTGCTCCCGGCTTTGCTTCTCGGTGTTGGGATTCAGGAGCACCAGCAACAGGATGGCGAGGCAGAGCCAGATCGCCGCCAACCCGATAAACCAGGCTTGCTCGCGCTTCTGCATGCGGCGGTAGAAAAAGAAGGGAATCAGGGCGAGGAGCAGATATACCAAGCTGAATTCATCGATCGCGCCCTCGGCGTACATCCAGAGCTGACTGGCGAACCGGACTGGATCGCTCGTCGGATTGGTCTGCTCGTACTGACCACGGGTCAAGGCGTGTTTGAAGCCTTCGACCGTCCTGGGGTAACCCCAGTTCATCGGCGGATTGGTCATGGAGGCGAGCGGCATGTAGAAGTAGAACAAGGCCCCCAAAATCCACAGCGCGAGCATAATGAAGACTGGCTTCCATTCCGTCAGGGCGCGGCCCGTCTTGAAGGTGGAAACTGTCGCGACGGCGATGGAGCCTAGACCGACCAGATTATAGATGATGAAGAGCGGCGGGTTGGTATCGAAGGCGGTCAGAATCCCGCCGGCTTTGAGGGCCAAGCCCGCCAGATACAGGACGCTGTTGCCGATGAACATGTCCCGTCCAAGCTTGGGCTGAGCCGCCAGGACCGCCACTTCGATGCCCATGGCGGCGACGATCAACGTTTGGTGATTGGTTATGCAAATGCCAAACCAGAACATGGCCCAGTAGAGGTAACGCCGCTGGTCCGGCGCATAGATCCAGCGGAAAAGACAGCAGAGCACCCCCATCAACGAAAGCACGCTCAGGGTATAGACCTCGACGATGACCGCTTGACTCCACATGAAACCGTTGAAGCCGAGAAGCATGCCGGCCACGAACCCCGAAATGACACACAACGCACTCTCCCAACGCCGCTCGATGTTCTTGAGGTCGGCGATCGATTCGAGCATGAGGCTGCCGCCGCGCGAAACCATCAACGCGAGCAAACCGCAGGCCAGCGCGCCGGCCACCGCCGAGGAAAGGGCGACTCTCCAAGCGACATTCGCGATCGGGATCAGGGTGAACAGCCAAGTGTAAATCGTCCAAACCGGATACCCCGGCGGATGCGGGACGCCGGCGTAAAACGACCCCACCGCCAGCTCGCCAGAGTCCTCCAGGGTCAGATCGGGAGCCAGCGTCAGATAATACCCGATGAAAACGAGCAGCGTGGTGACCGCGCACGTGACCCAATCCAGCTTGCGATAGAGCGGAGGAGGAAGACCCGGAATTTTGATCGGGCCGGCGGGGGCAGGGGATGATTTTGTTTTAGCCTCGGCCGGCTTGGCGGTGTCACCGTTCATTCGTTAGTGGATTAGACTGTTCGTTTTCGTCAGCGGAAAAGAGCCCATACTTGAATTGATCTGGCGCTCGTTTGTCCATTCAAAAGTGTTCCCATGCGGGCCGTTGCGGTCGCTGTGGAAATCGGCCATCAGGTAAGCGGGTGGGATCCGATTCGTGATGAACGAACCCAGCAGATGGTTGGTGTCGGCGGTGGCCAGATAGGCCATGCGATCGGTTCGGCTGTTGAAGGTGATGCTCATGAGCATCAAGCAGGCGAGGGCCGGGGCGAGCCAGTGCCACCGATGGTTCAGAGCGGCGACGGCATGATCGGGCTCGGCGGCGGAAGCCGGGAAGAGGCGTTTTCTAAGTCTCGCCGAAGGGTGGCGCGGTGTCCAGGAGCGCAAAAGGCTTTCCCAGAGATTCGAATCGTTCATAGTTCTTTCCTTTCAGGCAGACCTGCAATTTGCGCAGCCCGTAGCGGTAGCGACCGGCGGCGGTGTTGGGGGAGATTTGCAGGAGTTCGCCGATCGCCTCGAATGTGTAATCATGCCAAATCTTCAGGACGATCACTTCTCTCTGATCCGAGGGCAATCGAGCCAGGCCGGTCATGGCCGCCCTCTCTTCGTCCGATTCCGCTTCCGCCGGCTCGAACCAGCGCGAGGATTCCAGCTCCCGCAAGATCCTCCGCCAAAGCCCTCGCCGATAATTCAAAGCTCGGTTCCGGAAGCAGCGAATCGTGTAGTTCTCTGGCTGGTCCGGCGGGGATTCCCTCTGCATGAGCGCAACAAAGGTTTCTTGCAGAACGTCTTCCGCTTCGTTATGACTCAGCCCCAAGGCTCGGCCATAAAGGATCAACTCGGCTCCTTTCGCTTCGTAGAGCCGCTCACACCAGCCGAAATCTTTCTGGATCCTATCGCTCACGTTTCAACTGATAGACATTGGCATCGCGGAATTTGTATAATAATTCGGCCGTCGCGCGAGTACTGTTTTCGTCAGCAGTTCTCATTTC
>CAYHFE010000157.1:0-13520 GCA_964355375.1 uncultured Verrucomicrobiota bacterium
ATGAACCCATCCAACGGTGGGGCGAGACTCCGTCGAGCCCTGGAATATGGACCGATAGGACAATCAGGGTTCGACGGAGTCTCACCCCACCCAGGTTCATGGAGAGCCCGAGAGCAGGCCGTGAGCGGGTTCGAGTGTTGGCTTGTAGTGCGTCGGGAAAGAAGTTACACGTTAGGCATCAACCGTTCGTCCAAAGATCGAGAGATTCCCTTGTCTATGAAAACAGACGCTTCCACACCATCAAGAAGACAGCATCGCACGCCGCAACCATCATCGCCGGTTTATTCCAGACGCCGGTTCATTCAGGCCGGAGGCGCCGCCGCCGCCTTCACCATCGTGCCGCGATCGGTTCTCGGCGGGGCCGGGTTTGTCGCTCCCAGCGAGAAGATCACCCTGGCCTACATCGGTTGCGGAACCCAGGGCATCCGGGAAATGCTCGGGATGCTGGCGATGCCAGAAGTCCAGATCGTCGCGGTGTGCGATCCCGTCAAGGATGGACACGATTACGTGGATTGGTCGAAAGACGGCATGCGCGCCTCGATCGCCGCCGCGCTCGGCCAACCGGATTGGCGAAAGAATGCGCCGGGCATTCCGGGAGGCCGGGACGTCGCCAAAGAAATCGTCGAAACGGTTTACGCCAAACAGAGGGCGGCCGAGAAATTCAAGGGGTGCGCCTCTTACGCGGATTTTCGGGAACTGCTCGAAAAGGAGCGCGATGTCAACGCGGTCAAGATCATGACCCCGGATCATTTGCATGCGACGGTGGCCCTCGCCGCCATGAAGAAGGGCAAGCACGTCTTGATGCACAAGCCTCTCGCCAATCGGTTGCAGGAAGCGCGTTGGGTGGTTGAGACCGCCCGCCGGACCAGGGTCGCCACCCACTTCTTGCCCGCGAGCGACGGAGCCTCGATTCGGGCGATCAAGGCCTGGATCGATGATGGCGCTATCGGAACATTGCGCGAAGTGCCTAATTGGTCGAACCGTCCGATGTGGCCGCAATATCCGACCATCCCAACGGAGACACCGCCCATTCCGGAGGGCTTTGACTGGCCGCTGTGGCTGGGGCCCTCGGTGGATCGGCCGTATCATCCGCATTACACCCACGCGGTTTTCCGGGGGTGGTATGAATTCGGCGGAGGATCGCTCGCCGACATGGGGCATTACAGCCTCTGGCCGGTCTTCCGGGAGTTCGACCTCGATGCGCCGATCGCGGTCGAGTCGTGCCCAAGCCACGCCTGCCAATTGCGGGGCAATGTCGCGGTCACGCTCCGCAATGACTATTCGTTTCCCGCGGCCTGCACGATTCGCTTCAAGTTTGCGGCCAAAGCCGGCCGACCGGCCTTGAATCTGTTTTGGTCCGATGGCTCGATCAAGCCGCCGACCCCGGAGGAGTTGGCAGCGGACAACAAAGAACTCGAAGCGGAAGGAATGATGTTTGTCGGCGACCAAGGCAAGATCCTGGCCGGCTTTCGCGGGGAGAATGCCCGGATCATTCCCGAGAAAAAAATGCGCGAGTATCGGACGGCGAAGAATCTGCCGGAGCTGGCTCCAAGCCAGCGCGGTCAGGGTTCTCGCCGCAGTGACGCCACATGGGTGGCGGCTTTCAAAGGCGGAAAACCCACCCACGGAGACTTCTTACTGGCGGGACCGATCTCCGACGCCTTCAACCTGGGCTCGGTTTCGTTGCGTCTCGGGGGCAAGAGACTCGTCTTCGACGCCGCCAGCGCAAAAGTGACGAACCTGCCGGAAGCGAACAAGTATCTCGGTCGCGACTATCGAAAAGGCTGGGAGTTGACGAGACCGGCATGATTTGAACCAGGGGAGTCTCTGGGCGGCGTCAGGAGGCTTTCCTTTCTCATCGCCGACCGACGCGGCTTCGGCAATCAGAGTCTCGTCACTTCGACTCGCACGGCGGGAGCGCACCTTTATCCGCGCGGCTTGGCGATTCAGAGTTGTTGTGCTGACCAGGGCGCCATCGCGGTCAACCGACTCTACTTGGGCTGAGCCCGGTTTTTGGACGCGGCTTGTTTGTCGAGCCACTGATAAAGTTCGGGCGTGGCGTAGGCCGCTTCCCAACTGTTGTGGCCGATGTGCTCCAAGGTCGTGAAGCGGATGGAGGTGTTTCCCGCGGCCTTGAGGGCGTCCACCATCTCGACCGAATGTTGCAGGGGCACCGCCTTGTCCTCCGTGCCGTGAAATACCCAGATCGGCAGTCCCTTCAGTTTCGGGGCGTCCTCCGGTTTGCCGCCGCCGCAGATGGGCGCGATCGCCGCGAAGCGTTCGGAATGATCGGCGGCGAGTTTCCAGGAGCCGAAGCCACCCATGCTCAAGCCGGTCAGATAGATCCGGTCTGGGTCCACCTTGTATTGCTTGGAGACGTGATCGAGCAATGCCAGAATGAGCTCTTGCTGTCCCGGTTGCGCCCAGGATTCGGCGCGTGGACATTGCGGCGAAACCATGATGTAAGGGAAGCTTTCGCCGCGTTCGATCAACCGGGGCGGACCCCACTTGGCGACGACGCTGAGCGGGCCGTCGCTCTCGCCCCGGCCGTGCAAAAAGAGGAGCACCGGCCATTTGGCGTCCTTCGACGCGTAATCCTTCGGCAGGTAGAAAAGATAGGGAATCGATTTCTCGCCTACTTTGAGGCTTTGTTCGACTTGTTTTCCGGGAGCCGGTTCGGCGCTCTGGGCGCAGGGCGCGAAAAGGGCCAGGGCCAGGAAAACGACAGGGTTGAGAATTCGCATAGGTGGATGTGGTTACTCAAAACCTGAATTGCTATCGACTGGCTTCGTGAAATTGTCGAATGGCTTGCAGCAGCGTCAGCGGAAAATCCGCCCGGGCACTCAGTCGCCCATCCAGATTGACGCGGAATCGAACGTCGCCCCCTTGGGTGTTGAGGCGGGCCGCGTTTTCCTTGAGCGCGGCGGGAATCATCGGATTGATGGCCATCATCTGCTTGACGAGCACCAAAATGTTGGCCCGGCCCACCACGGCGGTTTCGGGTGTGGCCGTCATCTCATCTTTGGTCGCCGACCGCGGTGACGCATTGAGCACATCGGCCATCTTTTCCGGATTCGCGAAGTAAAGGCGATCGCCCTTGATGGCGTATTCGATTTCCATCTTGCCGTTACCCCACATGGCCTCGAGCGCTTCGCGTTGCCCGGGCATTTTCATTATGGGGGCGTCCAGGTTGAAGGTCATGGAGAATCGATCAACCGGAACATCGCCAATCTTTCTCGCCGCCTCCTTGAAAACGACGGACGAATAGGCCTTGTTCGTGCCGGTCATCGCCGGCATGGCGTCGGTAAAAAACTTCTTGAAGGAGTCGTAGGCCTTTTTCGCGCCGATGCCGGGAAACTCATAGACACCCGCCATCGACAGGCTTTTCGCCCAATCCACGGACCCGGCAAACCGCATTGGCGCGAGCGTATCGAGCATTTGATCGATTTGTCCGGCCATCTTCTCATCGATCTCCTGGTTCTGCATTTGGAAGCTGAGACGGACGATTTTCTTGAGCGCGGGCATGAAGGCCGGTTTTGGGCCGATGGCGGCCGCGAAAGATATGCTGGTCGCGGGATCGAGGAGAGTGGGCAAATCCGCCAGCCCGGTTTCCGTTGGCTTGAACCACCGGGAGAGGTCGGAATCCTTAAGCGCGGTGATATTCTCGCCTAAAATGATCGAACGTTCTCCCAAATCGGCCTGCACTTCGAACCGATCGAGTCCACGCACCAGGGTTTCGATTCCGTCCATGTACCACCCCATAATCTCGGTGAGCGCCGCAGGATTAAAGGGCATCCCGTCCGTCTTCTTCTGTCCAGCCAAGGCTTGAATCAGGCCCATGCGCCCGATGCCCAGGAGCCCCAGCGCCTGCTGACGGGCCGCTTCGTCCGGTTGGAGGGAGATCTCGAGGAGATGCGCTCCCGCCGTCGGGGTGGGTACCCCAGCTCCGAGAGCCTGTTTCTGCGCGGCGGACGATTCCCCCGCCTGGCCTTGGCGAAACACCACCGCCGCGTAGTCGCCGGTTTTCAAGAGTTCATTCTTGCTCCCCATGCCGCGGAGTGGGCTCGAATCCAAAAGGCCATTCTTGAACCCCTCGAAGTCGGTTACCGGCACGTAGAGGACGATCAGGGGCGAACCCCCGGGACCCGAAAGCGCGAGCGACAGTCGCCACGATTTCTTGCGATCCACTCCGACCAGTTTGGGGCTGCCGAGGGCGGTGGCCAGCTCCGTTTCGGGGTTCCATTCGTTTCCGGCGCCAAGCTCTGTGGCGAGGCGCCGGGCGGCGCTGGTCAGAGCATCAAGACTCTGGACTTTCACCGAGGCCAGCGGGGGGGTCTTATCTTGCGCCAGAGCCGCCGCTGAGCCCAGGGCGGCAATTAAAAGAAAAGTCAGAAAGTGCTTTGTCATGCGCGTGTCTGGATGATTTCGAGGATTTGATCAAGGCAAATCTGGCTCGTGAAAAACCCTCAAGATTGGCCGACGTTGAATTCTCGGGTTGGCTTCCATTGGAGCAATTTGTATTCGACTTTCACCGAGCATCAAAGAGATATTGCCCGCATCGTGAATGCGGCGGCCGCCGGCCGGACCTTGATTTCCGATTTGCGTTACGGACATGTCACAAACCAGTGAAGCTTTTCGCCGGAACGGCCCGCCCCGCCGTCCGACCGTCATCCTTTGTGATCCAGCCACCGCGGGGCGTCGCCTCGCCGCCCTGACGCTGCTCGATCGATTGATCGTCGCGGCGCACCGGGCCGGCTGCGACGCCATCACGATCGTCGGAGCCACACCCCTGCCGGATCATGCCCGGGCCCGCGCCTGGGGCATTCCGTTCGAGGTGGCGACGGCGCCGCCGGCTTGTCCGGGACCGGTCTTGGTCATGACCACGGCGCAACTCGTTCAGCCGGCTGACCTGCGGCTCCTTTTCGCCGGTGGCGGAAGATTGGTCGCGTCGGACCGACGTCCTCTGCCGACGGGATGGTTGGGGGAATGGCCGGAGGGCGAGAATCCGGATTTCGACAGTCTGCCGGAGATTGTCGTGCGCGGGGCTTCGGCGCCGATTTCTTCGGACGCGGACGCGGACGCGGCGGAGCGGTTACTTTGGGCTTCGTTGACGAGTTCCTCCGACGGTTGGGTGGATCGGCATTTCAACCGACCCTGCGGCCGGCCGTTGTCTCGATGGCTCATTCACACGCCGATTACGCCCAACGCGGTGTCGTTGACCTCGATTGTGATCGGCTTGGCCGCGGCGGCATGTTTGGCTTGGGGCGAGTTCGCGTTCGCCGTTTGGGGGGCCTTGTTGTTTCAATTGTCCGCCGTTGTGGACTGTGTGGATGGCGATGTGGCGCGGGCGGTTTTCAAAGAGTCGGCGTTCGGGAAATGGCTGGATATCGTGGGCGACCAGGTGGTCCATGCGGCCATCTTCGCCGGGGTGGCGTTAGGCTTGGCGCGAGCGGGGAGCGACTCACCGGTCGGCTGGCTGGGATTGAGTGCGATCGCCGGGGCTTTGCTTGCCTTCGGAGTGGTGATTCGTGGCCTGGGTCAGGCGGCCCGGGAAGACACGCGATTGCAGCGGTTGATCGATGCGACGACCAATCGCGATTTCTCGGTGGTGGTGCTGGTCTTGGCCGCGGTCGAACGTTTGGAGTGGTTTCTGTGGATGGCGGCCATTGGCAGCCATCTGTTCTGGTTGACCGCATTGACCCTCCAGATCGGGGCCGGCCAGTCGCGACGTCGTCCGGCATGAGAACGCGCCTGCGAATCCTCCTGGCTCTAGCCGGGTTGTCGTTGTTCGTTTGGTATGCCGCGGGGGTGGGACTCCGAGGGGCGGGCGACGTCTTCGGGCGGATCGGTTGGTTTCTCCCGTTGGTTCTGCTGCCCTATGCGCTGGTTTATGTGGTGGACACCGCGGCTTGGCGGCTGGCCTTTGCCGTGCGGCCTCCCCTGTCTTTTGGCCGGTTGTTCCGGATTCGATGGGCCGGGGAAGCCGTGAGCAATCTCATCCCGTCGGCCTATGTGGGGGGAGAAGTGGTCAAGGTTTACCTGCTCCGAAAACATCACGCGCCGGTGGAGGCGGCCACCGCGAGCGTGGTGATTTCCAAAACAGCGCAAACGGCCGCACAAATACTTTTCGTCTCCATCGCGGCTTCCTTTTTTGTGACGATGACGCCTTCCGGGGCTGACTTTCGGTCGGCCCTCGGGCTGGTGGGGTTGGCCGGCGCGGCCGCCCTGGGCTTTTTTTTCTGGCTGCAACGCCGCGGATTATTCCGTTCGCTCATGGCCGTGGCGCGATTCTTTCGCCTTCAGCCCGGTTGGCTGACTCGACTGCGCCCGACCATGACGCAGAGCGACCAGGTCATGCGGGAGTTTTATTCCAGCCATCGGCCCCGTTTCCTCGGGTGTGCGGCACTCTACTTCGCCGGCTGGTTGTGCGACACGATCGAGCTTTTCGTCTTTGCCTGGCTGTCGGGCACTCCGATCTCATGGCGGCACGCGCTCGTGGTGGAGGCCTGTACCGGGATGGCCAAAGCGCTGGGCTGGTTCGTCCCGGGAAGTGCCGGCATTCAGGAATCTGGAGTGCTCCTGGCCGGGCGATCCCTCGGCTTGTCCGGCGATCTGTGTGTTTCGTATGCCGTGTTTCGACGATCCCGCGAGCTTCTCTATGCGCTGGCCGGCTGGGGGTTGCTCGCCCTCGAAGAAAAAGGCCGCTCCGGCTGGCGAAAGTTTCAAGCTTCTTTTCGCGAAGACCAATCCTCGACCCAACTCCTCTGACCCATTCAATCATGGACGCGATCATCTACTGCGCGGGACGTTCGACTCGCATGGGCCCGGCTTTCAAGCAGACCCACAAGATCTTGTTGAAGGTGGGGGAACGAACCTTGCTCGAGTGGCATGTTCACCATCTTGCCGCCCTCGGAATCGAGCGGGTTTACGTCGTCACCGGCTATTTGCGGGAACAGGTGGCGGCGCACCTGGGCGAACTTCAATCCCGCTACCCGACGGCGTTGCACGAGATCTTCAACGAGAAGTTCGAGGAAGGCAGCGTCTTGAGTGTGTCCTCCTCGCTCCCGGTTCTGGAGAAGGTCCGGGAATCCGTGCTCTTGATGGACGGCGATGTGCTCTACGATCGGGAACTGCTCCAGCGCCTGGTGCGGTCGCCTCATCCCACCGTCTTGCTCGTCGATTTTGAGTATCAGACGATCGATGATGATCCTGTGCTCGTGCCGGTGCGCGACGGACGTCCTTTTGAATTTCTGAAAAAATGGGCCGGCCTGGCGGATCGCGTCGGGGAATCCGTGGGCTTTTTCAAGCTCCAATCCGCGGATGTCGCGTTGCTGGTCGAAGACGTGGAGAATCGCCTTGGCGAGGGACGCCGATTGGATTCTTACGACGAGGTGGTGCGGACGCTGGTGCGCGCGGGCCGATTCGACTTGGAAGACGTCACCGGGCTGCCCTGGACGGAAATCGATTTCCCCTACGATCTCGAACTGGCGCGGACGACAGTGCTTCCCGAGATCCTGGGTCGGTTGGCGTCGTCGGCAGGTTTGTCGTCACCCGGGGCCGATCCGGTGAGACAGTGACGGGGTGGCCGGCGAGTCCGTCGAGCGCTAGACCGTTTCCTTTTGTGGCGACGGTTTTTTGTGGTAGGGCGTGTAGAGATTGAAGTAGATGCCGCAGAGGGGACGATCCCCCTCCGCCTGGCTGAGAATGATCGTCACCTGCTTGTCGAGGGCAATGCCGTGGCGGAAGTTCGGAGCTCGGGTGAGGTAGGCGTTAATGGCTTTTTCCATTAGAGAGCGCAACGAGGCCTCGCATTGCTCGGGCGTCTTGTCCAGACAAACCACATACTTGTCGAAGCTCTTCAACGCCTCGGCCATTTCCTGGTTAAATGTGTCAGCGGTCACGGGCCAAGACTAAAGGCGACCACGGCGCGGCGCGACGAAAAAATCAAAGGGCGGGGGCCGATGACGTGGCAGACGGTGGGGTGTCGTCGGTCGGATTTGGAGAGGCCGGCTTTTGAACTGGCGCGCGCGCGCCAAAGATGGCGGTGCCGATGCGAACCATGGTGGCTCCTTCGGCAATGGCGATTTCGAAGTCGCCGGTCATGCCCATGCTCAGGTGGGGCAGGGGAGCGCCGAGCGTTTCTTCGCATCGCGTTTTCAGTTCGCGCAGTTGGCGAAAGATGGGCCGGGTTTTCTCCGGGTCCGGCGTCCAGGGAGCGATCGTCATCAAGCCGTGAATCTCGATTCGACGCAGGGCGTTGAAGTTCATCAAATCCGCCAGTAGTTGGTCCGGCCTGAGGCCAAACTTGGTGCTTTCCCCAGCCACATTGACCTCGAGGAGGATCGGCATTGTTTTGGCCGATTTCTCAGCCCAGTGGTTTATTTCACGCGCCAGTTCAAGGCTGTCCACGCTTTGGATCATCTCGAAGAAATGCACCGCGTCCCGGCATTTGTTCGACTGCAAGTGACCGGTCATATGCCAGCGCAGTTTTCCGGGACATCGGCCGATCTTGGCCTTGGCTTCCTGAACCCGATTCTCGCCGAACAACGTCAACCCCAGATTCGCCGCCTCCCGGATGACTTCCGGCGGCTGCGACTTGCTCACGGTCACGAGGGTGACGGTCTCCGGCGCTCGCCCGGCTTTCCAACAGGCGGCCTCGATTCGGGCCTGGACCGATTTCAAGTTCTCGGCAATGTCCATCCGAATAAAATAGGGCGGCGTCCAGCGATGACAAGTTTGTCTTGGGCGATGACAGCGGTTCTCATTTTGACTCAGGACACCGTCCGTTCCACGCATGTAGTCCCGGCTTCAGCCGGTTTTCACGTGGCGACCGGCTGAAGCCGGGACTACATACTTGTCAAAATGAGAACTGCTGGGGCGATGAACGAGCCCCGGGATGGCGCGCGGCGGGGTCGGCTGACGGTTTTCGTTTGACCTTCGCCTCCGACTCGCGCGCCTTTCGGGTCTTCTCCAACCGGTTCGAAAGACCGGCTACTCCTTCCCACTGGAGGCGCGCCGCGGCCCCGGCTTTCCCGGAATGGCGAGCAGGCTTCGCTGGGTCGGGATGTAGAGCACACCGTGGGCTGCCGCCAGAGTGATCGGGTTGGTTTTGAGCCGAGTCTTGGAGAGGACCTGCAGCTCTTTGCCCGTTTTCAGGACCCAGAGAAGACCTGCCTCGGTCCCAACATAGACCTTCCCATCGGCCACCAGGGATGACGCGGACCAGGTCTTGGCACCTAACGGGTGGACCCAATACCGCTCGCCCGTCCCGGCATCGAAGCAATGCAGGTTGCCGGTGTTATCGGGCAAGTAAAGGAGACCGTCGGCGATGGATGGCGTGGCCATCGAGCGCTCGACCAATTCCGAAGCCCATACTTTTGTTCCGCTGGCGGCATCGATGCAGGAGAGGCAACCTCGTCCGTTGCCATGAACGGGACTTTGGCCGAGCGCCACGTAGATGCGCCCGTTGTGAAACACGGGCGTTCCGATGATTTCGCTCGGGCCGTCCGGGCTGTTCTTACCGGCCTTGGAATACGGAACCGGTTGACTGTCGCGCCTCCGGAAATCCGGAGGATTGCAGTCATAGGACCAGACCTTTCTGAGAGTTTGGACGGTCGCGTCTCGGGCTGGCGTTGGCGGTTCGAAGGCATAGAGGATGCCGTCGCCGCCCCCGAACAAGATCAGCGGCTTGCCGTGGCCCAGCGCCGGCGCGGGCGACGACCAATTGCAGTGGAGCAAGCGCCGCCCGATTTTCTCGTCGTCTTGGGCCACCAACCGGCCCGTTTTCTTGTCGAGAACGACCAGGCTCGGCAGGTCCGGCTTGGGAATCTTGTCGTGCCGGTCATCGATGCCGTTGGAGGTGCAGGCGTAAAGGAGATCGCCGTGGACGAGAAGCGTGCTGCCGCAAACGTCATGAAGAATCACTCCCAGTTCAGTGATGAGGTTGTAACGCCAAATGATGTCGCCGTCCGTCGGCTCCAGCTTGGCTCCCGGCGCGTTGGTCATCCCCATGTAGGTGAGTTCATCCTGGAAAGGGCCGTCATTGCCGTTGGCCTGGCCCTCGCGATCCAGGCAGAGGATTTCGCCGCGGCTGCCCACGACGTAAACCCGATCTCCGTCCACCACGGGCCCGGAGCAAATGCCACAATTCCACTGGTCGAAGTGATAGGGCGGCGTGACTCCCGGGAAGTACCGCGGACTGGGCAGCCGCCAGATCAAGCCGCCTGTGGCCTGATCGACGCACATCAAAACTCCTCCGCCCGTGGGCTTCAAACCCGGCCGATCCATTCCCGCGTCATTGGCCCCGAGGTAAATCCGGCCTCGGTCAAGGGTGGGGATGGAATACGTGTGTGAACCGAGCTTCAATTCCCACAACGGCTCCGTGTTACCCGGATCGGCTGGCAGATCCCGGGCGTCGGCCACCATGTTGGGATTGGAGGCCCCGCCCCAACGGAATTGCCCGTCTTCTCTCGTCTCGCCGGCGACTCCACCGGCCAAAACAGTGAAGGCAGCGCAGGCAAGGGTGATCGGCAGGATGATGTGTTTGATCATAAGACTGGTGGTGAATGTCCGGAGCCCTCGATGAATACCCAAGGTTCGACTGCTTGACGCGCTGCGCGGTTCGGATCACGAGGGCTGAACGGGCTTCATCCAGATCAACTGCTTCTCGATATTGTCGGAGAGCTTGTAAGGCTTGATGTGCGGGGCGATGGGCTCGCCGACAACTTCGATCTGGCTCAAGTCACCTTGGCCCAAACCGGCTTGAGCGCAGAAGTTCAAATACCCGACCTTGCTGTATTCGATCCCCATCAGCTCCACCGCGGTCCGATCGGCAGCCAGCCAATCCAGACCGGCCACGCAAACCCGGTGATCCACCGCTGTGCCGCTGACTGGTCCGTTGCCTTGCATCCCATCAAAGCCGTCGATCACCGCCAAATGCGGATGCAAACGGGGCGCCAGGGCAAACAGATTGTAGTTGATCCCGCGGAAGCCGCTCCCATGGGTGATCGGCTTGTCGGTCTTCGCGCCGGCCTTGCCGCCCGGCCCCCAACGAAACCCGCGGTCTTTGATCGGAGCTCCGACGATGATGTTTTTCAGCGAGAGCGTGGCGACCACGCGGTCGTGGGTTTTCATCTTGGCCGCAGAAATAATAAAATTCCGCGAATCCAGGAGCATGCGCGACATGCGCGCGGCGTGCGGGCGAAAATCCCTTTCGTCGAAGAAATGGACCAGCTCCACCTCGTCCTGGTCGAGGTCGATCAACTTGATCGGGTACTTGGCCTGGAGCCGCGTGTAGCGGAAGTTGTCAAAGCCATCCAGGGTCGGCCCATTGGCCGCCGATTCCGCGATGACGGCGTTCTCCAATTTGCCGATGGATTTGAGGAATTCCAGGATGCCTTCCAGCGATTCGACATGAGTCGCGGCGAGCTGAGTGTCGATGGACACATTGTTCGGCTTGATGATGACCCGGCGATTCCCGATGGCCTGCCGGATTTCATCCTGAAACGTCTTGAGCGCTCGGAACGTGTTATCCGCGCGATCGCGGCCCGTGGTCAAAGCCACGCGGCTGCGGGTGCCGCCGCCACCCGCCGGAGCCGATGGCGCGGACGCGACTTGAGCTGAGCTCCGCCAGCTTGGCAGGGCCAACGCGGCCACTCCGCCCACGATGGATGTTTTGAGAAAACCTCGCCGACTGGTGTGAATCGAGTGAATCATATCGGTGCTCCTTTCAGGAAAGATTCCAGGGTTCTCGGACCGGGCGCAGTTCCAGTTTGCGGTTCGCTTCGTCGTCGTTCAGAAAGCGCTCCGCCGCGGGATCCCATTTCAGCTTCCGTGGCAGGCGCGTCGCGATGTCGCTCACATGACAGAGGAGATCCGCGTCCACCGATTCGTCGATCGGACAGATGGTCTTGGCCCGGCTGCGGACGGAATCCAGGAAATTGCGGACGTGATTCGAGCTTTGTGGCAAATGGATTTCGTTCGGTCCAAACCGTTCCTCCGCCAGCTTTTCCGGAAAAGTCCGGAGAGCGCCTCGTGAAACCATGACCCAGCCGTCGGCGCCTTCAAAAGCCGTTCCATGATCCGAAGACTGGCCGTAGCGCTGCAGCCAAGGTCCGACGTCGTTCATCTCGCTGACCTGATCATGGCCATTGCGCACGCCTTTGAATTTCATGCCGACGCCATCGCCCAAGGTGAAATCAACCTGCCATGCCACCGCCGTGTTGCAGGCGCCTTGCGTCGGGATAACCGCTTTCCCTTCGAGCTCGAACGGTTTCTTCATCATGGCCGGATGCCCCCAATAGGCGATGTCCAGCGGATGGACGCCCCACCCGGCAATGAAGCCCAGCGCGTAGTCGTAATTGAACCACCACGTCTTCCAGGCGTTGGGCCCGGCATTGTCAAAGCAGCGGTCGAAGGTGTAGGGCTGGCGCGGCGCCGGTCCCAGCCAAAAATCGTAGTTGAGGCCCTCGGGCACGGGCGCGGGCTGGGTCGAACCGCCGGGACGGCTGGCCGAACACCAGACATTGATTTGTTTCAAACTCCCGATGCGTCCGTTGCGGACCAGTTCGCACGCCTTGCGAAAATCTTTGCCCGACCGCTGCTGGGTGCCGAACTGAAAGACGCGCTTGTGGTCCCGCACGGCTTGGCGCAACCGCAGGTCCTCGGCGAAGGAAAGCCCCATCGGCTTCTCGAGGTACATGTCCTTGCCCGCGCGGGCCGCGGCGATCGCAACGGGGACATGCCAATGATCCGGGGTGGCGATCAGAACCGCGTCAATATCCGGGCGGGCGAGCAATTCTCGAAAATCGCCGTAGGTCTTGCACGCGTCGTTTTGGTAATGCTGATTCACTTGATTGCAGGCCGGCTCCAGGTTCCGCTTGGCCACGTCACAGACGGCCACCACCTGGGCGTCTTTCTGCCCTAAGAAACCGCCCATGTCGCCCCGGCCTTGCGGCCCAACACCAATGCAGCCCACCGTGATGCGGCTGTTGGGAGCGACGCCGCCGGATTGGCCGAACGCGGTGGCCGGAATGATCGACGGGAGCGCGGAGGCTGCGAGCATGGCCGTGAGATTCTCTTGAATGAATCGCCGCCGGCTGACGGACTTCGACGAGAGCTTTTCCTTGGAATGGTTCATAGCATTGTGCGTTTGAGATGGCCGCCCATGGCGGCGTTGGGCACGGTCAGAAAAGAGAACCCAAGCTGCCTTTCGTGACTCGCGTTCAACGAACCGCCGGCTTCTCTCCCGGGAGCGCGGGACGGACGACAACTCCGTGCTCGCTCAGGGTGAAGCTTCAGTGAGGAAGCATTGGTTTCAAAGCCGGCACAAGCTCGCCATTATTTGCCAAAAAGTGGACATTTATTGGCGACGGTCCTTCGAGAGAGGAGCAGGAGAACTCCGCCAGGTTTTGGAGTGCGGCAGCCCTCTGCCGCTTTCCCCGCACCCTGCCAAAGCGCCGGAGGGCCCTCATCCTTACTCGCAAACAATGGGACTAGACAAAGGAATTGATTCTGGCAGT
>CAYHFE010000158.1:0-13513 GCA_964355375.1 uncultured Verrucomicrobiota bacterium
GATATTTTGCCGCGCGAGGCGGCCTATTACCGGGTGGTGGTGCCGACGAACACGGCGAGTTGGCAGGCGCGGCTGAGCCCGTCGGTGGGTGATGTCTTGTTGCAGGTGCAGTGGCAGAAGGTCCCGACGATCGGTGGATGGTGGAACTCCGGGCCCTACGCCACCAGGCCCTACGCCTACGGTGGCCAGATGACGCAGAAGGCGGGCAAGGAGCAATGGGTTTTGCTGCCCGAGAACGGGACCAACGTCATCCGTGCCGGCACCTATTATCTGGCGGCGGTGAGCGAGGGGCAGAATGCTGCGATCCGCGACCGCATTGGGACGGGGGCGTGTTCCTGGACGTTCGAGAGTTTTGGGGCGATGGGCGTCCGCAACCTGGGGACGGTGGGAGAGACGGATTTGGTGCTGTCGGACAGCCTGGAGGGAGGAGCGGCCCAGGCGTATCAATTTACGGTGCCGACAGGAACGCTGAGCGTGGAGACGCGCTTGGAAAACCGGGTGGGCAACCCGATCATGAAGCTGGTCAAAGGCGACCGATTGCCCAGTATCTCGTATGGGTCGTACTGTTGCGGCCACGACTTTTACGGAAACGACGGCGGCGTTTCCTCGCCGACGCCGGCGTCTGGCTTCAATCTGATCACGACGGCGAATCCAACGTCCGGCCTCTATAGCCTAATCGTCAACGCCTCGGACACGGAAGGAAGCGATGACCGCCCCGATTCGGGCGTCTTCTCCGATGCCAGATACACCCTGCGAGTGCGCTATCCGATTCCAAGCGATTTGAAATTCAGCGCCAATCTCAATGTCACCGGCCAGACCAACGCGGTCTCGGGCACGCTGGCCGATAATCAGCGGGCCTTCTTCAAGGTGATCGTTCCCGCGACCAACGACGGTCAAGCCGTTGTCGGTTGGCGACTCGATTTGGCGCAACTCAATGGTTCGCCGTCCGTCCGCGTGCGAAAAGAATTGCTGCCGGTGGATGATTCGAATTCCGGCACTTCCCCTTATGCCTCTTCTTCAGCCTACTTCGTTCCACCTTACTTGACTCCGGGAACCTGGTATGTGGAAGTTCGTGGTTCGGGCGCGACTGATTTCACGCTCAGCAGCAGCGTGCTGTCGCCGGAACAGACATGGATTATGCCTGAGCCGGGGCAACCCACCGCCACGCCGGGCTTGGGCGGCTTGGAGTTCGGCGACAGCGGGACGGACGCGAATGGCCGAGGGATCCTGGACCCGCAGACGGGAACCGTGACCGACCACGGCATTGATTTGGAGCAGGGGCGGATGAAGTTCTACGCGATCATCATGCCAACCAATAACGTTGGCTTGTTCCGCACCGTGCTGGAGGCCATCAGCGGCAATCCAGACCTCTACTTGCGTTTCAACCTGCCCCCCACTCGGACCCATGGTTCCAACGGCGGTACTGGTAGCCTGTTCGACAGTTCGCAAACCGGCTCCACCACCGAGTACGGCAACTGGGTGCCCATCGACGGCCGGTATGAGAATCGGTTGACCCCGGGAACCTGGTATCTGGCGGTGCACGCCGCCGGAAACTCAAACGCTCGCTACCGCCTGCGCGTTGCCGCCGGGAGTATTCAAGATTTGGCGCTGAATGATGGAAGTTATGCCGGCCAAACGCTGTTGGGTGGAGACTGGCGCCATTACCGTGTCCAGATCCCTCGGGACGCGCCGGTGAACTGGAATGTGACCTTCAGCCAGCAGTCAGGCGACGTGGTGCTTTATCTCCGCGACTCAATGCCGGCCGGGATCGGCTCTTCTGCATCGGACTACCGAGACTGGAACGCCGACTTCAAGAACAATGGCGTTCATCCGAAATACGATTCGGCCGGCACCTATGCGATCACCGTGCCCCCACTCCGTCCCGGCCACACTTATTATCTTGGGTTCCGGGCAGTGAACGACGCCATGTTCTCGGTCAGTTCCGCAACCAGCGGCGGCATTTATGGAGGCACCAACGCCGTCGCCTTCTATGGCGGCTTCGTGACCAACCCGCTTCCGCCCCACGGCACCGCCCTCTACCGGATTGACGTGCCCGCCGATGCCGCCCGCTGGAAGAGTGCGGCTACGAACTCCAGTAGCGTCGTGTTTTACATCGAACAAGGCACCGTGCCCTTGCTGTCCAGCCAGCATTACCGCAGCTCCGGAGCGAATAGCACCATGAACTACTACCTGCGCTCTCGTAACAGCTGGCCCTGGGTGCCAAACGAATCCTATTTTCTGCTGATCACCAACACCTCTGCCACCATCCAACCGTTCAGTTTCACCATGAACGGCCGCAGTCTCGTCACCGATGATGAGGACAACGACGGTCTGCCCGACGCGTGGGAACTCACCTATTGGCCCAGCCATTCATCTTATGGGCCGACCAGCGATCCCGACAACGACGGCAACAACAACCGACTTGAGTTTCAGGACGGGACCAATCCCACCAATGCGACCTCGATGTTGGCCCGGCTCACGGTTCTCACCAATGGCCTGGGCGAAGTCACCGTGACGCCGTTGCTGGGGAGTTATCCGTGGGGAACGTCGGTCCTACTGACGGCGACGCCCGCCGGCAGCAGCCAATTCCTGGGCTGGGGCGGAACAGGCATTTCGGGAATGACCAACCCGCTCTCTGTGCTCATGACGACCAACCGCGTCATCAGCGCGAACTTCGGCGAGAATTACAGCCAACCTCTCCTCACCGCGGCCGACTATCGATTCCAGGGCAGCCTGAGCAGCAGTGTGGGCACACCGCCGGATCTCACTTATGTCGGCTCGGGTCACTACTTCACCAACGAGCTTGTGGATGGGGTGGGGCGGACCACCCTTCGATTTCCCCAAGGAAGCGGCCTGCAACTCAAGCCCACCACCACCGTCCTTGCGAGCAACGTTTACACCGTGGCCCTACTCCTCAGATTCGACAATGTCTCTGGCTATCGCCGCATTCTCGACGTGAAGAATGGAACGTCAGACTCGGGTTTCTACGTTAACGGCGGAAAAATATATTTCGCTCCTCGAATGAGCAGTGTCACCGTTTCCTTAACCAACAACATCTGGCATCAAGTTGTCCTGACGCGTGATTCCCAAGGACAGGCGATCCTGTATTGCGATGGAGTGCAGCAACTCGTTTTCAACGATGTGGCCACCGGCTACGGCGTGATCAACAGTTCGAACACCCTGCGCTTCTTCAAAGACGATGGAAGCGAGGAATCGGCGGGCTCGGTGGCTCGCATCCGCAACTACGCCACGTCTCTTGGTTCCGCCGAAGTCGCCGCGTTGGAACGTCTGCCCGGCAGCTCGCCGGCCGCTATTCTGCGCGGTCCGATCATCAACCGGCGTGGCGCGGTGACTTTTGACATGGAAGCCCTGGCCGGCTTGGTGCATCGCGTGCAGGCTTCCACCGATTTGATCTCCTGGCAAAACCTGACCAATCTCGTCTCGACCAATGGGGTAATGCCATTCATCGATAGCGAATCGGCGAGTTACCCGTGGCGATTTTACCGTGTTGTCTCGCCGTAAGATCAGGACTCTTGCTGCATTTGGAACGGGAGTTTTCTCTTCTCTGTTCAAAACAGTCCTCAGTACTTCGGCACGTTGGGATCGATCTCGTCGGCCCAGGCGCTGATCCCGCCTTTAACACTCTTCACGTATTTGAATCCTCGGTCTTGGAGAAACCGCACGGCTTTCATCGAACGCACGCCACTCTTGCAGTGGATGTAGAGGGTTTGGTTTGGATCTAGCTCGGTGAAGCGCTGGGGCAGGGAGGCCAGCGGAATCAGCGGGACACCCGCCACGTGGGCGATCTGCTGTTCGTCCGGTTCGCGGACGTCAATGACGCGAATATTGAGACTGGGATCCGCGAGCGCTCGCTTCATGTCCTGAACGGTGACTTCGTCGGGATGGCCGGCCTGCGCGGGTTCGGAAGGGATTCCGCAGAACTGGTCGTAATCGATGAGCTTGGTGATGGTCGGGTGCTCGCCGCAAAGCGGGCACTCCGGATCGCGGCGCAGCTTCACTTCGCGGAATTTCATGTCAAGAGCGTCGAAGAGGAGGAGACGGCCGACCAGGGAGTTGCCTTTGCCCAAGGCCAGTTTCAGAATTTCCGTGGCTTGGATGCAGCCGATGATGCCCGGCAAAACGCCCAGGACGCCCCCTTCGGCGCAACTGGGAACCATGCCAGGAGGCGGAGGCTCGGGGTAAAGACAGCGGTAACACGGGCCGCCGAGGTGCGGGGCAAAGACGCTGGCCTGGCCCTCGAACCGAAAAATCGAGCCGTAAGCATTCGCCTTCTTCAAAAGCACACAGGCGTCATTGGTCAGGTAGCGCGTCGGGAAATTGTCGGTCCCATCCACCACCACGTCGTACGGGGTGATGAGAGCCAGCGCGTTCTCACTGGTGATGCGGGTCGAGTGAATGACGACTTCAACATTGGGATTGATCCGGTGAATCGTATCCTTGGCGGATTCAGTTTTGGGTCTTCCCACATCCTCCGTGCCATGGATGATTTGGCGCTGAAGATTGGAGAAATCGACGGTGTCAAAGTCCACTAGACCGATCTTGCCAATTCCTGCCGCCGCCAGATACATGGCAATCGGCGACCCCAGGCCGCCGGCGCCAATGCAAAGAACGCTGGTCGAGCAGATCTTCTTTTGCCCGGCCAGCCCCACTTCCGGGAGGATCAAATGGCGCGAGTAGCGGCGGATTTCATCGTTGTTTAATTGCATAACAATTTTATGTTTTCGGGAGCGTAGATGAGCTCGACCAGAAATCAAGCCGGCAACCCGCCGGATCATTCCCGACGCCGGGTGCAAACGGCGGTCGCGGCCATCCGGCGGCGGACCAAACTGGACACGGAATTCGCCATCGTGCTGGGAAGCGGATTTCACGGGCTGCTGGACCAAGTCGAGATCCTGGACCAAATCCCGTTTGCGGAAGTGCCAGGGTTGGTGGTGCCGCGGGTTCCGGGGCATCAAGGGGAGTTGATCTTCGGATTGTTGGAGAGCGTTCCGGTCTTGGTCTTGAGCGGGCGCAGCCATTACTACGAGGGTTGGTCGATGGCGGACGTGACCTTCCCCGTGCGCATCGTGGCCGGGCTCGGAACTCAGGCGTTGCTCCTGACCAACGCCGCGGGCGGGATCAATCGCCGCTACCGGCCGGGCGATTTCATGCAGTTAACGGATCATCTCAACTTCACGGGGACGAATCCGCTGCGGGGCGAGCCCGCGGCGGAGCCAAGGAGTTTCGTCGATTTGAGTCAGGTCTATGATCGGGCGATGAACCAGGCGCTGAAAAAGGCGGCGCGCCTCAGTGGCGTCCGTCTTCACGCCGGGGTTTACCTGGCGGTGTCCGGACCGAGCTATGAGACGCCCGCGGAGATTCGGGCGTTCGGAAAATGGGGCGCCGACGCGGTCGGGATGAGCACGGTGCCGGAAGCGATCGTGGCCCGGCAATGCGGATTGCGCGTGGCCGGGTTGTCCTGCATCACCAATCTGGCCGCCGGGCTGGGCGGCGGAGTGGTCAGCCACGCGGAAGTGCTGGCGACGGGCCAGCGCGTCCGAGAGCAAGCCGCGTCCTTGCTCCGACACTTCGTTCGAGCTTTTTGTCCTACGACTTGAAGCCGCCGAAGGGCGCGTTCTTCAAGCGGTCAGAAGTTTTTCGATCTGGGGAACCGAGGCGGTGCCGGTGGTTCCGAGTTGATGAATGACAATCGAAGCGGCGGCGTTCGCCAACTCCACGGATTCGCGGAGCGTCGCTCCGGCGGCCAGGGCGGTGGCCAGATTCGCGGTCACGGAATCGCCAGCGCCGACAATGTCGATCTCGCCTCGGAGAGGCAAGGCCGACACATGTTCGGTCTGGCCATCCGGGGCCGCGGCCATCATGCCCCGTTCGGCCAGCGTGATGAAAACGTTCCGACCTTGGCGCCGCGAAAGGCCCGCCGCCGTTTCGCGCAGTTGATCCAGGCTGAGATTGGCGCCGGCGCCGGTCAGGGAGGACAACTCGGCATGATTCATCTTAAAGGAAACCGGCGGATAACCCCGGAGCCCGCGCCGGCTGTCGGCCAGGACGAGCCAGTCAGGGTGGCTCTGGACGAATCCCGCGATGGCGTGGAGCAGGCGGTTCGTGACGACGCCGGTGTTCGGCACCTCGACCTGATCCAGGAGAATCAAGGCATCGGTCCGTTCCACCAGTTCCGTCAGGGCGTGGATGAGCCGGTCTTCGACGGTGGCGGGAGTCGGCGACCAATTTTTGCTATCCAATCGATTGAGCTCGACCGGAGCCGTGCCCGGTGCGATGACGAGCGGCTTGCAGTAGGTGAAAGTGCGGCGTTCCGCGGTTTGAAGGAAATGATCCAGGCGCACTCCATTTTGGCCCTGCAAGGCTTGGCGCAGTTCGAATCCCTCGCCATCGTCACCCGAGAAACCCACCGGATAGAGTTCGCCCACGCCCAGCGCCACCAAGTTGTTCAGGATGGTGCCGGCTCCGCCGGGTTGGCTTCGAACCCGGACCACGTTATGGACCGGCCGTCCGGTTTCGATGGAGATCTCCTGTTTGGCTGGGTCAATCTCCAGGTAACGGTCAAGGCAGAAATCTCCCACCACCGCCAGGCGCAGGCTGGAGTATTGGGCCGTGAGCGAACGGAAGCGTGGCAGATGCATAGGCGGGTTGAGCTCGGTTCACGGCTTAGCCGGGAAGGAGCTGTCGATGCAGATGTTGGATAAACGTGACATTGTCGCAGGAGACGTACTGCATGCTTCCGCCCATTCGGGAAAAGCTTTTGCAGAATCTCAGATAGTAGGCCGGGTGGGTCTTGGGGGGCTCTCCTTGCGACCAATCCCACTGCCCGCCGTCTTGAAGATCGACGACATAGATCGCGTGATCATGCACGATCGGGCGATCGACCTGCAAACGAAGGTTGTTGACGCAACTGAGGCTCTTTTCAAAGACCTGCGGTCCCATGATGGCGGAACCGACCGAGAGCACGACCCCGCCGTCCAAGCCGTCCACGGCCGCGCCGAACTGGCGAAAATCGAGCTCGGCCGCGCGCCCAATCGCTCCGCCGTTGAACATGGGATGATTCGATATGATGTCGTAGCCGATGCCCGGGTGGACCGTGAGGGGAATTCCGTGGCGGAAGGCCTGGGCAAAGAGGGAAGCGTGTTTCCAGGCATGCTCAGCGCGGATCCGGCCAGTTTTAAGATTGTGGCTGCGGATCGCGGTCAGCAACTCGGCCCGGGCGGGCGTCAAGGGACTGAAGAGATCCGTCTTCAGCTCGCGCTCCAAGGATTGCGTGGACGGGAGCATCACTCCATCTTCCCAGATGAAGCGGCCGAGGGACCGTCCGTAGCCTTCCCTCTTCAAGCCGCCCGCGAGAAGCGCGAGGTGAATAGAGCGTCCCGTTTCATCCCAGGCCCCAAAGGTTCCCGTCGCCACGTTTTGCTCGACGCTCTCGGTGGAACGGCCGAGAAAGGCATATTCCCAGTCGTGAATGGATCCGGCCCCATTGGTGGCGAGATGGGTCAGCCATCCCTGCGCCATCATCTGCTCGAGAATCGGCGCCGCTCCGTTGCGCAGCAGATGGGCCCCGTAAATCAACAGGACCGTCGCCCCCCGGTGCCGAGCCGTCCGGATTTTCTGCGCGCATTCCTGGACGACGGCCTGAACGGATTCTGGGCAGGGCTTGAGCGGAGCGTCCGGAGCGACCAGGATGTCTTCGACCCGGGTCAGGCTGCGACGCTCGGCCAAGGGACGCACCTTGAGCTTCTTGAGGTCGAGCGGAAAAAGGGATGTCTGGCTTTGGGGCATGAAATCATTCGGGATGAACTCGGGTCGTTCGCATCGCGCGGGCCGGCGTTACTTGGCCAGGAGGCACTCTAAAAGAGCGTCGGCGTCCCGGTAATCAGGAATGACCACGTCGGCTCCGACGCCCATGAGGCGCTGCCGTTTCCATTCATCCATGCGTCCCGAGCCGTTGTGCGCTTCATCGCTGGCCACCGCGACGGCCAGCCCGCCGACTTCTTTGGTGTTGAGGATTTCGACATAGCCGTCGCCAAAGGCCAGCAGCTGCTCGCCCGGGATGGCGTTTTCCCGCAGCAGTCGTTCGATGATCATTTTCTTGGAGAAAGTCTTGTAGTCGTCCTTGGCTCCATAGATGTGGCCGCCGAAATAGCGATCCACATCGAGCAGGGCCGACTCGTTCTTCACAA
Organism: uncultured Verrucomicrobiota bacterium; assembly: GCA_964355375.1. Taxonomy (GTDB): domain Bacteria; phylum Verrucomicrobiota; class Verrucomicrobiia; order Limisphaerales; family SIBE01; genus CAYHFE01. The sequence goes on from CAYHFE010000158.1 coordinate 8,208, forward strand.
ACGGTTCATCGGTGCCACTCGCCAGGTAAAGTTTCAATCCTCGCGTCTTCAGGGTCTCGAGGAGGTGGCGAGCGCCAAAGACGAGAGAATCATCTCGCGGCAAGGTTCCTTGGGCAATGCCGTCAAGGCGATAACGGATGCGCTCATCGAGCCGGCGCAGGTACTCGTTCTTGTACCAGAGCGGCTCCTGGGCTTCGCCGCCGCGTTCGCGGACGCGGTCGGCAAACTGAATCATCTGATAGATCGTCTGCTTCCCGTTCAGCCGCATGATGTCGTCGAAAAGCAGTTGGCGCAGCTCGTCTTCCTGGTCGTCGGCGCGCCGGGGCAACATCTCGAGGAACAGCGGCAACATGACGTCGGGCCACCCTTGGCGAATCAGCGAGATCGTGCCATCGAAATCGAACAGCACATGGCTGATTTGTCGCGGGGCGGTGAAGGTGGGGCTGAACTCGACCAGACCGCGAAAGGCAGTTGTTGAAAACATCGCGTGTCTGATAAAAGGGATTGACCGAAATGTCAATCCGCCCGAGGAGATTCGCAGCGGGTCAATGGGGAATGACCTTCCAAGATCCGCCGGGGCTGGACGGACTGAGAAACGTCGTCTTGCTGAGATTGATGCCTTGCATAAACCACAGGGCCAACCCGCCGTCTTTGGAGTTTTGGAAGAGCAGATCGGGGTGCCCGTCTTGGTTGAAATCACCAAGGCTCGCCACCCGCCAGTCCGCGCTGCCGGGGCTTTTCGGGTTTAACAGGCTGGCTTGAATGAGGTTTGAACCGTCCATCAGCCAAATCGCGAGCGTGCCGTCGGTGTGCTGGAAGAGCAAATCGGTCTTGCCATCCAATCCAAAATCACCCGTCCCGACGACGCGCCAGCCGTCGCCCGCTTGGGACGGATGGAACAGTTCTCCCGAACTCAACGTGAGGCCGTTCATGTACCAAACGGCCAAGGTTCCATCTCGGTGTTGAAACACCAAGTCCGTTTGTTCGTCACCATTGAAATCACCCAAGCCCACCACCCGCCAGTCCGGATCACCCGGCGTGTTGGGATTGGGAAAGGCGACGGAACTCAGGGTGGTTCCCTTCATCAGCCAGATGGCGAGCGTTCCGTCGCGATGCTGAAAGAGCAGATCTTCCCGTTTGTCCCCGTCAAAATCGTCCTGTCCGACGACTTGCCAATTCGGATCTCCGGGGTGGCTTGGAGACAGAACCTCGGCGGACTTAAGCTTCGGGCCATCCATCAGCCACGCGGCCAAATAGCCATCGTCGTTTCGAAAAAGCACGTCCAACTGCGTATCTCCGTTCAAATCTCCTCGGAGGGGCAGAGTCGGTTTGACGGTCAGGGAGAATGTGGTGGCCGCGCTTTTCAGGTCGGGGTCGCTCACCGTGACCGTGATCAGGACCGTTCCGATCTGGTTTCGGGCCGGTGTGATGACGAGCGCATGATTCGTCCCGGCGGAGCTAACGATGATATTCCCTTCCGGCACCAACCTCGGGTTGCCGGATTGGGCGGCAATGCGCAGAGAATTGCGCGGTGTCTCCAGGTCGGTGACGGTGAATGGGATGGGCGCCGTGGTCAGATTCTTTGGCGTCGTTTGATCGGCAATGTTGGAGATGGTGGGGGCCGTGTTGTCTTCCACGGTGAGGATGAACGAGGTGCTGGCGGTCTTCTCGTCGCGATCGATGACGTTGACCGTGATACGGGCGAACCCGATGCGACTGGCCATGGGAGTCACGATCAAGGAACGGTTCGTGCCGGACCCGGAGAAAAGGATGTTGGAATTCTGCACGAGATCATCATTGGACGACGTGGCGGTCAGACGCAGGTCGGAGGCAAGTGTCTCGAGGTCTCCGATGGTGAAAGGAATTGGCGCTGTGGTGACATTGATGGACGTCTTGCGGTCGGCGATTTTCGAGATAATCGGCGGGGTCGGATCGGTCGTTCGGACCGTGAAGCTCGCCTCGCTGAAAAGTCCTTCCGAGTCGGAGACGGTCAGTGTCACCACGGTGGAACCGCTTTGCCCGAGGGCCGGCGAGACGGTGACCGTGCGGTTGGTTCCCGCGCCGTCGAGGCGGATGTTGGCGTCGGGCACGAAGGTTTGGTGTGAGGATCGGGCCGTGACCCGGAATGGGCCCGTGTAATTCGTTCGCGGCATGATCTTGAAAGCCAGCGGTGATGTGGCGCCGTTCTTCTGAATCACCTGATCGCCAAATCCCAGGATCAGGCCGGGCGGTTGGTCGAGAACGGTCAGAAGAAAAGATGATGTCGCCTTGTTGTTGTCGCCGTCGGTGACGGTCACGGTGATCGTGGTAGTTCCGGATCGGTCGGGCTGCGGTTTGATCACGACTTGGCGCCCGTTTTCGGATCCGGTGATGACGATGTTTTGGTCGGGAACGAGATCCTTGTTGGAGGAAGTCCCAATGACTCGCAATTGGTTCGGTGGAGTTTCGGAGTCCTCAATGGAGAAGATGATGGGGAGAGTCGCGCCGTTGCGAGAAGTCGATTGGATGGCAATCGCCGAGATCGAGGGCGGCATGGCGTCAGGTGTGCGGATGACGAAATTGGTTGAAGAAATGATCCCGAAAGGATCACGCACGGACAACGTAATCGTTGCGATGCCCGCCTGATTGGGCCGGGGTGAGACGATAACCGTGCGGGACGCCCCGCTCCCTCCGAAGACGATGTTCGGATTGGGGACGAAGTTTGTGTTGGAGGAGTTGCCTTCCACCGTCAGGAATGCGGGGTGGACTGTGGGATGAGACACGGCAAATGGGAGGGGCTCGGTCTGGGAATTTCGAAGGATGGTCTGATCGCCAAATCCGAGACGAATCGAGGGCTGGTCCTCGAGGACCGAGAGCAGAAAGGTGAGTTGAAATTGATTGGTTTCCGAGTCGATGGCGGTGATCGTGATTTCGGCCGGACCAAACCGATCGCGGAGCGGAGTGATGGTCAACTGGCGGAGCGCGCCGGTCCCGGAGAGCATGAGGGTGGAGTTGGGCACGAGACCCGTGTTATTCGAGTTCGCCCGGACGATCAGGTTGGTCGCCGGGGTCTCGCGGTCTGCGACCGTGAAGGCAACGACGTTGGTCCGGTTGAAGGCCATGACTTGGTTCGGGATCGGGGAGATGGATGGCGGGGACAACACGTTGAGGCGAAAGCTTGTGTTTGCGGTTCGGTTGTCATCGTCTCGCACAGTCACGGTGATGAGAGTGGTTCCGACTTGCTCGGCCGCCGGAGTGACCACGATGGATCGGTTGGTGCCGCTGCTGCTGACGAAGATGTTGGTGCTCGGGACCAGGATTTGATTGGTCGAAACCGCGGAAACCGTCAGCAACTCGGGCGGAGTATCGGCATCGGCCACCGTGAAATGCGCGATCGGACTGCTCTGATTCCTGACCGTGTTCATGTTGGTGATGGCGGAGATCGTCGGATTGGCCGGTTCGATCGTGCGCACGTGGAACGTGGCGCGACTGGAAAACCCAGCTGAATCCGCGACCGTGAGCGTGACAGTGGCGGACTCGATCCGATTGGTCACGGGCGTGACGGTGACGGTCCGGTTGGTCCCGCTGCCTCCGAAGACAATATTCGTCTCGGGAAGATAGATCGGATTCGAACTCTGGGCCGTGAGGGTGAAGAGGTTGGTCGAGTTGGGGCGCGGCACGATGGCCAAGGGGAGCGGTGGCGTGGAACGGTTCAACCGCACGGTCTGATCTCCGAACCCCAGAACCAAGCCCAACGCCGCTGACACGACTGGCGCTTCTACGGTGACCCGGAACGAAGCACTCGTGCTATTCCCATCGGCATCGATGACGTAAAGGGTGATGACAGCGGTGCCGGTTCGATTCGCGCTTGGTAGGGCCACCACTCGACGAGTGCCGTCTGTGCCCAAAATCACAATATTCTCCTCGGGAATCAGTTCTCGATTGGACGAGACCCAGTTGATCCGCAAACCCGCGGCCGAGGTCTCGCCGTCCTGGACCGTGAATGTGGCGGCGGTGGTGTGAGTGTTCACGCCCGTGGTCTGGTCGGGAATGATCGAGATGGTCGGAGGCGCCCTCTCTCGCGTCCGAACCACGAAGTTGGTGCTGGCGGTTGAACCGGCGGAGTCGAAGACGGTGAGCGTGATATCCGAGGTTCCGAGTTGATCGGGTGAAAGGGAGGCGGCGATGGTTCGATTTGTATCGGATCCGCCCAGCATCAGGTTGGCCAGAGGAACCAGATTCGGGTTCGAGGATTGGACTTGAACGATCAACGTGCCCGCCGGATCGGTGGGGTGATTGACCAGAAAGGAAAGCGGTCCGGTCGAGCCGTTCCGGGGCACGGTCTGGGGGCCAAACCCGAGGCGGATTTCGGGCACGTTTTCGAAAACGACGAGCGGGAACGAACTGGCGCTTTGGTCATTGTCGCCATCTCGAGCGACGACGGTGATCTGCGTTGTTCCCGACCGCGACGCTTCCGGAGTAATGAAAAGTTGGAAAGCGCTGCCGCTTCCTTCGACCCGGATATTGCTGTTGTGGACCAGGCCGGGATTGTCCGACCTCGCTGTCACGGTGATGGCGTCGGGCGTTTCCGAATCGGTGACGTTGAGATTGACGGTCAACGTTCCGTTGGACGGGACGCGTTGACTGGCGATGCTGGCAATGGTGGGCGGAGACATCACGCGAAGAAGAAATGTGGCTGTGGCTGTGAGTTGGTCTTCATCCTTGACCGACACCGTAATCGAGGTCGTGCCAATGCGATCGGGCGCGGGTCTGACAATCAGTTTCCGATCCAGCCCCCCGCCGCCGAAAAGTATGTTGGCGTCTGGGACGAGGGTCTTGTTGGAGGATGAAACCGAGATCGCTAAGGCGGTGCTGGCCGTCTCCGTGTCGCTCACGCGGTAAGAAATGGGTGGGGTATCTTGGTTGCGCAAGGTGGTTTGATCCGGGATGAGGTCGATGGTCGGAGGATGGAAAGGTGGCGTTTGAAATGTCGAAGCGGCCTCGCGACTTGTGGCGTCACCCAAGCTGTCCCGCGCGACCACCCAAACACGGTAAACGGTGTCGCTGGTCAGGTCCGTGATCCTTCGGGAAAGATTCGTCGTCGTGCCGAAAGACGTGGCGGGACCGAGCGCATTCGTCGGGGCGGCGAGGACTTCGTAGGTGATCGGGTTGCGCTCGGGGTCGGTGGCAGCGCCCCAGATCGCGGTGGCGGCCGTGGCGATGATGTTCGTGACTGCAATTGGACCGACCTGGCTCGGAGGTTGATTCGGGAAGCGCACCACGACACCGAAGGCGTTGGTCAGCCAATCGCCCGGCGCCGATGCACT
>CAYHFE010000159.1:0-13479 GCA_964355375.1 uncultured Verrucomicrobiota bacterium
TAGTCCCGGCTTCAGCCGGTTTTCACGTGGCGACCGGCTGAAGCCGGGACTACATGCTTGTCAAAATGAGAACTGCTGCCTTTGCGGAATGCCTTCACAATTACGCGACAGCCATTATCAAAAACCAGGTCAGTTGCTGGTGGTCTATCGCGCGCAGGTGCTCTCATTCTCCAAATGGCCCGGACAAGCGATATCAGCTATGCGTTGCGCCACGGCCAGGCAACCGAAGTGGAGCTTCCGTTGCCTCGCGGCGAGGCTGAGGAAGTGCTGTTCACGATTTCGGACGACGGGAAGGGATTCGATCCGTGGGCGAGCCATCGCCGCGGTCACGGTCACGCCAATCTCGAATGCCGGGCCACGGCGTGGAAGTCTCTGGCGGGAGTCAAACTCGGCCAGGCTTATTCCACTTTGCTTTCAAGTTGAGCGCAATTAGCCCTCACCCGTCCTTCGGACACCCTCTCCCATCCGATGGGAGAAGGACGGGGTGAGGGAGCAGTTAGTCTCATCTTGATCGCAAATTCGAATTAGGCCATGCCCGCGTATTCCTCGTCGGTCTTCAAGTTGAGCCCCATCAAGACGTAATCGTGCGAGATGGCCTGCATGTCTTTGACGTAGTCCGGAAGCCGAACCAAATTGCTGAAGCCCAGCATGGCAAACATCTTGATGGCCGCCACTTGTTCGCCGATGAACTCGGCTTCGACCTTCTCCAACCCGATGCTCTGGGCAATTTCCACGATCTGATGGACGAGCGCTTTGGCGAGGCCGCGGCCGCGGTACTGGGGATGGATCAAAACACTCACTCGCCCAACATGGCGTTTCCATCCACCCAACTGCTGATGCAGGGTGGCGTCGCCAATGACCCGGCCATCCGCGAGAGCCAAGAGCGGCAGATTGCGTCCGAGATCAATATTCTGGCACCAGTCATGGATCACGGAGGACTCGGTCACGCGATGCTTGATGAACATGCGCTCACGGTCCGGGACGGCGAGGAAGAACTCATGAAACTCCTTCTCGTCGGACACCTCCAAGGGCCGCATGGCGCACTTGAATCCGCCTTTCACTTCAATCTCTTTGGGAAACTCGTCGAGGACGAAATCGGGAAGCATATAATCTGGCGTATCTGGCGTACTTAGTTTCGATCAATCTGCCCAAGCGTGACGAGTGATTCAAGCTTGAATTTAACGGAAGTCCCTTCATTGGTCTTGACCCAGCAAGCTCACCGAGACAAGAATCGTGCGAACTCTCGCACTCTCATCACACTATGAACGAACATCCAATTCTTCCTTTCGGTTCATCCCGCCGCCAGTTTATTAAAACATCGAGCACGGCGGCCGTCGGCGGTTTTTTAGCCGGCAATCTCGTGCTGGCGCCGCGAACTTCCGGCGCCGATAGCCAAACCCTCCGCGTCGGCTTGGTCGGGTGCGGCGGCCGGGGAACCGGCGCGGCCAACCAAGCCTTGAACGCCGACGAGAAAGTCGTCCTGACGGCGGTGGGCGACGTTTTCGAAGAGCGGGTCCGCGGCGGCTTGGCGTCCCTCCAGAAAGCCATGCCGGAGAAGGTCAAAGTCGAACCCGACAAACAGTTTGTCGGACTCGACGCCTATCAAAAAGTGATCAACAGCGGAGTGGATGTCGTGATTCTCGCGACGCCGCCCGGCTTCCGTCCCGTCCACTTCAAAGCCGCGGTCGATGCGGGAAAGCACATTTTTTGCGAGAAACCGATGGCCACCGACGCGGTCGGCCTCCGCTCGGTCATGGCGTCGGTCGAAGAAGCGAAAAAGAAGAATCTGGCCGTGGTGGCCGGCTTTTGTTGGCGCTACGATTACGCCCGGCGCGAGTTCTATAAACGGATTCATGGCGGGGCCATTGGCGACATTCGCGCCATCTACGCGACCTATTACACCGGTCCCGTCAAGCCGATGCCTCCCGCCAACACGCGGGCGGCGCATGTCACGGACCTGGAATGGCAATTGCGGAACTGGTACAACTTTGTCTGGACGTGCGGAGATGGTTTGGTCGAACAGGCGGTGCATAGCATCGATAAGGTCGCCTGGGCCATGCACGATGTTCCTCCCCTCAAGGCGGTGGCCGTCGGTGGAAGGCAAATCCCGAATCACGAAGGAAATATTTACGATCACATGGAAGTGAACTACGAGTACGCCCAGGGAGTCAGAGCGTTTCTCGGATGCCGCCAGCAAACCGGCTGCTACAGCGAAACTGCCGATTATCTCCTCGGTGAAAAAGGCATCGCCACGATCGGAAAAGGCCGGCGCGGCGGGCCCGAGATCAGCGCGGGCGGCGAGACCTGGCGCTACGACGGACCTAGCCTCGATATGTATCAAGTGGAGCACAACGAATTGTTCGCTTCCATCCGCAAGGGCCAGCCGATCAACGACGGCATCCGCATGTGCTCGAGCACGATGATGGCCATCATGGGGCGCATGGCGGCCTACACCGGCCAGGAAATCACGTGGGAACAAGCGCTCAATTCCCAAGACCGTTTGGTGCCGGAACACCTCGATTGGAACATGAAACTGGAGATCGCCCCGATGGCCATGCCCGGTCGAACCAAGTTTGCCTGAGCCCTATGATGACACCATCCTGCACCCGGCGAGACTTTCTGAAATGGGGCGGCGGCGCCCTGACGATGGCGGCTCTCGCGCCCAGCTCCTTGAGCGCAGCCGAGGCCCCGGCCCGCGTCAAACGCGACCTGAAGAAGGCCATCATGTACGAGACCGTCGGTCTGAAGGGCACAGTCCTGGAGAAGTTCCAAGCCATCAAAGCGTCCGGGTTTGCTGGGGTGGAACCTGTGGGAGGAATGAACCAGGACGACGTGGTCAAGGCGCTGGAGGCAACCGGCTTGAAGGCCGCCAGCGTCTGTTGCCATACCCATTGGGGCAAACCGCTGTCGGACCCTGATCCGGCGGTGCGCGCCGAAGGATTGAAGGGGTTGCAGACCTCCCTGCGCGACGCCAAACGCTACGGCGCCACTTCGGTTCTTTTAGTTCCGGCGGTGGTGAGCACCAAGGTTTCCTACGCCGACGCCTATGCGCGCTCGCAATCCGAGATTCGCCAAGCCCTTCCCCTCGCCGAGGAACTCGGCGTGAAAATCGCCATCGAGAACGTCTGGAACAAATTTCTTTTGAGCCCGCTGGAAGCAGCCCGCTACGTGGATGAGTTTCAGACCGCCGCCGTCGGCTGGCACTTCGACATCGGCAACATCTTGCGTGACGGCTGGCCGGAACAGTGGATTCACATCCTCGGGAAGCGCATTCTCAAGCTGCATTTCAAGGAATTCAGCCTGGAGAAGATGAATAAACAGGGACCCGGCGCTGGATTTGACGTCGAATTCCTCGAAGGCAGCAACAATTGGCCCGTCATCATGAAAGCGCTCGACGAGATTGGCTATCGTGGCTGGGGCATTGCCGAACAGGGCGGCGCCGGCAGTCTCGAGGGAATGAAGAATCTGTCCGGTCGAATGGATCGGATCTTTGCGAGCTGACAAGGGGCCTGAATTACCGCCCCAGCCCAGCCGCGCGAAACTCCCGCTTCAGCCCATACCAGCTCGTGAACGCGAGGCAGAGCGCGACTGAGCCCCAAGCGGCGTAGATCGAGAAGTCTTTCGGCAGAATCAAGGCCGAGACTGGGATTCGCCCGGCGAGTTCCTGACCAACGAGTCCGACCACCACTCCCACGGCGAGGTACCCGACCATGTCGAGGACGGCAAACGCCGTCCGCCGACGCAAGCCCTGTTTGAGGCGTTTGTCCACCAAGGCTTGTTCGCGATCGAGAGTGGCCGTTTCCGCGGCGATTTGTCGCAGCAGCGTGTTCTTGAAATCCGGACGCAAACGCGGCGCCAGAAACGTCGCGCTGAGCACGGAATCGAGATCACGCTGTTCGTTCCAAAACGCCGCGCAAGGGCGGCACTCGGCGATATGCCCTTCGACCTTCCTTTTCTCCGATTCGCCCAGGGCGTGGTCAAAGTAATCGAGAATCAGGTCTTCGAACTCCAGACATGGAGTCGGCAAGTTTTTTGATGTCAACGGATCAGGCATAACTTCCCTTTCTCCGGGCGTTGATCTTGGTCAGCTCTTTCTTCGCGCGATGCAAATAGGTTTTAACGGTTCCGACGGGAATGTCGAGCCGGGCGGCGACCTCTTCATAGGACCGTTGTTCGAGATAAAAGAGGCGCAAAACCTGGCGATAATGTTCGGGGAGTTGCTCGAGCATCACCTGAATGTCCAGCCCTGCTCCCGCCCCGCCCGCCTCCGGTTCCATGACCGTCGATCTTTCGACTTCCGCTTGAACCTCGTCCTGAGTCAGCGAGACATTTCGTCGGCGGCTGTTCTTTTTCAGTTCGGTCAGGCAGGTATTGCGGGCGATGGTGTAGATCCAACTCGACGCCGAGGCATCGCCTCGGTATTGGGGCAGGGCCCGCCAGATTTTCATGAAGACTTCCTGGGCGGCATCCTGGGCGGCGGTCTCGTTCCCGAGCATACCGCAGGCAAAGCGGAAAACCTTTTCCTGGTATTCATCGACCATGCCCTCAAAGAGTTTTAGGCGATCCCCTTCCGTCAAGGAGGGAGGAGCGATATCATCCATCTTGGTCGCGGCGCCAAACTCACTGATTTGCGGGCAGCCCGGAAGGCCGCCAACCTGGGCGATCATACTCTTTCTACTTCAAAAGCACCACGCGAGTTTCACTTTTTTCAATTTTCTTCCACGGACAAAAAAATCCTGAAACAAGACCGCCTTGGCGCAAGTAACAAGCATCGAAAGCGGCCCATTACGGTGGGTCAAGTGCGACAAATCAGACAACAAAAAAATCTATGTTTCACCCCACTCTAGCTCTAATCGATCCCAGCGAGATTGCCTTCGTCATTCCGGTGGTCGCGATCATTTTCGGCTGCGGAATCCCGATTATCGCCATCATCACCAATTACCGGCGGCGCAAACACCTCTTCGAACTCTACCACCAGGAACGGATGGCGGCCATATCCAAGGGAATTGATCTCCCTCCCCTGCCTGCTGACCTGCTTGCCGAGGGCGAGAAACCCCGGGTCCGAAGTCCGCGGGACAGCCTGCTGAAGGGTTTGGTCTGGCTTTTCGTCGGGCTGGGAATCGTCGCGTCGATCTACGGAATCGAGGGCGAGCGGGAAGCCCTGCTTGGATTAATTCCCGCTGGAGTCGGGCTGGCCCATCTCATCTACTATTTCGTGGAAGGCCGAAATACCACGACCGATCTCCTCAAGAATTCTGTAACCACCTCAGACAAAACCGAGTAATACCGACAGTTGAGCGCAGGCCCAGCGAAAGAACCGCCCGCGTCAAAATAGATCCACCAAAGAAAACCTTGTTATGCCAATTACTCTCACCAGTCATCCCCAGGTCATCTCCCTTCTCGCGACCGCGTTTCTTGCCGGCTCCTGGGACGCTCAAGCGAGCATCGAAGACCACATCAACAAATCCTTCAACGTCGCGCCGGGCGGCAACCTGGTCGTGGACGTGGACCGCGGGTCCATCGAAGTCCGGTCCGTTGAAGGCACTATCGTGGCCGTGGACGTCGTTCGGCGAGCCGATGATTTTCGCCGCGCCAAAGGGGAAGAAACACTCCACCGGCACCAAGTCGAGTTGACCCAGCAAGGCAGCGACGTGCGTGTCTCTTCGCGCTCCCAACCGGAGTCGCGCTGGTTCTGGTTCTGGCGCGGGGGACGTCTATCGGTTCGCTATGTCATCTCCGTCCCAAAACACTACCACGCAGACCTAAGAACGGCGGGCGGAAGCATCTCCGTCTCGGATTTGGAGGGCAACGTCAAGGTCAGAACCTCGGGTGGCAGTCTCCGGCTCGGAAAGATCAATGGCCCGGTCTGGGGCCGCACCTCGGGCGGAAGCATCACTCTGGAGGGCTGCCGACAAACGGCCGATGTCGAAACCTCGGGCGGAAGCCTGAACATCGGAGATGTCGAGGGCGCGGTCGTGGCCCGGACCTCCGGCGGCGCGATCCGCATCAAGCAAGCCAAGGGGGATGTCACGGCCCGAACCTCGGGGGGCAGCATCAGCGTGGATGAAGTATTCGGCAAGATCGACGCATCCACCTCCGGAGGGTCGATCTCGGCCCGCCTAGCGCGCCAACCGGAGGGCGATTGTCGCCTCCGCACTTCCGGCGGAAGCATCACGGTCAGAATGGCCGAAACGATCGCCGTTAATCTGGACGCAAGAACCAGCGGGGGACGGGTCAGCACGGATCTTCCGGTGACCCTTCAGGGCGAACTGAAAAAGACCTCGCTCATTGCCAAACTCAACGGCGGCGGCCCCGCCCTTCTTCTGCACACGTCCGGGGGAAACGTCCGGATTCAGAAACTTTAACCGGCCAAAGCCGTGCCTGAATTGGCTCTTTTCAACAGTGGGGCGAGACTCCGTCGAGCCCTGGAATCCTGGCGATCGGAAGAGTCAGGGCTCGACGGAGTCTCGCCCCACCCAGGCTTATGGATAGGGAACACTTCCAAAAACTGGACGTGCATCGTGGCCCTGAACCTGAAGGTGCGATGGGGAGCGCGGGCGTCTCGCCTGCTGGGTTCGGCGTCCCGCCGAACCCTCGTGGCACTGCCTCGGGTTGTTTCCGGTCGGCGAGACGCCGACCGGTGCAGCCGGGACGGCCGTGCTCCCCATTCAAACAACCCAGGTTTATGGATAGGGAACGAACCAGCCTGATTGCATTCTCCCGGCCTCGGGCGCTCGTGAGCCGGAGCTATTTCTCCAAGGCGAGGGCCTCGGGGAGACTGCCGGTTTGAGCAAGACGAGCCGAAGCGCCCTGCAACTGGTAAAGGCGTCGAGCGTGGGAGAACGATTCGGGCAGTTTCGTCAGGCTGGTCAAGCGTCGCGGCCCGAACGCTCCCGCCACTTCCGGAATGTCCGTGACGCGCAGAACATTGAGCAACGCCGGACCGTCCCAATGCGAGGCCGGAGCGCCCTCCAGAATCACCTGCTTGATCCTGATAATTATTGTTCCGAGGTCAGCGATCCCGCAAGATCTCTCGAGCCGCGTTATAGCCACACGCGCCCATGATCCCACCGCCCGGATGGGTCGCGGCCCCGCAAAGATACAGGCCGGCGATGGGCGTGCGGTAGTTCGAGTAACCCGGCGCCGGACGCAAGAAGAAAAGCCGGTGCAAGGGCATCGCGCCCTGAAAAATGTTGCCACCCGTCAATCCGTAAACCCGTTCCATATCGAGCGGCGAGAGCACTTGTCGATCGATGACCGCACTCCGAAAATTCGGCGCATACTCGTTCAAAATGTCGAAACACCGATCGGCGAACTTCTCCTTCACATCATCCCAGCTCGCGCCCCGCAAGTAGGTTGGCGCGTACTGAATGAACATCGACATCAAATGCCGGCCGGGCGGCGCCACCGTCGGATCGACCACGGATGGGATGGTGCATTCCAGGATGGGCGACTCTGAGGGCCGGCCGTACTTGGCGTCGTCGTAGGCGCGCTCGAGATAATCGAACGTGGGACAGATATGAATGGTTCCGCGATGCTGCGGTCCCGGCTCACGGCCGGGCCAAGCCTTGAAATCGGGCAATTCGGACAAGGCCACATTGATCTTCAGCGAAGGGCTCGTGTAATCGATGGCGCGAATCGATTCCACAAATTCACCCGGCAGTTCCTCCGGCGACATGAGCTTAAGGAAAGTCACATTCGCATCCGCATTCGAAACCACGACCCGGGCGCGCAGCTCGGTGCCATCCTCGAGCACCACCCCCTCGGCGCGCCCGCCGTGAACGAGAATCTTTCGAACCGGCGCCGAGCAACGAATCTCCGCGCCCCGCTCCCGCGCGGCCGCGGCGATGGCCTGGCTGATGCCGCCGACCCCGCCCCGCACATAACCCCAGACGCCCCGGGCGCCGTTGCACTCTCCCATGACGTGGTGGAACAGCACATAAGCCGTGCCCGGCATCGAAGGGGACGCCATGGCTCCGATGACCGCGTCCGTCGCCAGCGTGACCTTAAGGGGCTCGGACTCGAACCATCGATCCAGAATCGGCCGGGCCGCGCCCGTGAGAATCTCCACGGCGTTGGCGCCATCACGCCCCAGCTTGACGAAGCGCCAAGCCATTTCCGCGAGCCGCCAATAATCCGTCAGCCGGCCCGACCACGGATCGGGTGGCGTCTGGATGAGCAACGGCTCCAGGAAGTCCGCCACCCGCGCGAGCATCTGCTCATATCGCGGCAGCGCTTCGGCATCGCGGACCGAGAATTTGGAGATCTCGCGCCGGTTCAAATCCGGATCGGGTCCCATGAGCAGGTGGCGCCCATCCGGCAACGGTGTGAACGAGGACGGACTCCGCGGCAGCATTTCGAACCCGTGCCGTCCGAGGTCAAGGTCGCGGATGATCTCCGGGCGCAACAGACTGTTCACGTAGGCGGCCGTCGAAACCTTGTAACCCGGCCACACCTCTTCGGTGACGCAGGCGCCCCCAAGAACTTCGCGACGCTCCAGAACCAGCACACGTTTTCCCGCACCCGCCAGATAGGCCGCGGTGACCAGTCCGTTGTGTCCTCCCCCAATAATGATGACGTCGAAGTGAGTCATAAACAACCGGATTAAAGCCGAAGGCCCTTTGAATTGCCACACTGGAAACGTCGTTCCAGCTGACCGAGTCTGCGAACCAACCGGTCTTCAGAGACGGATTTGATCTGAAACGCATCCGCGCCCGACTCCTTGGCGAGGCCGTTTTGCGGTGTGGAAGCCAGACGTACGAACCATGAAAACTGTGCAAATGCCAGTTTCCACTCGGTGATCGGCGCGACAATGCACAGGGGCAACCGCCCCACTTCCGGCGCATTCATCACCACCGCCGGACGCATTTTGCGGATTTCCGCGCCCACGGCTGGCCTGAATTCCACCTCCCCAACCTCACCACGTCGCGCTTTAATCATAGTCCAAAGGCGCGTCCGTCTCCTCCACAATCATAGTTGAATCTTTTCGGTAGAGCGCCTCCGCGACCCGGGCTTGCGCAGTCAATGTCCGCCGCCGCTCAGCCGAAGGCAAACGCATCAATTCGGCAGCGCTCAGGGCGCTCGACATGGACAGTTCCTCGATGAAAGTCAAGACTGCCTGCGCTTGAAGCTCGGGCAACCCCCTGATCTTTTCCGCCGCCAATTCAGCCGTGCTCATCTCCAGAAGATAGCGGGCCCGCTTGGGTCGATCAACCTGCAAAACCGAGCTCAAAGACGAACTCTTCTGAACGAGAAGCGTGGCCGAGCTCGACGGTCAAACCCGCATTTGGTGATCTGTCGCTGTTCCCAAAGCCGGAAAATGAAAAGGGTCCTCATGGAATCTTCGCCTCGGCAAACCGCTCCCTGGATCGCCTCGCAACGCGCGTCGCGGTGCATCCCGAAAACGTTGGGAACTCCGACGGCCGGAGGAATAGGAACTAACCCGTTTGCGGTCACGGCTCCGGGTGTCGCCACGCAGCCGACGAGCCGGACCGTTTTTGCTGGATCGAGTGTTACTTTCCAGGTCGAAGCGAATGGGACCCCGCCACTGAGCTATCATTGGCAAAAGAACCAAACTGACATTCCTGGCGGCAGCCAGGCCACGCTTACATTGAACGGTGTCCAAGTCACGGACGAGGGGAGCTACCGCGTCACGGTGAGTAACGCACTAGGAAGTGCAACGAGTCTCGAGGCAATCTTGCGAGTAATCGGGGCCAACACCGCACCGACGCTAGGTGCGATTGGGGATCAAGTTGTGGAGGAGGGGAGTCAGTGGGACGTCACACTCGATGCTACGGATGCGGATATTCCCGCGAACGTCCTGACGTGCACTCTGGCTCCCGGCGCTCCGTCCGGCATGACGATTGATCCTGCCAAAGGCGTGATCAAGTGGACACCAACCGAGGTGCAAGGGCCTGGAGTTTATCCTGTCACCGTCCGCGTGACTGACAACGGCTCTCCGCCGTTGAGCGATTCGAAGACTTTCAATGTCACCGTCAACGAAGTGAACAACGCTCCGATCCTGACCGCCGTTCCAAATCAAGTCGTGGAGGAGGGCCGCGAGTTAACCGTGACCGCCACGGCGACGGATGCGGATATTCCCGCGAACGTCCTCGCGTACACTCTGGCTCCCGGAGCGCCATCCGGCGTGACGATTGATTCGGCCACCGGTATGGTGAAATGGACTCCATCGCTCGCTCAAGGTCCCGGTCCTTTTCCAATCACGGTCAGGGTGACAGACAACGGCGCACCGCAGTTGAGTGATGCAACGACGTTCAATGTCACCGTGACCCCAAAGCCAAATACGCCTCCGGTTTTGGCTCCGATTGCTGACCAGACGTTGAACGAACTCGCCATGCTGTCCATCGAGCTGAGCGCGACTGACGCCGATCTTCCGGCGAATGCGCTCACCTATTTTGTCGTTTCCGCTCCAACTGGCCTGATCGCCGATCCATCAACGGGTCGGCTGACCTGGACGCCCACCGAAGCGCAGGGGCTCTCGACAAACGCCGTCACAGTGCGGGTGACGGACAGCGGCACGCCACCATTGAGCGACACCAAAACGTTTGCGGTCACCGTCAATGAAGTGAACGAAGCGCCTGTCTTGGCTGCCATTCCCGACAAGAATGCGGAGGTCGGTTCGCCCTTGACCTTCGCCGCCATCGCGACGGATGCGGATTTCCCGGCCAATACGCTGACTTTCACGTTGGAACTCGGCGCTCCCGCTGGCGCGACGATTGATCCCGTGTCCAGCGTGTTCACTTGGACGCCCACCCTCGCGCAAGAGAGCACGACGAACCAGATTGCGGTTCGGGTCGAGGACAATGGTTCACCGCCGCTTGCGGACGTCAAATCGTTCACGATTATCGTGTCGATGCAGCCGAGAGGTCCGGTGCAATTGAGCGCTTCGTTGCTGTCCAACGGAAGTGTTAAACTCGTGTGGAACACAAACCCCGGACGCACTTATACCATGCAGCGCTCGACAGACTTGGTCGCTTGGGAGGACTTGACCACGACCAACGCTATCGACGTCTCGGTGGAATATGTCGATGCGGAGGTGCCCACCGCACAGGCGCGTTTCTACCGTGTCGTGCAGCGCTGAGCCGGAACGCCCTAACTGAGAGAGTGTTTTGAAAAGAAGGAGGCCACGTGAGGAGACTCATTGTTCCCCGGGGTCAGGCGGCGGATCTCATCGAAGATCAGAGTCTCGTCAGCTCGACTCCTGCCCGAAAATGGATTTTCAATCGAGCTCTGACTTCTCTGCCTTAGCGACTTCAGGGCTCGACAGAGTCTCGCCCCACCAGACTTCCGGTGAGGGGCATAGTCGCCGCCCTCGGACGGTCATTGGACGCCGAACTGATCTGAGACGTCTGGCCAAGGGTCAGCGAGGCCCGTCCTCGGGCGGCCGATCGAGCGATTGGGAAATCAGGCTGCACCGGCTCTTTGAGCGCGCTCCACGAAAATGTCGATACAGCACTCCGACCCCCAAAAGCAGCAATGCCAACGCGGCCAGGAGCGGTGCCGGCGAATTCGTTTTGGGGAGCGCGAGGACACCCATGGGGGATTCGGCCGATGAGCTCTCCACCGCCGCCACGGAGGAGTTCGGCTCTGGAATCAAATCTGGGACGATCCGGCGGGACGGTTCGCGACTTGAAACAGAAACGGGCGGAGTCGGCGTCTCAAACCCAGCTGGCAAGGGCGGCGGATCCGTCGCCTTCTTCTCCTCGGACTGCACCGGACTCTCCGACTGGGCGGAGCTCGTTTCAGGCGTCGCGGAATCACGGGCGAGCTTTTGGCTTGGTGCTGGAAGAGCGCTCGACGAAATGGATGACGACGCGGAAGTGTCGGACGAGCGGCTCGTTGTGGTGTTTCCGTCGTGTGCGGACAGCGCTGCGGTGGCGGCGGAAATCGACGGAGGGATTGTCGCAGGGGGATGGGCGATATCGGAGAGAACCGATGGCGGACGGACGCTCGGTGCTGGCGAAGTCACTTCGGTTGGTAGGAGGATTGAAACCGGCGGCGGTGGCGGCAATTCCGGCGATCGAACGGCGTTGAGAGAAACGGCCGGAGGAACTGGAGAAGGGATGCCTGTGACCGCAAGCGACGGCGCGCCCGGAATGGTGATGGTCTCTCCGGCCAGCGCGACGGACCAATCTGTCAGCCGCCCAGCGCGCGCGACGAACGTGGTGATGATCGGCTTGCGGGCGCGTCGGGAGGCTGGGCCCTGCTCCTGATAAACCCGATTCAAGGTGCGATCAAACGGGGTGTTGGAGATTCGCTCATCGCCATCGCTGAAGAGGAATATTGTCAGCGCGGGGGCGGTCTGAATGGCCTGCAGCATTTCCTCAACCGCGACCTCCAGTCGGGTCTGCTTCTCAAACCGCTGGCTCTTGACCAGTTGCACGGCGCGCTGCGCCAGGCCTTGGCTTTGGTCGGGAGTCCACAGTTCGCCAGATAAACGGCGGGCGTGGACGATGTCATTGAACGTGCATACGCTGATGATCTGTCCGGGGCGGATCTGGCCGTGGACACCGCTCAGAATCAGGGACGCCAGCGCGTTGGTGAGGGTGAGACGCTGCCGGGCCATCGAGAACGACGTGTCCACCAGGAACAGGTAATCAGGCGCCGACGGTTCGACCGGGAGGACGGGAGGCGACGGAGATTGGGCGTGGCTCGGCGATCCGAGCCCGAGCCCGAGCCCGAGGCCGCACAGCGCCAGCGTGATCAGAAGGCGTCTCATGGGGATCGGGGGGCTTTGAAACGTCCGAGTTCCCGTCGATTATGGTGCTTCAAATCGCGGCTCAGATCGCCGAGTGTCGCCTGAATCGCCTGAATGAAGTTCGAGCAACTCGAAGCCATGCTCTGCAAAGAGGAAATCGTCTCGCGCTCCGCCAGATCGTCGGTGACCACGAGGATCTCGCCATAGGCGCTGAGCCGGTACGCAGCCCGTTCAATGAGCTGATCGGCGGTTTGGCCGGCTCCCGAGAAGAGAATCTCGAGTTCCGGCGATGATCGCGCCTTCGGCGTGCCGGGCGGAGCGCCCGCGCCATCGAAGACCACCGTGATGGGAATCCCCGTAACGTCCCGATGCTGGGCGAGAATGTGGAGAAGCTTATCGCGCGCCGCCGCCGAATGCCGGGCTTTCCCCGGCGCCAACTCCGGCCAGCCATGCAACAAACTGTAACCATCGATGAGAATCCGCATCAGCGCCACCCGGACACCGTAGCTCTCCGGAGGCAGAATGGAAATGGGTTTCCAGCGGTGCCGACCGGAGCGGAGACTGCACTGTTTCCAAGCCGTAAGCATGCAGTCAGGTCTGGGGAGCCTACGCGCCCTCGCGTGGGCCGACCGGCGCCCCGGCCGGTCGGAACGAGAGTTCAATTCAGTCACCAAATGGTGACTCGTTCGGACACGCCAGTGTGGTCGGCGCGTGCGCTCCTCATCTCAGTTGAATTTTCCCGGCCAAGTTGGTCGCAGCCA
>CAYHFE010000160.1:0-13455 GCA_964355375.1 uncultured Verrucomicrobiota bacterium
AATGCGCCGAATGACATCGTGGTCCACCCCGACGGCGGGATTTGGTTCACCGATCCGGGTTACGGCAGCATGATGAATTACGAGGGCCACAAGGGCGAACTGAAAATCAAGGAAGCGGTCTATCGGATCGACCCGCCCAGCGGCCAAATGGAGGTCGTGACCAGCGAGCTCTACAAACCGAATGGGCTCTGCTTCTCGCCCGACTACAAGAAACTCTACATCGCCGACACCGGCGGGGCAGGCAAGCAAGGCATTCGCGTCTATGACGTGGCCGACGGCAAACGCCTCACCGGCGGACGGAAGTTCGTCTCGATGGAGCTCAACGGCCGCGAAGGTTTGGCCGATGGAATCCGCGCCGACGTGGATGGCAATATCTGGGCCAGCGCCGGCTGGGTCGGGGATGGCTATGACGGCGTGCATATCTTCGCCCCCGATGGCACGCGCATCGGCCAGATCCTCCTTCCGGAAATCTGCTCGAATGTCTGTTTCGGCGGGACCCGGAGGAACCGGTTGTTCATGACCGGGAGCCAATCGCTCTACGCCGTCTATGTCGAAACCCAAGGCGCCCACATCGCCTGAGCCGATTCGTTCGACGGGTGCCGCGGCCCCTCGGCTGATTGACCCTGGGTGGGGCGAGACTCCGTCGAGCCGTGACCTTCCTGCCCACAAGAATTCCAGGGCTCGACTGAATCGACACCGGTTAATCCCATCGCTCCAATCTATGAATCATCTACTCCAAAGATCCGTCGCTCCGGCAAGGCCCCCATGGCAGCGCACTGCCTTCCGTATGAGACCCGGCTTCGTCGCCATCCTTTTGATCTTGGGCTCAGGGGTCCATGATGACGCCGCTTCCCCAAAACCGGGGTCCGCACTGCCGCGGAGCGAGCCCGAGGCGCAGGGCGTCTCATCCTCGGCCATCCAAGCGTTCGTCGAGGCCGCCGAGCAAAAGATCGACGCGCTTCACAGCGTCATGCTCGTGCGCCATGGCCAGGTAATCGCGGAAGGCTGGTGGACGCCCTATGACGCCCAGAGCAACCATGAGCTCTACTCGCTCAGCAAGAGCTTCACTTCGACGGCGCTGGGCTTGGCCGTGGCCGAAGGCCGATTGAGCGTGGATGACGAAGTGTTGAAGTTTTTCCCCGAGGACGCTCCGGCCGAACCGAGCGCCCATCTCAAAGCCATGCGCGTGCGCGACCTGCTCTGCATGTCCGCCGGGCATCAGGACGAAACCTCGTCCGCAGCCGACACGATCTCGGCCAAAGCCTTCCTCGCCCACCCCGTGCCGCACAAGCCCGGCACCCACTTCAAGTACAATACTCCCGCCACGTTCATGCTCTCGGCGATCGTCCAGAAACAAACCGGCCAAACCGTCCTTGATTACTTGCGTCCCCGTCTCTTCGAACCACTCGGCATCGATCAACCCGTCTGGAACACCAATTTCCAGGGCATTTCGTTGGGAGGGTACGGGCTGCGCGTGCGCACCGAAGACATCGCGAAGTTCGGCCAACTTTATCTGCAAAAAGGGCAATGGCAGGACCGGCAACTCATCCCCGCCACCTGGGTCGAAGCCGCAACCTCAAAGCAGACGTCGAACGGGAGCAATCCCCAGAGCGATTGGGACCAAGGATACGGCTACCAATTCTGGCGCTCGCGTCACGGCGCCTATCGCGGCGACGGCGCCTTCGGTCAATACTGCCTGGTCCTGCCGGAACACGATGCGGTGATCGCGATCACCAGCGGTCTGAAAGACATGCCGGCCGTCCTCAATCTGGTTTGGGACAAACTGCTCCCCGCCTTCCAACCCCGCCCCCTGCCGTCCGATTCCGCAAGCCGAAAACAACTCGAAGCCAAACTGACCAGCCTCGCCCTGCGGACTCCCCAAGGCCAAGCGACATCACCGTTGGCCGCTAAAATCCTGGGCCGAACCTTCCGCTTCCCGATCAATGACCAAAAGATCGAGTCCGTGACGCTCGCCGCCTCCGCGATCGACCAGGGCCTGGTTTTGACCACCCGGTCCGGCGGCGTCGAGTCCCGAGTGACGTGCGGATTCCGCGAGTGGAAAAAGGGCCGCGCTCCCTTTGGCTCTTATCCGGATGAGCCCGTCGCCGCCAGCGCCGCCTGGGTCGCGGACGACACCTGCATCGTGAAACTCCACGCTTTCGAGACGCCGTTTTGTTTGACGCTTAAATTGCGCTTCGAGGGCGATCGCCTGATTCGTGACGCCGAAGTCAATGTCGGCTTCGGGACGACCAAACAGCCGCCATTGATCGGCACGGCGCATTGACCTCATCCGCGCTTGGATCGACCGCGGGCGATCGCTCCATCCACCGGTCCGCTTCCGGCGTGACAAACCTCCGCCGCATTGGGTAGCGTCCCGGCCATGTTGAACTCCGCGCCCACTCGCCCATTCATTCATCGTCGCTGGGCCCCGTTCCTTGCCTTGGGGCTCGCGACCCTCGCGACCGGCTTGGTCTGGGCCGCGGAAACGCCCAAGGTGCCCCGCTTTTCCGTCGAGTACATGGATCGCTCGGTCAGTCCGGGCGCCGATTTCTTTCGCTACGCCTCCGGGACCTGGGTGAAAAATAATCCGGTTCCGGCCGACAAATCGCGCTGGAGCGGATTCGAGGAATTGCAGGAACGCAATTGGTCTCTGATCCGCGGCCTTCTCGAAGATTGCTCGGCCGGCCGGGCTGGCGGGAAACAGCCCGCCCGCCAAGTCGGAGATCTCTTCACTTCCGCTCTCGCGACCAACCGGCTGGAGCAGCTTGCTTTCCAACCGATCGCCGGCGATCTCAAACGCATCGACGCCCTCCGGTCCATGGAGGATCTTTTCCGCCTGCTCGCCGCATTCCACCGCAGCGACGTCGGCGCGATGTTTTCCGCCTCGGTGTCTCCCGACGCCAAGAACAGCTCGGTCTATGCCTTCTATCTGGGTCAGGGCGGATTGGGTTTGCCCGACCGTGATTACTACCTGACGGACGCCTTCGCCAAGCAGCGCGAGGCCTACCGCGCGCACGTCACCAAGATGTTGTCCCTGCTTGGGGAGACCGAAACCCAAGCGGCCGGGCACGCGGCGACCATTTTTACCCTGGAGACCGAGCTGGCCCAAGCGAGCAAGAGCCGGGTCGAACTCCGCGATCCCGTGGCCAATTATCACAAATTCACCGTCGCCGAATTGCCCGAGAAGACCGCGGCGCTGCCCTGGAAGCCGTACCTGAAGACGATGGGCTTGCCCAAGCTCAGCGCCTTGGTCGTCGAGCAGCCCGAGTTCCTGACCGCGCTCGGCCGGCTCGCGAAAGAACGTCCGCTCCAGGATTGGAAAACCTATCTGCGCTGGCACGTCCTCCGGAGCAGCGCCCCCTATTTGCACGCGGCGGCGGAGAACGGGTCCTTCGCCTTTTACGGGACGACGCTCCGCGGCCAACCGGCCCAGGAACCGCGCTGGCAGCGCGCCGCCCACGTCGTCGATGGCAGTATCGGCGAAGCCCTCGGGCAAATGTACATTCAGAAGTACTTCCCGCCCGCCGCCAAGGCGCGCATGGACGAGCTCATCACCGACCTCAAATCGGTTTTCCGGGACCGGCTGACCAAGTTGGATTGGATGTCCGAGACAACCCGGGACAAGGCGCTGGCCAAGTTCAACCGGTTCACCGAGAAAATTGGTCACCCGGACCAATTCCGCGATTACGCCAAAGTGAAAATCCGGCGTGATGACTACCTCGGCAACGTGCGCCGCGCCGCCGTCTTCGAATCCAACCGCCAGCTCGCCCGGGTCGGCAAACCGGTCGATAAGAAGGAATGGCACATGACGCCCCAGACGGTGAACGCTTACTTCAATCCCCTGCAAAACGAAATCGTCTTTCCCGCCGGCATTCTGCAACCGCCGTTCTTTGATCTCGCGATCGACGATGCGGTCAACTACGGCGCGATCGGAGTGGTCATCGGCCACGAAATCACCCACGGCTACGACGACGAGGGCCGCCAGTATGACGCGGACGGCAATCTCAAGGATTGGTGGACCGAGGCCGACGCCAAGGCCTTTGAAACCCGCGCCCAAAAGGTCATCGATCAATATGCCGCCTACGAGGCTCTGCCTGGATTGAGGGTGAATGGCCAACTCACGCTCGGCGAAAACATTGCCGATCTCGGCGGAGCTAGTATTGCTTTCGAAGCCCTGCAGCGCGCGCTGGCCCGAGATCCGGCCAAGCGCCGGCCGATCGACGGATTCACGCCCGAACAGCGCTTCTTCCTCTCGCTCGCCCAACTTTGGCGGGTCAACTGGCGCGAGGCGGAACTCCGCCGCCGGATCACGGTCGATCCCCACAGTCCGGCGCAATTTCGCGCCATCGGGCCGCACGTGAACTTGCAGGAGTTTTTTGACGCGTTCGGGATCCTACCCGGCGCACCGATGCACCGCGCTCCGGAATTGCGGGCCAAGATCTGGTGAATCACCGGAGCGGGTCGTTGGCCCAACTTCGACGTGCGCCCGGGCTAGCGCCTCCGCATGGATGTCGATTACCCTCCTTGAGGAACAATTCCCCCGTTTCTAAGTTGTCATTACCATTGACTGACCCCTTTTCGGTGGGCCTAGCCACACTTCCGCTCCCGTGGTAGTCTGACCTCATGCAACGAACCCCACCTCTGATTCATCGGCGTCTCTTTCTCCAACAGACCACGCTCGCGGCCGGTCTCGTCGGCCTGCCCAGCCTCGTGCCTTCCTCCGTCCTGGGCGCCACTGGCGAGGTGGCCCCCAGCAACCGCCTCACGCTCGCCTGCATCGGCCTGGGCATCCAGGGCACCGCCAACATGCGCGCGTTCCTCAACCAGCCCGAGGTCCGTGTGAGAGCCGTTTGCGATGTCCATGAAACGCGACGGACCCAAGGCAAGCAGGCCGTGGATGGCCACTATGGCGGCCAGGATTGCACCGCCTACCAAGACTTCCGCGAGGCGATCGCGCGTCCCGACGTGGATGCGGTGCTCATCTGCACGCCCGACCATTGGCATCCGCTCATCGCGTTGGAGGCGGCGCGCCAGGGCAAGCATCTTTATTGCGAAAAGCCGATGGGCTGGAGCGTGCGCGCCGCGCAGGCGGTCCGAGCGGCGGTTCACGAACGCAAGGTGATCTTCCAATTCGGCACCCAGCAGCGGTCGGATCGCAAGTTCCGCCGGGCCTGCGAGCTGGTGCGCAGCGGGAAGATCGGCCGCTTGAAAACCATTCTGATCGGCGTGCCCGGCAGTTGGACGTGTCCGAAGCAGCCCACCGAGCCCGTGCCCAAGGAACTCGACTACGATCGGTGGCTGGGACCGGCCCCAACGGCGCCTTATTGCTACCAGCGCTGCCGGCCTTGGACGCAGAAGGAAGGCTACAGCGTTTGGTATTCCATCTCGGATTATTGCCTCGGCATGATTGGCAACTGGGGCGTTCATCACCTCGACATCGCCCAATGGGGCAACAACTCCGAACTGAGCGGCCCGACCGAGGTCGAGGGCACGGGCGAGTTCCCCAAGGACATGCTGACCGACGCCGCGGTGAGCTGGCAGGTCGAGAACCGATTCGCCAATGGCGTGGTGCTCGTCCACATGGACGACGCGACGAGCAAGAAACATCCGCTGCAAGTCGGCGGTTTTGGCCATGGGGTCGCGTTCCTGGGCACCGAAGGGTGGATTCACGTGGACCGCGGGAACCTCACGACCCAACCGGAATCGCTGGCGGAGTCGAAGCCCGACGCCAATGACGTGTCACTCTTCGCCAGCTCCAACCACCACGCGAACTTCGTCAACGCGGTCAAGGGCCGCAACCCGCCCGCCTCGCCCATCGACAGCGCCGTCCGTGTCGATACCCTCTGCCATCTGCAACAAATCGCCGTCAAGCTGGGCCGGAAGTTGCGCTGGGATCCGGCCAACGAAGCGTTTCTTAACGACGCCCAGGCCACCGCGATGTTGGACCGCCCGATGCGCGCGCCGTGGAAGCTCTGAGCCGTGAGTCTTCAGTTGAGATGGGGAGCGCGCGCGCCCTCGCGTGCGGTGGTTGGCGCCCTCGCCAACCACACTGGCCTGTTCGAACGAGTCGCTGTTCAATGACTGGATTGGCCCGTCGTTTCGACCGGCGAGGCGCCGGTCGAGACACGCGAGGGCGCGTATGCTCCCCAGTCCTGACTGCATACTTACGGCTCTGCCCAGGCCCCGCCCCTAAAGCCATGATCGCGGTTGGGATGGGCAGTCGCATCTCGGGCAGACGCCGACAACGAAACTCTTCTGACCTGTAAAGCCATGACCAACAAACCCCAGACCCTTATGCCAAACCCTTTTCTTCGGCCCGCCCAAGCGCCGTCACCGTCGTCGCGTTTCGTCGGCGCATTCCGAATGCTTGCTCGCACCGTTGCGGCGGTGATGCTCCTTCTCAGCGGCCCTCAAGGTGGTTTCGCCGCACCCGCGCCGGATCCTCTCGGTTGGAAGTTGGGCGTGGCCGCCTGGAGCTTCAACCGCTTCACCTTCTTCGAAGCCGTGGAAAAAACCTCGGCGCTCGGCCTGCCCTACATCGAAGCCTTCGAAGGCCAGCGCGTCAACGCCGAGAGCGCCGCCAAGCTCGATCCGGGTCTGTCCGACGCCGCCATCGCCGCCGTTCGCGCCAAGCTCAAGTCCGCGAACGTCACGCTCACCAGCCTCTACATCCACGAACTGTCCTCCGAAGAACCGCTCTGCCGCAAATCATTCGAGTTCGCCGGCAAGCTCGGCGTCGAGACGATCATCTCGGAGCCGAAGCCGGAGGCGTTGAATCACATCGATCGGCTCTGCTCCGAGTTCGCCATCAACGTCGCCCTGCACAACCATCCGGAGGGCAGCTCGCGCTACTGGCATCCGCGGGAGATCTTGAAGGTGCTCGAGGGCCGCAGTCCCCGGCTGGGCGCCTGCGCCGATCTCGGCCACTGGCAACGCTCGGGCCTCAAGCCGATTGAAGGCGTGCGCCTGCTCGGCCGCCGGCTGCTCTCGCTGCATCTGAAGGATCTCAATGAAGCCTCGCCGAACGGCCACGATGTGTGGTGGGGCACCGGGAAAGGCGACCTCGCGGGCCTCTTGCGCGAGGTCCAGCGGCTGGGCGTGCGTCCGACGCTCTTCGCCATCGAGTACGAGCACAATTGGGAGGACAACCGCAACGACATCGCCGAGTGCGCGAAGTTCTTCCGGCGGGAAGTGGCCGCGCTCGCTTCCAGCGCGCCTCGGAGCCATCCGCTCTTCGCCGGCTGGGCCAGCGCGGACATCACACCGCAGAAACCCGTCAACCTCGTCGGCCAGTATGAGAAGCGGATTGCCCGCAAGACCCGCGATCCGATCACCGCCACCGCCCTCGCCTTCGAAACACGCGGCGACGCCGGACCGGTGGACCAGGCCATTCTGGTCTCCTGCGACGTCGTCGGGATTCCGAAGGTGGCCATGGAGAAATTGCGCGCGAAGCTCAAGCCGCGCCTGCCGGGCTTCGATGTCCGGAAGCTTCTCCTCAACGCCACCCACACCCACACCGCGCCCGGACTCGCCGAAACCGCCTACAAGCCTTACGACGTCAGCGGAGACGCCGGCGTGATGAAACCTTCCGAGTACGCCGAATTCTTCGTTGACCGCGTCGCGCAGGCCGCCGTTGAGGCCTGGCAGAACCGCAAGCCCGCCGGCCTGAGCTGGGGCCTTGGATTCGCCTCGGTCGGAACGAATCGCCGCGCCACCTACTTCGACGGCAAGACCGTGATGTACGGCAAGACCGACGCCGCGAACTTCTCCCAGGTCGAGGGGTCGCGCGACGACGGAGTCGAGTTGCTCTTTTGCTGGAGCGCGGAGAAGAAGTTGACCGGCATCGTCGTCAATCTCGCCTGCCCCTCGCAGGAGACCGAGCATCTGACGGAACTTTCCGCTGATTTCTGGCACGAGACCCGCCAGGAGATTCGCCGGCGCTTGGGATCGGATGTCTTCATCCTCCCCCAGTGCGCGGCGGCGGGCGACCAATCGCCCCACCTGCTATTCCGGGGGCGGGCCGAGGAGCTCATGGCGAAGCGGCGGGGCCTGACCCGCCGCGAGGAGATCGCTCGCCGGATTGCCCGCGCGGTCGAGGACGTGCTCCCGGTCGCCCAGGATGACGTCAAGACTTCCCTGATCTTCCAGCACGAGGTGGTCAGCGTGGACCTCCCGGAAAAAGTCCCTCCCTCCCCGACCTTCGTCGAGGAAGATCCGGTTCACCCCATCGAGGTCCACGTCATCCGGCTCGGCGACGTGTCGATCGCGACCAATCCGTTCGAGCTCTTCCTCGATTACGGGATTCGCATCAAGGCCCGGAGCAAGGCCGTGCTGACCCTCTTGGTCCAGATCGCGGGCCAGGATTGCGGCTACCTGCCGACCGAGCGCGCGGTCAAGGGCGGCGGCTACAGCGCGGAGAATTACCAGGTCGGGCCGATTGGCGGACAGGTCTTGGTCGAAGAGACGGTCAAGCAGATCAACGCGCTGTTCCCGTGAATCGCCGGCACTTAGAACCGACCTTTTGCTCCTGATTCCAGAGCGTGTTGTGCCTCCGGCCAAGCCTCTTATTCGAGCACGGTCTCGAAAACGGTGTGTCCTGCGATCCGTCTAAGTCCCCGCCGACCGCGAGGATTTCGGCCCGCGACTTCTCCCAAGTCGCTGCACGTTCAACCTGAAAACGGCGGTTGATTCACCGCCAAGCGCGTCAAGATCACAAAGCAGGCAACTTGCGAGAAACCGGGTTCTCACCAGGCCGGTGATCAGCCAAGATTCGACTGTTGCATGGCCGAACAAATCGAAAGATGCCGAAAGAAAGGAGACTCTGAAAGGGGTGCCGTTGTTCAGAAGTTACTCGAATCGAGCACCGACAGTCCGGTGATTTTTTTGAAGTCGGAAGTGTTGCGAGTGACGACTTCCGCTTTTTGGAGCAAGGCCGTGGCTGCGATGATCGCGTCAGGCGATTTCATTTTATGCAGCCGCCGCAACCGAAAGGCTTCGTCAATCACCGCAGGAAACAGCGGCACTTCCTCAAACTGGGCGAGCAACTCGCGCAGCCCCTTGTCATCTTCGGCGCTCAATCCCGAATAACCCAGTACTTCCAGTCGGGTCATCGAAGAGAAACCAATCCATGCCGCCGGCGTCGCGCGGGCTTGGGCAAAAACGCGGCAGGCATTGGGCAGTCCCCCGTGGGCGTCAATCCAGACGTTTCTGTCCAGCAACCGGCGCATCAACGGTTGTCCCACTGTCTGCGCTCGCGCTCATCCCACTCGCTGCGCGCTTCGCGTTCGATCGCCAGCCCGTCCACCTTGTTCTGCATGGTGCCCAGCAGTCCCATGACCTTGTCCCAATCCGGCTTGCGCTCCGACGAATCCAGCACGGTGAGCCATGCTTTGCCCGTCATCGGCAACTTCTCCGGCTCTGCGACGGTGATGCGCCCGCGGTCAATTTCTGCTTTCATGGTCAGGTTTGCCATACGGTCAGATTAGCAGCAGACAAATTCGAGACAAAGCGGGATTTGATACGACGGAATCGACTCCTTTCTCTGGGACTTCCTTGAAGACCTCCGCCTAGCGCACCCCATCACAGCCGAACTCGTCATCAAAAGTCTGTGTGACCAGTCATGACTTTGATCGGTCCAAATTGCGTGCCTACGCCAGTGCCCGCGCGAAGGAATGTTGGCTCGTGCTGGGTCCCGAGAAACAGATCGAAGTCCACCGCTGGCCAGCACAGTAGTTCCGGCCTTCACGGTTGATTTGGACAGCCTCTTTGCGGGATGACCGATGTGTGATCGTGAACTGTCCCATCGCTTAAGACCCCGACCGGGCAAGGACACAACTCAGTCTCACGGTGCGCCCGGTGGCAAGATGCTCTCGAAATAATCCTTGTAGCTATTCTCAAGAACTGACCCCTTTATGAAGAAATTGAGGAGTGTAGATGAGCACATTTCCATTGCGGACAAAGTGCTTCGCTCGCAGACCTCGCCGCCGCTCGCGAATGCGGTTCAGTCTGTCTGCACGAGGCGGCATTTTCGTTCGCCGCCAGAATCTTTGTCCGTGCAGACTTCGCGGTTCTTCTGCATCATGCCGGAATATGCCAAATCCGGCGACCAGTTCGGGGATCAGGGACAACCACAAGCGCGGTATCGTCGCGGATTTTCTAAGAGCCAAGACACAGGCCGGTTCACGGCTGTCGGTCGTATCCGCTTATTTCACGATCTACGCCTACGACGCGCTGCGCGGCCACCTCGACCAGATCGAGCACCTGGATTTTCTTTTCGGCGAACCGCGCTTCATTGCCTCCCTCGATCCCGACAAGACGGAGAAAAAGGCGTTCATTCTCGATGCCCACGGCTTGCACCTCGCCAATCGCTTGGAACAAAAACGTGTCGCCCGTGATTGTGCCGAATGGATGCGGCAGAAAGTGGACATCCGGTCCGTCCGGCACGCGCAGCTTCTCCACGGCAAGATGTATCACATCGCCAATGCCGGCGTGGAAGAGGCCATTCTTGGCAGTTCCAACTTCACCGTGCGCGGCCTTGGCCTCGGCGCGGGCACCAACAACATCGAACTCAACCTGGAAGTGGACAGCAATCGCGACCGGCGTGACTTGAAAGTCTGGTTCGATGAATTGTGGAACGACCCGGCGCTCGTGGAGGATGTCAAGGCGGACGTCCTTCAATACCTCGCCCAGCTTTACCAAAATCACGCGCCCGAGTTCATCTACTACAAAACTCTCTTCCACATTTTTGAAAACTTCCTCGCCGATCAGGAAAAGGGCGGCCTGCTCGACCAAAACATCCGCATAGTTGACACGGATATTTGGAAAGCCCTTTACGAGTTCCAGCGCGATGGCGTCAAAGGCGCGATCAACAAGATTCTCAAGCACAACGGCTGCATCCTGGCCGACAGCGTTGGCTTGGGCAAAACCTTCGAAGCGCTCGCCGTCATCAAGTATTTTGAGCTCAAAAACGACAAGGTGCTGGTTCTCTGCCCCAATAAACTCAAAGCGAACTGGACCGTGTATCAGGCCCACATCAACAGCCAGCTCAACCCCTTCCTGTCGGACCGCTTTGGCTACACCGTGCTGTCCCATACCGATTTGAGCCGTGAGGGCGGCGACGCCGACGGGATCAACTTGGCCACGTTCAACTGGGCCAACTTCAACCTCGTAGTCATTGATGAGTCGCACAACTTCCGCAACAACACGCCCGGCAAGCGCGATGACGAGGGTAAAATCATCCGCCTGAGTCGGTATCAACGGCTCATGGAAGACATCATCAAAAAGGGGGTTAAGACCAAAGTCCTTTTGCTTTCCGCCACGCCGGTCAACAACGACTTGAAAGACCTGCGCAACCAGATCTATTTTCTGACGGAAGGCAGCGACACCGCGTTCAAGGACACGATCGGCATCGGCAGCTTGAAGGAAACTTTGGCTGCGGCGCAAAAGACCTTCACGCTTTGGGCCAACAAGCAATCCGGCGAACGCAAAACCAAGGACCTCCTCGAAAAACTTAGTTCCGCGTTCTTCAAACTCCTCGACGAACTGACCATTGCCCGTTCCCGGAAACATATCCTGCGCTTCTACAAAGACAGCGTTGCGAAACTCGGCGGCTTTCCGACGCGCCACAAGCCCGTTTCCATTTATGCGGAAATTGACCTGCAACGCCGCTTCCTGAGTTACGACAAACTGAACGACGAAATCAGCGACTACAAACTGTCACTGTTCGCGCCGTCACGTTACCTCAAAGCTGAGTTCAAGGAGCTGCCGCTCTACCAAACTCACTCCGAAGATCCCTTCAGCCAGGCCGACCGCGAGACTTTCCTTGTCGGCATGATGAAGATGAATTTCCTCAAGCGCCTGGAAAGCTCCGTGGAATCATTTGAAATCACCATGGCCCGCACCATTGGTAAGATTGAAGACTTGGAGCGGAAGATTAAGAATTATCAGGCCACGCCCAATCAGAACCCGGAATCCGACGAGTTGGAATTGAACATCGCCATGCCCGAAGCGGACGACGATGCCGATGACCCGATGGAAGTCGGCGGCAAATTCAAATATCGCTTGGAGCATCTGCATCTCGATAAATGGCTCAAAGACCTGCAAAAGGACAAACAGCAATTGAGCTTGCTCCACTCCTCCGCCCAAGCCGTCACCCCCGAGCGTGACGCGAAGCTCAAAGAGTTGAAACATCTCATTGAGCGCAAGGTCAAAAACCCCACCACGAACAAACGTGGCGAGTTGAACAAGAAGGTGCTCGTGTTCACCGCGTTCGCCGACACCGCTGAATACCTGTTCCAAGCGCTATTATCCTGGGCGCACAAGGATCTGGGCATTCACATCGCGCTGGTCTCGGGCGGTGGTGGCAACCAGACCACGTTCGGCAAAACGGATTTCAATCAAATTCTGACCAACTTTTCCCCGCGCTCCAAAAACCGCGACAAGATTCCCTCCATGGCGCAGGTCGGTGAGATTGATTTGTTGATTGCCACGGACTGCATTTCCGAAGGTCAGAACCTTCAGGATTGCGATTATCTCGTCAATTACGACATCCATTGGAATCCCGTCCGCATCATCCAGCGCTTTGGCCGTATTGACCGTATCGGCAGCGTCAACGCCACCGTCCAGTTGGTGAACTTCTGGCCCACGCAGGACTTGGAGAAATACGTCAACCTCAAGAACCGCGTCGAAGCTCGTATGGCGCTCGTGGATATTTCCGCCACATTCGACGACAACCTGCTCAAGACCGGTGAAATCGAGGAATTGATTCACGAGGACATGCGTTACCGCGATAAGCAACTGCTGAAATTGCGCGAGGAAGTGCTCGACCTCGAAGATTT
Organism: uncultured Verrucomicrobiota bacterium; assembly: GCA_964355375.1. Classification (GTDB taxonomy): domain Bacteria; phylum Verrucomicrobiota; class Verrucomicrobiia; order Limisphaerales; family SIBE01; genus CAYHFE01. Next base: position 12,837 of record CAYHFE010000160.1, read on the forward strand.
CAGCGAAAGCGTCGCCCTGAATGAATTCACCCTCGACGATTTCCGCATCGAATTGAGCAACTACATCGCCAGCAACCGCAAACTGCTCGAAGACGCGCCGCTCGGCCTATACGGCGTTGTTCCGCCGAACCCCGAGCAGAAGGTCATTTCGCCCGGCGTCGTCTTTTGTTTGAAGCAAAAAGGCGAGCCGAAGAGCGGCGACACCGTCAACCCGCTCCAACCTTACTATCTCGTTTACGTCTTGAACGACGGCACAGTGCGTTTCTCGTTCGCGCAGCCCAAACAAATTCTCGAAATCTTCCGGCTGCTCTGCGCCGGCAAGGCGGCGGCCTACGAACAACTCTGCCAGTTGTTCGACACCGAGACGAACAACGGTGCGGACATGAGCCTCTACAACAAGCTGCTCACCGCCGCCGTGGCTTCCATCGCCCGGACCTTTCAGAAGCGTGTGGCTGCCGGCCTGCAATCCAGTCGGGATTTCATCATCCCCGACCTGAATGAACAGGCCAAGGATGCCACCGATTTTGACCTCATCACCTGGTTGGTAATCAAAGCGCCATGAAACCCTCCGCAATTCAAGCCCTGCAAGGGCGGCAGATATTAGCCCAGGGCAACGCCC
>CAYHFE010000161.1:0-13445 GCA_964355375.1 uncultured Verrucomicrobiota bacterium
CGTGGCGACCGGCTGAAGCCGGGACTACATACTTGTCAAAATGAGAACTGCTGTGGACACGACCGCATCCGCCAGTTGGGGGGCGTGGTCTCTGGATGGTTGTGGAGTTGAATGCCGACGATGCCGAGATAGCGGGCGGGCGGATGGCTCACGATGTTCGCAACAGGCAGGCTGCGACATCGGTTGCCGTCAGGTCCGGGAACTCTTTCAGAATGGCGTTGGTTTCGCGTCCCTCGGCCGGGTAGCTCAGCACGAGCGGCGCTGGAATGCGCGTGCCTTTGATGCACGGTTTGCCCCTCAGAACCTGTGGATCGCTGAGTATTCTATCTTGCCAATTCATAGATCTAAAAGGACTCGACCGCGCCTGGGAAGGCCGGGCAATGGTTACGACACCCGTGGTATTTACAGATGGCGGCCGTCCTCTGGAATCCGGAGGCTGCGGGACTTCAACCGCGGCCAGACCGAGCCGAACTCATCGATCAAAGGCTGAAGGCCACACTTCGGGTGCGCTCAGCCGCTTTCCGTCCTCAGCTTTGGCAATCTCCCACTCGTCAATCAAGGAGAGGGCATGAGGGAACAGCCCGTGGGAGCGTCGGCGTCACAAAACCCCCACGAATCTCCTTGTTCCGTGGCCTGTCCTGTCGTAGCCAATGGCCATGATCCGTCTGACACCTTCACTTGCTTCACGCCGCCGATTTCTGAATTCGGCTCTCCAGACTGCGACTGCGGCGACGCTGGCCGCGCCGTTGATCATCCGCGCCGCGGAGAACACCCCCGGCAAGATTCACATCGGGCAGATTGGCACCGGCCACGCGCATGCCGCGGGTAAACTCGCGGCCCTGCGCAAGCTGCCGGACTACGAACTGGCCGGGGTGGTGGAGCCGGATGAAACACTTCGGCTGGCAGCGATGAAGGATAAGGCCTACGCCAACGTGCGCTGGCTGACGGAGGAGCAACTGCTCAACACGCCCAAGCTCCAGGCCGTCGCGGTGGAAACGGGGGTCAAGCACCTGCTCGCCACTGGGCAGCGCGCCATCGCCGCCGGAATGCACCTTCATCTCGACAAGCCAGCGGGCGAATCCTTGCCGCGGTTCAGGCAACTGCTCGCGGAGGCCGAGCGCCGCAAGCTCACGATACAAATGGGCTATATGTTCCGCTACAATCCCGCGTTTCAATTCTGCTTCCAGGCGGTGCGGGAAGGCTGGCTGGGCGAAATCTTTGCCATCGAAGCCGCCATGAGCAAAGCCGTGGCCGTCGGCGCGCGCCAGCCCTTGCTGCCCTATCGCGGCGGCGCGATGTTTGAACTCGGCTGCCATGTCATCGACGCGGTGGTGCTGACGTTAGGCCAGCCGCAGCGCGTCACGCCCTTCCATCGCCACTCGGGTCAATTCGCCGACGACCTGCTCGACAACCAAGTCGCCGTCCTGGAGTACCCGCGGGCCACCGTCACCGTTCGCAGCGCGCTGCTCGAAGTGAACGGCGAGGCGCGGCGGCAGTTCGTCGTCTGCGGCGATCAAGGCACGGTGGACATCCGCCCGCTGGAGCCGCCGCAATTGCGCCTCGCGCTGGCGACGGAGCGCGGGCGCTACCAGCGGGGCTATCAGGAGGTGAACCTGCCCAGCCTGCCGCGCTACGAGGCGGATTTGATGGACTTGGCGAAGATCATTCGCGGAGAGAAGCAGTCTGGGGTCAGCTACGCCCATGATTTGACGGTGCAGGAAACTGTGTTGCGGGCGAGTGGACTGCCGACCACTTGAAGCGAGCCGAGCAACCGCTCCGCTTCGGGGCAGAGGTCGCAGCCCGGTGAGGTGAGCAACCAGTGAGTCTCCTCACGTCGTCTCCTGCTTTTAAAACAGGCTCCAAGACGCTGGCGCGACGCAATCCACTCCCTTCAGTTCATGGCCCCAAGGCATGGGCCCAAGCGAATGGAGGGGAGGAGGCCCAGGGACTTGAATCGCCGCCGGAGCCACAGCAATTCGCATTTTGGCTCAGACAACGTCCGTTTGATGCATGTAGTCCCGGCTTCAGCCGGTTTTCCCGCGGCGACCGGCTAAAGCCGGGACTACCTACTCGCCAAAGTGAGAATTGCTGCGGAGCCAGGGAAATCCTTGATCTGGCGGAGCGTGTCCTTTAGCGTGAGGTCGTGTCCCGTGCGCGAAAAAGCGAGTTGGCTCCCTTGGCTTGACCCAGGCTGGTTTTCTGGATGAGACCCAATTCCCATGGCCTTTGCCGGTGGACGCTCGTGGTCTGTTTGTTCGGAGCCGCGATCGGGTCGAGCCGAGTCGCGGGTCAAAGTGAGGTCAAAGCACCGGAGCGTCCCGCGGGCGCAGTGACGGGTCAGCCAAAGCAAGGTCTGGCGACCTTCGACGCCGCTTGGAAGATCATCTACCAAACCCATTGGGATACGAATTTCAACGGGGTGGATTGGAACGGCGTCCGGTCGGAGCTTCGTCCCAAGGCGGAAGCTGCGGGAACCATCCGCGAGCTGCGCGCGGTCATCGATGAAATGCTGAGCCGAATGGGCCAGTCCCACATGGCCTTGATTCCCGGCGAGCTGGCGGACGCCTTCGATCCGGAAAAGGCTCGGAAATCCGACGATGCTGCATCCGGTTCGGACCCCAAGAATGAGTCGGACTCTCGATCCAAGGAATCAGCCAACGCCAAGAAAGAGGGGGAAGAATCCGCCACGGCCGAAAACGAGAACCGGCCGCGCGATCGGGAAGGCGAGGCCGGTTTTGATGTGCGGGCGGTGGACAGCCGGTTGGTCGTGGTGCGGGTGGACCCGGCGAGTCCCGCGGAATCGTCGGGGGTCCGGCCCGGCTGGATCGTGCAGAAGGTGGGTCAGACCGCGCTGGCATCCCGGTTGAGCAAGCTCTCCTCTGGAATTGAACGGCGCCAAGCCCCATTTATGGCTTGGCGAATGGCCACCGCATTGTTGGCGGGAAAGCCGGGATCCAAAGTTCAAATCGAGTTTCTGAATGGCGAGAATCAACCGGTCACGCTCGAGATCGAACGGCAGCGGACCCAAGGTGAACCCGTCAAGCTCGGGCTCCTCCCGACATTCTTTGCCCGGCTGGAAAAGCGGAGGTTCCTGACCGCGGATGGCACCCGGGTGGGTTGGATCCGTTTCAACGTGTGGATGATCCCGCTGGCCGGCGCTTTGGAGAAAGCGGTGGAGGAGTATCGGGAGACCGACGGCATCGTGATTGATTTGCGGGGCAATCTCGGGGGCATTGGCGGAATGGTCATGGGGGTGGGTGGACATTTCCTGAAAGAACGGGCTTCGCTGGGAACGATGAAAATGCGCGGGAATGAAATCCGGTTTCTGGTCAACCCGCGTCGAGTCAATCAGGCGGGTGAACGAGTCGAGCCGTTCGGCGGGCCGCTGGCCATATTGGTGGATGGAGTCTCCTTGAGTGCGGCGGAGATTTTTGCGGGCGGAATGCAGGATATTGGCCGGGCTCGCGTCTTTGGCGAGACATCGCCCGGGCAGGCGCTTCCGGCGGTCTGGGATCGATTGCCCAATGGCGATGTCCTTTATCATGCGTTCGCGGATTTTGTGACGGCGTCGGGAGTGCGTTTGGAGGGGCGGGGCGTGATTCCGGATCAACTCGCGCCGTTAAACCGGGAGGAATTGCTCGCCGGACGCGATGGCGCGTTGCAGATGGCCATGGCCTGGATTTCCCAACAGCGCGCCCAACCGGCCTCGCCCCGTTCAACAGGGATCCAGCCGATTCCCGGGCAACTTGAATCAGTCCATCAACCGAAAAAGTCCGACTCGAAAGAACAAAGATGAAAACAGACCAGGTCACCATTCGTGTCATCACCCGGGCCTTGGGGCTCGCCGCCGTGGCGCTTTCGCTCATTCCCCAGGCCTTCGGCGCGCCCGCCGTGAAAACGGGATCGGCCGAGAAGCTGCCACCGGCCAAGGAAGTCATCGAGAAGTTTGTCCAGGCGATCGGTGGACGCGAGGCGTTCGCCAAGGTCCAGTCGCAACAGGCCAAGGGCAAGTTTGAAATGACGGCGCAGGGCATCAAGGGCGATTTGCAGGTCTTCGCCAAACGCCCCGACCGCCTGTTCGTGAAAATCAACATCGCGGCGATTGGCGACATTGCCACCGGCTACGATGGCAAGACCGGTTGGTCGGTCAACGCCGCGACCGGTCCCGCCGTCATGGAAGGAAAGGAGCTGGAACAAATGCGCGAACAGGCTCATTTCGATCACATGCTCCATGCGGAGAAGGATTTCAAGAGCATGGAAACGATCGGAGTCACTCAGTTCGAAGGTCAGGATTGCTACCAACTCAAGCTCGTTCGCAAGTCGAACTCGGAAGTGACGGAGTACTATGATCGTAAGACCGGTCTGCTCGTCGGGTATATCGGCACCCAGGAATCACAGCTCGGTCCGTTGGTGGTGACCAATATTCTCGGGGGATACAAAAAGTTCGGCGACGTCCTCTTCGCGACCAAAGTCACCCAGAAGATGGGCCCGATCGAACAAACCATGACGCTCGATTCGTTCGAGCTGAACAAGGTGGAGGACGGGATCTTCGAGTTGCCAGCGCAGATCAAGACGCTCATTAAGAAGTAAGGGATACTTGTCCCGGAGATGGTTTGTCCGGGACGCACCTCGGGTGTGATTGAAAGTGGGCGAGTCACGGACGGATCTGGCGCGCTGGTTTTGGCGGCATCCTGCCGCCGCGAGCCGGATGCTCGCAGAATCGGCAGCCAGGGATGGCTGCGCTCCAGGTCCTGACCCACTTTTGGGACCACCCACGCACACCGAAGGATCCGCTTCGCGCTTGAAGCGCAACCCGGTTCCTCCTAATCTCCGCGAAACAGAACCACGGCGAGCCGCGCGCGAACCGTAATCAAGTCTCGATCATGAAGAAAACATTCCTGTTCCAAACGCTCACCCTGGCGGTGATTCTGGCGGTGATTCTGGCGGTGATTCTGGCTCCAATCAGCGGCTGGGCCGCGGACCCGGTGCCCTTGCGGCAACGCCTGGCCTCTGCGCCCTTTCAGATCGCCTACGAAACCTACGTCAAGGACAACTGGGAAATCTTCGTCATGAAGGCCGACGGTTCGAATCCGGTCAACCTGACGCAAACTCCGAACGAGCATGAGCATTACCCCCAGGTTTCGCCGGACGGAACCAAGATCTGCTTTTCCATCGATACCGGAGAAGGCCGCGAGACCGTGCGCAGCCTTTGGTTCATGGATGTGGACGGCCGGAATCGGAAGAAGGTCGCGGACCAGGCGCGCGAGCCGTTTTGGAGTGGCGACAGCAAGGTCATCGGCTTTCTTCCACAAGAGTTCCCCCGGTTCAACGTCATCGATTACTCGACCAAAGGGATGTCGTTTTACAATCTGGCGACCGGCCAGATCACGCCCCATCCGAACAGCGAGAAACTGCATCATCTTTACAACCCCACCTTCGCGCCGAACGGCCAGTGGATTGCGGCGACGGTCCATGCTGGCATGGGGTTCAGCCACGCCATTCTCTTGATCGAGGCGCGCGGGAACAAGATCATCAATCTGGGCATCCCTGGTTGCCGGCCGTGCATCAGTCCGGACGGCAAGGCCATTGCCTGGGGCGCGGAGGACTTTGAGCTTTGCACGGCGCCGATTGATCTGGATTCGGACAGCCCGAAGGTGGGCCCGAGGTTCGTCGAGATCCACGACAAGAAGAACAAGATCTACCACATCGATTGGTCGCCCGATGGCAAGTTCCTCAGTTTCAGCCGCGGTCCGGATGGGAAGGGCGATTTGAGCAAGCGCGGCACGTTCCAATCCGCTTGCGAAATCGTGGGCGTCTATGCCAGCGACTGGAACCTTTACGCCGTTTCTGCGGAACGACCCGGAATCATTAATATGGAAACCGCCGGCGCGGGCGAGGTGGCTGTCCTCACCACCAACGGCGCGAGCAACAAGGAATCGGCTTGGTTTCTGGCCAAGAAGAAAGCAACGGAGTAGGTGATGAGCCGGATTTTGCTGCGCGCGGCCTGCGTCCCGCTGCTCATTCTGCTCTCCTCCTGCGGGAAACCCGCTTCGAGCCCTCGCGCTGACTCGAACTCGGAGGCGGCCGGCTCGACTTCGAAATCCGCGGTCGCGGGACCGTTCGAGTTCGCGACCTCCTCGGGCGTGGCCATGATCTTTCTGCCTGGCGGCGAGTTCACCATGGGAAGCCAGCGGGGCAATCCCGACGAAACCCCGGAACATCGGGTCAAGCTCACCGGTTTCGCCATGGACCAATTCGAGGTGACGCAGGAGATGTTCGCCAAGGCGCAATTGCCGAATCCGTCGCACTGGCAGGACAATCCCCGGAATCCAGTGGAGCGGGTGCGGTGGCGGGACGCCAAACAGTACTGCAACGAGCGTTCGCTGCTCGAGGGATTGAAGCCCTGTTACGATGAGAAATCGAAGGGCTGGGATTGTGATTTTGCCGCCAATGGCTACCGCCTCCCGACGGAAGCGGAATGGGAGTTCGCCGGTCGCGCCGGTGCAAACACCCCCTATGACTTCGGGGCGGCGGACAAGATCAAACAGTTTGCCTGGTTTGCCGATAACGCCGGCGAGAAGACCCATCCGGTCGGCCAAAAGAAACCGAATCGGTGGGGTTTCTTTGATCTTTATGGCAATGTCGCCGAATGGTGCGAAGACGTGTTTCTCCCGGACTACTACCAGCGGAGTCCCGCCGAAGATCCGCGCGGTCCGGCCGATCCGGGCGTGGACACCAAGCGCGTGATGCGCGGAGGGTCGTGGAAATCGAGCCCGGACATGTGCCGGGCCACCTATCGCGAAGGTCAACGGACGGGCGACACGGATGCCTGCTTCTACACCGACTACTGCGGTTTTCGTTGTGTGCGACGGGTCGGCTCCGAGGAGCTGACCTCATGGCGGGCCAAATCGAAGTGAGAACGCCTCGATCTTCAATCGCGCCTGGCGCCCCCGAACGGTGGGGCGAGACTCGGTCGAGCTCTGGAATCTTGTCCGGCGGGGAAGTCAGGGCTCGACGGCGTCTCACCCCACCGCGGGGTTTTGGTGAGTTCCTTCGCCGCCCCATGAGTTGATCAGGAACGTTTGATATGTTGTTTCATACCTGGCCGTTCCTGGTTTTCCTGTTGGTGGTCGTGCCGATCTTCTACGCCCTCCGCAAAACCCGGCTCTGGATTCCCTGGTTGATGGTCGCCTCCTATTTTTTCTACGGCTGGTGGAATCCCTACTACTTGCTGCTCGTCCTTTACTCCACCACTCTCGATTACTTTCTGGTCGCGTTCATGGACCACTGTCCTCGCGAGGGACAAAAGGTGGATGTGCTCGCTCGCCTGACGCGACTGCGGTTTGGCGACCGCGTCTTGAAGGCGGCCTTTCTGCTTTCGGCCGCGGCGGTGGTCGTCGTGATCGGGATGGCGCTGGCTGGCCCGAGAACCTTGCGCCCGACGATGGCGGGTTTCAGTTTGATCTTTTGCCTCATGGCCTTGGGCGCGCTGCTCAGCAGTCGCCCCATTTGGCTGGTCATCAGCCTGATCAATAACCTGGCCCTGCTCTTGTTTTTCAAGTACGCGAATTTCGCCATCGAGAACCTGAACGCGATGCTGTCGTGGGTGCAGGTCTCGGTGCAATTTCCGGATCCATCCACTCTCATGCCGTTTGGGTTTGCCTATGTCTTGCCCGTGGGGATTTCGTTTTTCACGTTTCAGTCGCTGAGTTACACGATTGATTTCTACCTGGGGAAGGTGCATCGAGAACGCAACTTTCTTTGTTTTGCCACGTTCGTCTGTTTCTTTCCCCAACTCATGGCGGGGCCGATCGAACGGGCCAAGCATCTGCTCCCGCAGTTCCATCAGTTCCCGCCCATCCGCTTGCAGAATTTCACCGATGGGCTCTCGCTCTTCGTGGTGGGTCTGTTCAAGAAACTGGCTCTGGCCAATTACCTGGCCTATTACGTGGAACGCGTCTATGACAATCCGAAGGCGTTCGACGCCCCGGCTTTGCTCCTCGCCACCTTCGCGTTCGCCTGGCAGATCTTCTTTGATTTCAGCGGCTACACCGATATGGCCCGGGGCGTGGCCCGGCTTTTGGGGTTTAATCTGATTTTGAATTTCAACAATCCGTATCTGGCGACGGGCCTGGGGGATTTCTGGTCCCGCTGGCACATCAGCCTCTCCACGTGGTTCCGGGATTACGTCTATATTCCGTTGGGCGGAAATCGCGGCAGCGCGCTCCGGACCTACCGGAACCTCTTTCTCACCTTTCTCATCTCGGGAGTGTGGCATGGCGCCAATTGGACCTTTGTCGTTTGGGGCATCCTGCATGCCCTGGGCATCATTATTACCCGCGAGTTGGAGCGCTCGGCCTGGTACCGCGAGCAAATGCCGAAGCTGATCAAACAGATGGGCGTGTTCCTTTTTGTCGGATTCGCCTGGATCTATTTCCGCGCCGAATCCCTCAGCCAGGCTCACCTCATTATCGGCCGGATTGTTTCGTCGGCGTGGTCGGATCCGCAGATCCCCGGGCTGATGCTGGGACTCATCTTCGTCGTCTGGCTCTATCAGTTTCTTTACGAGTCGAATTGGCGGACCGTCTTGCAGGTCGGATGGGTGCGGGTCAGCCTGGTCGTGGGTATGCTCCTGTACCTCTGCCTGTTTTCCTCGGGCGGCGGGGCTTTCATTTACTTTCAGTTCTGAAAAATGAGCGGCGAGAATCACACCCAACTTTCCGAAACTCCGCTGGTCAACGAAGTGCGCCTCAATGCGCGTCAATGGTTGCTCGCGCTCGGTTTGGTCTGGGTCGCCATGCTCGCCACGCCGGTGGCCTGGACCAAGCTGGAGCGGTTTGAGAGGGGACCGGACTACCGGATTCCCTATGAACTGAGCAAAGACTATTGGCTTTACCAGCGCCGAGTGGGCGATCTGCGGGAGAAGGATTCGATCGTCCTTCTGGGCGACTCCGTGGTCTGGGGAGAATATGTGCTGCCGGCGGGCACGCTCTCCCACTTCCTGAGCGTGGAGGCGGGCCAACCCGACCGGTTCATCAATGCGGGAGTGAACGGGCTTTTTCCTTTGGCCTTGGAGGGTTTGGTCTCCCATTATGCGACGGAGATCCGGCGGCGCAAGGTCGTGCTGCACTGCAATCTCCTTTGGATGAGCAGCCCGAAAGCCGATTTGCAGATTCAGAAAGAGGAGAAGTTCAATCATCCGCGGCTCGTTCCACAATTCCGTCCGTCGATTCCATGCTATCGGGCCGAGACGGCGGAACGACTCGGTATTATCTTCGAGCGGCATTGGAGCCTCCTCTCCTGGGTCAGTCATGTCCAAAGCACTTACTTCGAGCAGAAGAGTATTCTCGAATGGACGCTGGCCGACGATGGCGGCGCGCCGCCGCGCTACCCCAACAGCTATAAGAATCCGCTCGCTCAGATCACGTTCCGGGTGCCGGTGGCGCCGGCGGATGATCCGAAACGCGGTCCCACCAGCCCGCGGCACAAGTCGTGGACCGAGGGCGGCGCCAGCCCCGCCCGGTTCGAGTGGGTCGATTTGGAGGGATCGCTGCAATGGGCGTCATTCCAGCGTTTGGTCGCGATCTTGCGCGCGCGTGGCAACGATCTCATGGTGGTGCTCGGCCCCTTCAACGAGCCGATGATTGCCTCCGAGAACCAGGCCAAGTATCGGGCTCTCCGCGATGGCGCGGCCGCCTGGTTCAAGAAAAGCGGTGTCACCTGCATCGCGCCCGACGCGTTGCCGAGTGAGCTTTACGCGGACGCCAGCCATCCGCTGACGGCGGGATACGAACTGCTGGCTAAACGGCTCGCGCAAGATTCGTCCTGGCAGTCCTGGTTGGCGCGTTGATCTCTCGCCGCCCCGACGAATCATATCGGCGGAAGTGGTCGGCGTGGGAGTGCGCCGGGAAAATGTCTGGCGCGAATTCGGTCGGCGGCCTTACCCTTGGGTTTGGACTGAGTTTCAAACAGGCTCCGAGCCCGGTTGGATCACAGGCCTCGGAGAGATTTCCGCAGGAAGAATCTATGCAGAGCCAAATGAAGTCGTTCGATTACCTGGTGCTGGGCAGCGGGATCGCCGGATTGACTTTTGCCTTGAAGGTCGCGGCGCGGGCTCGCGTCGCGATTGTCACCAAGAAGCATCGGGCCGAGTCCAACACCAATTATGCCCAAGGTGGGATCGCGGCCGTGACCTCCAAGGAAGACACGTTCGCCATGCATGTGCGCGACACGCTCGAGGCCGGAGCGGGTCTTTGCAATGAGGAAGTGGTGCGCTCGATCATTCAAGACGGTCCGGCGCGGATCGCGGAGTTGATCGACCTGGGCATGCGCTTCACCGAGCGCGAGTTGTCAGAATCGAAAGGAGTGAAGGAGTTGGATCTGGGCAAAGAAGGCGGTCATTCCAAGCGGCGCATTCTCCATGCCCGCGACGTCACCGGCCGCGAGATTGAACGGGCGCTCTTGGCGGCGATTGCTCTTCAACCACAGATCGAGATTTTTGAGAACCATGTCGCGATCGACCTGATGACGAGCCAGAAATTGGGGCGGGAAGGGCACAACCGTTGTCTGGGCGCCTACGTTCTGGACAAAGGGAGCGGCCAGGTCCTGACCTTTTGCGCGCGCTCGGTCGTGCTCGCCACCGGGGGCTGCGGCAAGGTCTATCTCTACACCACGAATCCGGATATTGCCACGGGCGATGGAGTGGCGATGGCTTACCGCGCCGGCGCGGGCATCGCCAACATGGAGTTCATCCAATTTCACCCGACCTGCCTTTACCACCCCAAAGCCAAGTCATTCCTCATCAGCGAGGCGGTTCGCGGCGAAGGCGCCGTCCTGAAAACCATCGAAGGAGTCGAGTTCATGGACCAGCACCATCCGCTCAAGTCGCTGGCGCCTCGCGACATTGTCGCGCGCGCCATCGATGGCGAAATGAAACGCAGCGGCGCGGAGCATGTCCATCTCGATATCACCCACAAGCCGGCCCGCTTTGTCATGGACCGTTTTCCGAACATCTACTCCACTTGTTTGCAGTACGGAATGGATATTACCAAAGAACCGATTCCGGTCGTGCCGGCCGCACATTACCAATGCGGCGGGGTCCTGACCAATCTCGATGGCGGGACCGAGATCGCCGGGCTTTACGCCGTCGGCGAAGTGGCCTGCACCGGCCTGCATGGAGCCAATCGCCTGGCCAGCAACTCGCTCCTCGAAGCCCTGGTCTGCGCGCACCGGGCGGCGGATCATGTCCTGGCGAATCCGCTCCCGGCCCTCGATCTCGAGATTCCACCCTGGCAATCCGGCGAAGCCTGCAATGCCGATGAATTGGTGGTCGTCTCTCACAACTGGGATGAAATCCGCCGATTGATGTGGGACTACGTGGGCATCGTGCGGACGAACAAACGCCTGCGCCGAGCCGAATCACGCATCGCCAATCTGCAAGGCGAAATTCAGGAGTACTATTGGGATTTCATCGTGACGAGCGATGTGCTCGAACTGCGCAACATCGCCACCGTCGCGGAGCTGATCGTGCGCAGCGCTCTGCAACGACCGGAAAGTCGGGGCTTGAATTACAACCTCGATTTTCCCGGACCGGATCCGGAATGGGCCCAGCGCGATACGATCATTCGTAAACCGGCTTGAACTCAAGGGGCCACGCCATGCTCGTCGTCCATGTCCATGTCCGCGTCAAACCCGAATGCGCGGACGCCTTTCGCCAGGCCACCGTGGCCAACGCCCGGCTCAGCGTCCTCGAACCCGGCATGGCCCGGTTCGATGTGGTGCAACAGCAGGAGGACTCCACCCGCTTCGTCCTGATCGAGGCCTACCGAACCGCGGCAGCAACGGCTCAGCACAAAGAGACCGCCCATTATCAAACGTGGCGTGAGACCGTGGCTCCCATGATGGCGGAGCCGCGGACGAGCGTAAAATTCAACAACATATTCCCGGACGATGCGGAGTGGTGAACCGGAAGGCTGCAGTTGATGGGCCGCAAAGAACGCAAAGGTCAGAGAGCATGCATTTTGAAATGGCCACCGCCGCGCGGATCGTCTTTGGCGCGGGCGCAGTTCGGGACGTCGGTGCGATTGCCGCCAGGTTTGGTCGTCGAGCCCTGCTCGTCACCGGTCGAAACCAGGCGCGGGCCGCGCAAGTGATCGCCGACTTGGAACAGCGCGGCGTGACGTGGATTTCGTTTCCCGTGGCCGGCGAGCCGACGATCGAATTGGTCCAGGAGGGAGCCCGACTGGGGCGGGCCGAGCGTTGTGAGGTGGTGCTGGGCTTTGGCGGAGGCAGCGTCTTGGACGCGGCCAAAGCGATTTCCGCGTTGCTGACCAATGACGGCGAATTGATGGATTATTTGGAGGTGGTGGGCTCAGGCCAGCCGCTGACTCGGGCGGCGGCGCCGTGCCTGGCCATTCCGACGACGGCCGGAACGGGAGCCGAGGTGACGCGCAATGCGGTGCTGGGGGCGACGCCGCATCGGGTGAAGGTCAGTCTGCGGAGCGCGTTCATTCTTCCGCGCGTGGCGCTGATCGATCCGGAACTTACCTATGATTTGCCACCCGAATTGACGGCGAGCACCGGATTGGATGCGCTGACCCAACTCATCGAGCCGTTTGTCTCCTGTCGCGCCAATCCGCTGACCGATGGATTCTGCCGGGAAGGATTGCGGCGCGTCGCGAACTCTTTGCGGCGCGCCTTTGCCAACGGTCGAGACGCCACCGCCCGCGCCGAGATGTCTTTGGCCAGCCTGCTCGGGGGTTTGGCCCTGGCCAACGCCGGATTGGGCGCGGTGCATGGATTCGCGTCGCCGATCGGCGGTCGGTTTCCGGTGTCGCATGGTTCGGTCTGCGCCGCGCTTCTGCCGCATGCCATGGAGGTGAACTGCCGCGCCCTTGGCGAGAGACAACCCGAAAACCCGGCGCGGGCCCGCTTCACGGAGATCGCCCAAATTCTGACCGGCCATTCCGCGGCCGGGGCCACCGACGGAATTCAGTGGGTCCGGGAATTGTGCGCCGACCTGCACGTGCCATCTCTCGGCCGTTTGGGAGTCGCCCAACAGGATGCGGCGGTCTTGGTCGAGAACGCCGCCAAAGCGAGCAGCATGCGCGGCAATCCCCTTCCGCTGACGATCGAGGAAATGAGCGAGATCCTGAGGGCGGCGTTTTGAGCGGGGCGATCGGGGTTGAGCCGGGTCAATTCAGTTGCGATGGGGAGCGCACGCGCCCTCGCGGGCGGTGGCAGGCACCCTCGCCGACCACACTGGTGCCGGCGAACGAGTCACCGTTTGGTGACTGAATTGAGTCTCTGTTCCGACTGGCGGGGCGCCGATCGGAACACGCGAGGGCGCGTATGCTCTCCAATTCCGACTGCTTACGGCTGAGAGACTCGCTCGGCAGCAGTTCTCATTTTGACAAGTATGTAGTCCCGGCTTCAGCCGGTCGCCA
>CAYHFE010000162.1:0-13432 GCA_964355375.1 uncultured Verrucomicrobiota bacterium
ACCGTTTGGTTCATGGCCCCGATTCACGTCCAATCGTTGGAGGTGTTCCCTTCCCATGAACCGTTCGTCAATCGGGCGGGCCAATTTGCGAGAGGGGGGCTGGAGAACTCCGCCAGGTTTTGGAGTGCGGCGGCCCTCTGCCGCTTTCGGGGCACTCGCCAAAGCGCCGGAGGGCCGGCGCACTCCAAGACGCTGGCGCGACGCATCGGGCACCGTTTGGTTCATGGCCCCGATTCACGTCCAATCGTTGGAGGTGTTCCCTTCCCATGAACCGTTCGTCAATCGGGCGGGCCAATTTGCGAGAGGGGGGCTGGAGAACTCCGCCAGGTTTTGGAGTGCGGCAGCCCTCTGCCGCTTTCCCCGCTCCTGGCCAAAGCGCCGGAGGGCCGGCGCACTCCAAGACGCTGGCGCGACGCCACCCACTCCATTCGGTTCATGGCTGCAATCGTTGGAGGTTTCCTCTCCCCATGAACCGTCGAAAGGCCGGGACGCGCGGCTCGCGCGTCCCGGTCCGGTTCACGGTCGCTCGGAGTCACCAACCGCCCGATACTCGATCACTTGTTGGTGACCGTAACGATCGTTTTCACCGATGAAAATTCGCTGCGAAACCGCATCTGGGGGAATCCGCACCGCCGACATCCTTTCGTCGTGTTCAAGGTCGCCACCGCAATATGTTCAAACCTTTTCCGGCACGACGAAAGGCGGGCGATACTCGCGCCGGAGCAACTCATTGGCGGCCTCGTGGCCGACGAATCGCTCCGCCGTCACATCCAGTTTGAGCCACGCTCCCAGCGTCAGCGGCGTCCGCTCCAACTTCACGCCATTCGCCCCGAGGTGCTCCCGCATGCGGCCGAAGGTCTCGCTCGCCTCCGCGCTCGATTTGATCTGGGCCTGAATTTCGCCCGGCGCCGCCGCCCGGCCGACCCGATGCGAAATCAAGCCCAAGTGACACAACGCGCTCGACAAGTGGCCCTCCAAGATATCGGCCGTCAGCTCGCCCTGGTTCCGACTGCGCACCGCCTGAATGAAATTGGCGTAATGATCGCCGCCGGAGGCATAGCTCTTGAGCTTCTGACCGGCCCGGTCGAACACGATGGGCGCAGTCTCGCTCGGGATGAACGCCGTGGCGGATTCGCACTGGATGACCACACCCACGCCCCGTTTGTCCGGCACACCCGGACAGGCGTCCATGTTTTGCGCCCAACCCTTGTCCTGAAACTCGCGGCCCCGCGGCAAGCCCCGCACCTCGAAAAGAAACGGCGTCGGATACTCGAACAGAATGAAATGGGTGTTCGGAGTCTCCCCGTCGTCCTCGTAACCCAACCGCGCGCCCACGCTCAGAACACGCGGCGGCAAAACCGATTGGTTGAGCACCCACCGCCCGATATCCATCTCATGCACCCCCTGGTTGCCCAGGTCGCCGTTGCCGGTCGCGTAAACCCAATGCCAATCGTAATGAAGATTCTGCCGGCGCAGCGGCGTCATCGGCGCCGGACCGCACCAGAGATTGTAATCCACCCCGGCCGGAATCGGCTGCGGACCGCTCACTTTGCCGATGCTGGGACGCGGCTTGTAACAGAGGGCGCGCACCAATTTGATCGGCCCGAACTTCCCGGATTGGATTTCGGCAATGAGTTCTCGCACTCCCGGACGGCTCCGGCTTTGGGTGCCGGTCTGGACGATCCGCTGATACTGGCGCGCGGCCTTGACGATCTGCCGGCCTTCCCAAACGTTGTGCGAAACCGGCTTCTCGACATAGACATCCTTGCCGGCTTGACAGGCCCAAACCGCGATCAGCGCGTGCCAATGATTGGGCGTGGCGGTCGAGATCACGTCCACTTCCCGGCTCTCGAGAAGCTTCCGGACATCGCGATACGTCGTGACCTTTTCCCCTCGCGCGCTGGACTGCTTGGCTCCAGCGGCCAGGATGGCCTCATCCGCATCGCACAAGGCCACCACCCGCACCCCGGGAAGCTGGCGAAAACTGTCGATATGGACCTGGCCTTTGCTGCGAAAGCCCACAACTCCGACGCGGATGCTCTCATTGGCGCCCGCGACCTGCGACCACGAACGAGCCGACCAGCTCACGGCAGCGGCGGTGGCCAGGGAACTCTGGAGAAAGCGACGGCGATTCAGGGAATTCATGGCGGCAGATTAAGCCGCCCACCCGGCCTGTCAATCATCCGGCGGCCGGCGGCGCAGTGGGAAGGGGTCGGGAAGGCAGCAGTTCTCATTTTGACTCAGGACACGGTCCGTTCCACGCATGTCGTCCCGGCTTCAGCCGGTCTTCACGTGGCGACCGGCTGAAGCCGGCACTCCATACTTGTCAAAATGAGAACGGCTGCAACCACCGCGCGCGCCGCTTTCTTTGATGGACAAGCGCAACTCTTGATCTCATAAACTAGGCCCGCATGAGCACTACTCAACGAATCTCCTCACTCCGGGCTGGCGTCATCGGCACCGGTTTCATTGGCCCTGTTCACGTGGAAGCCTTGCGCCGGCTCGGCGTCACGGTCGCGGCGATTTGCGACGTCGCCGACCTCGCCCAAGCCGCCGCCGCTCGGCTGGCCATTCCCCAGGCCTTTACCGATTACCACGAGATGCTGGCTTGCCCGGACTTGGACGTCGTTCACATCACCGCTCCAAACCGGTTCCATTGTGAGATGTCGCTGGCGGCGCTGCGGGCGGGCAAGCACGTGGTCTGCGAGAAGCCGCTGGCCATGACGACGAAGGAGACGGCGCAAATCGTCAAGACCGTTCGCGCCTCGAAAAAGGTCTTCGCCGTCAACTACAACGTCCGCTTCTATCCGGCGGTCCAGCAACTCCAACGTCTGGTCGCGCGCGGCGAGCTGGGCGACATCATTCATGTCAACGGCACCTATATGCAGGACTGGCTGTTCAAGGATACCGATTACAACTGGCGTTTGCTCCCGCAGGAAGGCGGCAAATTGCGCGCGGTGGCCGATATCGGCACGCACTGGATGGACACCGTTTCCTTCATCCTCGGGGCCAAGATCACCTCGGTGTTCGCGGACTTGGTCACGTGGCACAAAGACCGCCGGCGTCCGCTCGGTGAAGTCCAGACCTTCGCCAAGGCTGACGCCAAAATGAAGTTTGCCACCTACCAGGTCGAGACCGATGACTTCGCCAGCATTCTCCTGAAGTTTGCCAACGGCGCGCGGGGCAATCTCGGCGTGTCGCAAGTCGCGGCCGGCCGCAAGAATTGCATCCGGGTCGAAATTTACGGATCGAAGAAGTCCGCGTGGTGGTGTTCGGAGTCCCCGGAAACCCTGCACTACGGCAATCGCGACAGCGCCAATGAAGTGGCGGTCCGCGGCACGCCCGTGTTCGGACCGGAGGTGGCGCCCTACGTGGATTATCCCGCCGGCCACGTCGAGGGATTCCCGGACACGTTCAAGATGAACTTCCGTTCGATCTACTCGAGCATCGTCGGGACCGGGACCGCGCCGCCGTTTTTCGCGACCGCGGAGGACGGTCACCAAGAGGTCGCGGTGTGCGAAGCGATCATGAAGAGCAACCAGGCGGAGGCATGGGCTAAAGTCTGACCCGGCCTCGTCCACGCGGTGGCACGGGGAGCGAGAAGGTGCATGTGCTCCCCGGTTCAATGGGCTGGCGACGTTTAGCCGTGAGCAGGCAGTTGAAATGGGTGGCACGGCCAACTTGGCCGTGCTCGGCGGCAACTTGCCGCCGAGTCTGGCGCGGCGATTGGTCTCCCGATGCAATGAAGCTTCTGGTGCAAAGCCTGTGGGCTGGTAGCCCACAGGAACGGGCAAGTTGCCCGTTCCACCCTGAACCCAACTGAATCGATACGCTGAGGCTGAACCGGCCCGCGACCGGCGGTGCGACCCGAAACATATTTCTCGCGACTCATTGCCGTCGGCTCCCCAACACCCATGAAATACACCTACGAACAACTGGCCAAGATGATTGATCACTCCCTCTTGCATCCCACCATGACGGATCACGAGCTGGAGGAAGGCTGCCGGCTGGCCGCGAAATATGGCGTCGCTTCCGTCTGCATCAAACCCTACGCCGTCCCACGAGCCGCCGCCTTGCTGGAGGGCACGGGCGTCTTCGTCGGCGCGGTCATCGGCTTTCCCCACGGCAACTCCAGCACCGAATCCAAGCGCTACGAAACCGAGCTCGCGTGCCGGGACGGCGCCGTCGAAATTGACATGGTGATTAACATTGGCAAGGCCCTGTCGGGCGACTGGGATTACGTCGAGCGCGACGTCCGAACCGTCTGCGTCGAGGCCCACCAGCACGGGGCCAAGGTCAAAGTCATCTTCGAAAACGATTATCTGACCAAGGGCGGCGCCGGATTGGGCGGCGATGACTTCAAGAAGAAGCTCTGCCAGCTCTGCGAACGCGCCGGGGCCGATTGGGTGAAGACGTCGAGCGGATATGGTTTCGTCAAGCAACCCGACGGAAGCTACAACTACCAAGGCGCCACCGCACACGATCTGGCTCTCATGCGCGCCTCCGTCTCCGCCCAGGTCCAGGTCAAGGCGGCCGGTGGCGTGCGCGATCTCGATGGGCTGATCAAGGTCCGCGACTTGGGCGGCACCCGCTGCGGAGCGACGGCGACGGCCGTCATGCTCGACGAATACCGCCGCCGCGAAGCCGCGGAGCGGGCCGGACAAACACCTGAAAAGCCCACCGGTTCCATCGGGACCGGTGGCTACTAAACCCACCATGCAAACCACGTCGGAGAGCACACGCGCCCGCGCGTGTCCCGACCGGCGCCCTCGCCGGTCGGATCAAAGTGTCACGGAGTCTCCAAACCCTGGTTTGTCCGACCGCCCTCCGGTGGTTGGCGGGAGCGCCAACCACCGCACGCGAGAGCGCGTGCGCTCGCCATCCAACTGCATGGAAAGCCGCCATTTGCTTTGCCCACGATTTGAGACCATGAACCTGAAGGTGCGATGGGGAGCGCGGGCGTCTCGCCTGCTGGGTTCGGCGTCCCGCCGAACCCTCGTGGCGGTGGACCAGCTTGATTCCGGTCGGCGAGACGCCGACCGGTGCAGCCGGGACGGCCGCGCTCCCCATTCAGATAACCACCGTTCATGGGAAGCGAACCCGGGAGGCACGCCTTCCTCTTGCCCCGCCCCTTCATTCATCAGTTCGCGGATCTGGTTTTTCGGAGCTTCGTTCCGCCTTCTTGGCCTGACCTTCCTCGCATCGCTCCTCCTCGGTTCTTCGACCTCAGCCGCAGTCCCTGATCTCTTCGCCCGCAGCAATCTCCTCGCCTGGTGTATCGTGCCATTCGACGCGAAGAAGCGCGGGCCCGAAGAACGCGCCGCCATGCTGGAGCGGCTTGGGTTTCAACTGTTCGCCTATGATTACCGGGCGGAACACCTCCCCACTTTTGATGCCGAAATGGAAGCGCTGAAGCGCCATCATATTCGCCTGCTCGCCTGGTGGTTTCCCACGACCTTGAATGACGAGGCGAAGCTCATCCTCGAGGTGCTCCGGCGTCACGACATCCGCGACGCCCAGCTCTGGGTCACGGGCGGCGGGACCCCGACCCAGACCGCCGCCGAACAGCGGGCGCGGGTCGAAGCGGAAGCCAACCGCATCCGCCCGATCGCGGACGCTGCGCGGCAAATCGGCGGCCGGGTTGCGCTCTACAACCATGGCGCCTGGTTCGGCGAACCGGAGAATCAGATCGAGATCATCGAACAATTGCGCACCGCCGGCGTGACCAACGTCGGCCTCGTCTATAACCAGCATCACGGACACGACCATGTCCCGCGCTTCGCGGCCTTGCTCGCGAAAATGAAACCCCACCTTCTGGCGCTGAATCTCAACGGCATGGTTCGGGGCGGCGACGCCGTCGGGGATAAGATTGTCCCGCTCGGCCAGGGCGAACTCGATTTGGAGCTTTTCGGGATTATTCGAGAAAGCGGCTGGCGCGGGCCGATCGGGATTCTGAACCACACGGATGAGGATGCCGAGGGACGTTTGCACGACAATCTCGATGGGCTGGACTGGCTGCTCGATCATCTCCCAGGTCATTCGGTTCGGCCGAAGCCCCAACCGCGCACCTGGCGCCAGCCCAAGGGAGCCGACAATACCATGACGAACTCGCCCTACTGGACCGTCGAAGACGCCACCGCGCGGGCCCAGCTCCCTCTTTACCAGACCATTCCCGCCGCCAAGCCGGAGGAACTCACGCCGGCCAACGGCTTGCCCAAGCGCGAGCTCTACCGGACCTGGCATCGCTCGCACGGCGACAACGGAGGCACGCGCTTTTCCGCGCTCGATCAGATCAATCGCCACACCGTGACCAACCTCCAGGTTGCGTGGACCTATCACTCCAAAGACGGCAGGAACAATCTCCAATGCAATCCGATCATCGTGAACGGAGTGCTGTTCGCGCCGACGCCCGGCAAACACATCGTCGCCGTCAACGCCGAAACCGGGATCGAGCTCTGGCGCTTCAAACCGGAAGGGCGCCCGGCCTTTCGCGGGCTGATCTACTGGCCGGGGCGAGCGGGCGCTGCGGAACGCGTCCTGTTCACCGCCGGCAAGTTTCTGTACGCGCTGAATCCCCGGGACGGCCAGCCCATCGGCGATTTCGGCGCGGGCGGCCGGACGGTGTTGCCCGGTGTCGCCCAAGGCGATTTCGGCGCGGCCACGGCGGGTCCGGCGATTTTCGAAAACATCGTCGTCGTGCCGGGCTTTGAGAAGGATGTGTGGGGTTTCAACGTGGTCACGGGCCAATGGCTCTGGACCTTCCACACCATCCCGCAGCCCGGTGAATTCGGCCACGACACCTGGGATCACACCGAAAGTTACGGCGCGAATTGTTGGGCCGGGATGGCCCTGGATGAAGCCCGCGGCATCGCCTACATCACAACCGGCGGTCCCAAAGCGAACTTCATCGGCGTGGACCATCTCGGCGACAATCTCTTCGCCAATTGCGTCGTCGCCCTGGACGCTCGCTCGGGCAAGTACCTCTGGCATTTTCAGGAAATCCGCCATGATCTGTGGGATCTCGACATCTCGGCTCCGCCCAATTTGGGAACCATCACACGCGACGGCCGGCGGATTGATGTGGTGGCCGCCTGCACCAAAATCGGCAACACGCTCCTGCTCGATCGGGTGACCGGAAAACCGATCTATCCCTTCCGCCTGCGCCGCGCGCCGACGAGCACGCTCTTGGGCGAACGCACCTCGCCCTACCAGCCCGACCCGGAATGGCCGCAGCCTTTCCTGAAGATGGAGTTCACCGCCGCGGACCTGACCACGCGCACCGAAGAAGCCGAGGAGTGGGCCCGCACCCGCTTCGCCAGCGCCACGACCGGATTCTTTGTCCCGTGCAGCGAGGGTCGAGCCAATTTGTTTTTCGGCATTGATGGCGGCGCCGAGTGGACCGGCGCGTGCATCGACGCGGACACGGGACGGCTCTACGTCTCGGCCAACCACGTCGGGTGGATCATCTCGGCCTTTCGCGATGGCGATCCGCCCGATGACTTGAACGCGCCCCAGACTCGCGGCCGGCTGGTTTACGAGCAAGCCTGCCTGCAATGCCACGGACCCACCCGGCTCGGCGTCAGCACCTGCCCGCCGTTGCGCGGCCTGCGATTGCGCCTGACCGAGGAGGCGGTGCGGAAGCAGCTTCGCGAAGGCAAGAACGCCATGCCGTCGCTGCCCGAGATCAGCGAAGCGGACTTGAATGCGCTCGTGGATTATCTCCTCCTGCGCGAGGGTTCGGTCCCGCCGCGAACCGCGCCCGCGGAACGCCCTTCCTACAGCGTGAGCGGCTATCCCAAGTTCTATGACCCCGAAGGTTACCCGGCGAACAAACCGCCCTGGGGCACCCTCAACTGCCTGGACCTGAACACGGGCAAGCTGGTCTGGCGCGTGCCGCTGGGGGAATATCCGGAGGTGGCCGCGCCAGGCATCAAGAATACCGGCACCGAAAATTACGGCGGCGCGATCGTCACCGCGGGCGGCCTCGTCTTTTGCGCGGGCACGCGCGACAACAAGCTTCGCGCCTTCGACAAAGAAACCGGCGCGGAACTCTGGTCGGCCCGACTGCCCTATACCGGCAATGCTCCGCCGGCCAGCTATGAGGTGAACGGGCGGCAATTCATCGTCATTTCCGCCACGGGCGGCAACAAGCTGGGCACGCCCTACGGCGACGCCTACGTGGCCTTCGCTTTGCCCAACAAGAATTCGCGCCCGTCCGACTCGCCATGAACCGTGACGTTTTGCATGGGGAGCGCGGCCGTCCCGGCTGCACCGGTCGGCGTCCCGCCGACCGGAATCGGGATGGGACACCACAGCGAGGGTCCGGCGGGACGCCGAACCCAGCAGGCGAGACGCCCGCGCTCCCCATTGCACCTTCAGGTTCAGGGCCACGATTCACGTCCGATCGTTGGAGGTTTGCCCTCTCCATGAAAGATTTCGCACGCTGCGCAAATTGCTGGACGCACCGCGTGTTCACTCCGCTCTTCTTATTCGAATTTGCGATCAAGATGAGACCAACTGCTCCCTCACCCCGTCCCTCTCCCATCGGATGGGAGAGGGTGTCCGAAGGACGGGTGAGGGCTAATTGCGCTCAACTTGAAAGCAAAGCGGAATTATCCGTGTCCATCTGCGTCCATCCGTGGTTGACCTCTTTTGGTTGCGGCGTCAGCCGCCCTGGGAGGCCGATCATTTTCCACCGCCGATCATCACCCATCACTTTATGAAAACCATCCCCTCCATCCTCTTGACCTGGCTGCTTGGTCTTGCCACGAGCGCGTGGGCCGCATCCAAAACCAATATACTTTTCATCGCCGTGGATGATTTGCGGCCCGAGCTGGGATGTTATGGCAAGGACTACATCTCCAGCCCCAACCTGGATCGCATCGCGAGGGCTGGCGTGGTGTTCAATCGGGCCTACTGTCAACAGGCCGTCTGCTCGCCGACTCGTTCCAGCCTGATGACCGGCACGCGCCCGGATTCCACGCAGGTCTGGGATTTGGTCACCCACTTTCGCAAGGCGCTGCCCGATGTGATCACGCTGGGACAGCACTTCAAGAATCAGGGCTATTTCGTCCAGGGCATGGGGAAGATCTACCACGGAGGCTACGACGATCCGCCGACGTGGTCGGTGCCGTGGCGAACACCGCGGGCCCCAGCCTACGCTCTCCCCGAGAACGTGGCCTTGTCTCAACGCAGAATCGAAAGCGAGCCCGACGGGGCCGCGCCGTCCCGGAGGGCAGCCAACCGGCCCGCCCAAGGCCCGCGCGGTCCCGCCTTTGAATCCGCCGACGTGCCCGACAATTATTACCAGGATGGCAAAGTGGCCGACCTCGCGGTGGCCACCCTGCGCGAGCTCAGCCAGAAACCGGAGCCGTTCTTCCTCGCGGTCGGGTTCATCAAGCCGCACCTGCCCTTTGTCTCGCCCAAGAAATACTGGGATCGTTATGATCCGGCGAAGATTCAGCTCGCCCCCAATCCGTTTCGCCCCAAAGACGCCCCGCGATACGCCATCTTGCCCGGCGGCGAACTGCGTTCCTATCACGGCATTCCCACCAACTCGATTCCCGATGATCTCGCCCGCCAGCTCAAGCATGGCTATTACGCGGCGATCAGTTACATGGATGCCCAAGTCGGCACATTGCTCGATGAACTCGATCGCCTGGGTTTGCGCGACCAAACGATCATCATCCTTTGGGGCGATCACGGCTGGAAACTCGGCGAACATGACGCCTGGTGCAAGCACAGCAACGCCGAGAATGACGTCAATGCCCCTCTGCTCCTCTCGGTGCCGGGGATGAAAAACGCCGGCCGGCGCACCGACGCCCTGGTGGAGTTCGTCGATATCTACCCGACGCTCTGCGAACTGGCCGGCTTGCCCTTGCCTGGGCACCTCGAGGGCCTCAGCTTCAAACCCGTGCTCGACGATCCGCGACGATCGTGGAAAAAGGCCGCGTTCAGCCAGTATCCGCGCAGTGCTGGTGGTCGCAGTTTGATGGGCTATTCCATGCGCACCGACCACCATCGTTTCACCGTTTGGGTGGACCGCAAAGACCACTCCCAGGTGGACGCGATCGAACTCTACGATCACGAAACCGATCCCCAGGAAAACATCAATATCGCCAAAGCACCGGCCAGCGCCGAACTCGTCGATCGCCTCATGAAACGATGGCGTGAAGGCTGGCGCGGCGCGATGCCCACGGACTTGGATTTGCCGCGTCGCTAAGCCGCTTGCATGCAGTCGAAATTGGGCAGCATACGCGCCCTCGCGTGTGCCGACCGGCGCCCCGCCGGTCGGAGCGAAGATCCAATAAAGTCTGCAAACGGCGACTCGTTCGCAGGTGCCAATGTGGTCGGCGAGGGCGCCGACCACCGCACGCGAGGGCGCGTGCGCTCCCCATTTAACTGAATCGTCACGACCAAGTCCTTGATCACCCCATGAAACTCATCGCCTCTTTCACCTTTCTTCTGCTGGCTCCGCTGATGACACCGCTCGCGACGGCAGCCGATCGCCCCGCGGTGACACTCCCTCGCCAGACCAGTGGTGATCGAGCCATTCACCCGACCTGGGCGAACCGGCTGACCCTCGCCGAACATTACTGAGGGGTGCGCAAGATAGAACACACGATGCCCTCACCCCGTCCCTCTCCCATCCCATGGGAGAGGGTGCCCGCAGGGGCGGGTGAGGGTCATGGTGTCTTCCATCCCATTGACTCCTCTGTAAGCTTCCATCCGGTTAAGGCGCCCCCCGGGTCAAATGTTTCTGTATCACAGCCTCCAATTCAGCGGTTACTTGTTCCAATGACGCGGAGAAGCGAATTTGTTTTCCGAGGTTTACAGCCACGGTGTATGGGTGGATATGGAGAGCGGAGGAGCAGGTCACGACCCGTTTCTTCGCCTTGGTCATTTTCGTCACCCGAGATCGGCTCGGCAGCCGTTGCCCGACGTTCCGCACTTCGTTCATCATTCCATCATACAACCCCATGACAAAAACATGCCGATCCGTCACGCTCACGCCATCAATCGCACTGAATTGGTCCAGGAGGGCGCGGAAACTGCGGGCGATGTGATCGGCGATTTCCGTCAGCCTCTTGGCCGTGCTTGGCGTCGCTTCGGTCAGCAGCTCGCCGTCCCGATACACACACGGAATCTTCGTTGCCGATTCGATCGCCCATTTCACGGAATTGGCCACATCAAATTCATTGCGTCCGAAAGAGTAAATCCGCCGTACCGTGGTTGAATGCCTGAATGTTCCGGAAAACAAATCGGGTGTTTCAGCGGGGTCAGGCAAGGAGAAGTCGAACCGCGTTTTGAGCCGGGCAATTTTGTTTTGAGCCGAGATCTTCTCGCCGTCAATTCCTTGCTCGGCCAGGGCCTGCAACTTTTTGAGCAAGGTCCACGCCTTTGAATGGGCTGGTTTCAAATTCGTTTTCATGCCGCCACAGTCGCATCTCCACTTTTGGGGAGCAACAAGAAGCCAGCGTCTTGGCCCAACGTCGGGAAACGTTCAACCACAAACTTATCTTCCAACAGGCTGCCTCGCCCGCGCCACCTTGGGCACTCGTCAATGGCATCGGAACAAGGAAAGGTCGCATTGTGGCAATAAATGAAGAGCATCGTTTCCTGCAACTGAGTAAAAAAACAGGCGGATGATTGGCGAACCGGAGGATCGTGTCATCCTGAAAGCGGCTCCGGGTTCAACCTGGAATCCGAGAAACATTTAATTCGCAAGAGACCATTTATGACTCGACCGTTCGTGAAGTGTGTTTGGATGCTGGCTGCGCTGGGTGCGTCGATCGCGCGCGTGTTCAGCGTGGATCTTTCTGTCAACCCAGCTTCGGCGACCAACGATTACGTGGGGAAAATCGCCCTGACCATCACCGGAATGGCCCCTGGAGCGGCCTGCCGGATCGAGAAATACCTCGACTTCAACGCCAATGGCGTGATCGATGTCGGCGATGGTCTGGCCAAAAGCTTCACGGTCATCGACGGCGCCGCACCTGTTTCCTTCGCCGATGGCGCGAATCGCGTGCGCAACTGGAATATTCCGGCCGATGAAGACGGGACCGCGAATGGTCAAATCCGCGTCGAGCTGCCTTATCCGAGCATTGATGGAATGGTCGATCTCATCGCCGGAGCCTACCTGTTCAAAGTGTCCGATCTGGCGAACGGTTTCGCGCCCGCAACACGCGTCTTCACGGTCAAACAAAGGACGCTTCCGCAAGGCGTGACCGGTCGTGTCACCGCGGCGGGCACGGGCAATCCGCTGGCCAATGTGCCGATGGTCCTGATGCCGCCGGATGGATCACCTTTCACGGGTGCCCTGACCGATGCCAGCGGCAATTACACCCTCTACAGCCCGACCGGTGAGTTTGTCGTCATGCCCATGCTTCCCGGTTTGGTGGGAGATTTCATCGCGGGCCTGGCCGTCGTAAAGAGTGGATTGACGACCTTGAATCTGTCGGTTTCAGCCGCCAACCGCACGATCTCGGGCAAATTGCAGGACAGCTCCAGCGGCGCCGGAATTCCCGGGGTTTCTCTTATAGCTCAGTCGAACGCCGGCCAGGTCGCCATCGGTTTCAGCGACAGCGCCGGCAGTTACTCGCTGGCCGTCGTCGCGGGAAAATGGAAGGTCACGGTCGAGCGTGGGGGATTGGCGCAATTGGGTTACGTAGGGTTGGACAACGAAGCTGTACCGATATCTGTCAGCACCGTGACGGGCAACGCGAGCAACGTGAACTTGGGGGTAAGCAAAGCCAACGCCCTCATTTACGGGGTGCTCAAGGACAGTCAGGCCAAGCCCGTCCTGGGTGTTCCAGTGTGGGCCAGCGAGTCGAACGGACTCTACAAGACCAAGGGCCTGAGCTTTGCGAGCGACGGGAATTACTGTCTTGGAGTGGTGGCGGGCAATTGGTTCTTTGGGAGCGATGATGAGATTTTGGCGAGGCTCGGCTATTCAAGCCTGGAGCTGAGCGAAACGGTGGGCGTCAACCGAGCGGTTCGTTTGGACATCCCCCTGCAACGGGTGACCGCCCATTTGCGCGGACGCTTGGTGGACGCCACTGGAGCGCCGATCAGCGCCATGGGCATCGGAGTCTCGGACCAAAAGGCCGTCTGGATTATGACGGAAACGGACCAGAACGGCCAATTCGACATCGGAGCTTCGGGAGGCACTTGGTATCTTCAGCTCGAGACCAACGCAGCCCAAGAGCGTTCCTTGCTCGGACCAGACCTGCCCGCATTCAACCTCGTGGACGGGCTGGATCGGAATAACATCGTGGTGACCGCCTTGCGCGCGACAGCCGAGATTCGCGGTTCGGTCAAGGTCGGCAGCGGTAATCCTATCGGCAGTCTGTGGGTATTCGCTTCCTCAACGGTCAACGGAACGAAGTACACCGACTCGACCCGCACCGATTCCCTGGGCAACTATCATTTG
>CAYHFE010000163.1:0-13377 GCA_964355375.1 uncultured Verrucomicrobiota bacterium
CGCAGCCAAAATCCCTCGCCGCAGGACCCTTTTCAATTTTAAAACAGGCTCTAAGCTGGATGTGGCGTGGCGGCGAGTCGCGCCTACAAGCCGAAGAGGAACGCGATGAAACAGGCAAAACCGCCCACGAGGCTGATGGTTCCCCAGAATCGGAAACGTTTCAGCTTCCACCAGATGTAAAGACCGGACAGCACCCAGATGATGGTGGACACCACGACGAGATCCACCGAGAGCGCCCAGAACTTGTCCAGGAAGCCGGGCCAGTCCCAGCCGCCGCGAACGTGCATCCCGGTAAGGAATCGGTCGAGGCGGAACTCCTGCCGCTCCGCCACCAGGCGCTGGCGGTCGGGGAAGTGCCTGATTCGGATGTTGCCCAGGAACCTGACCGGGTTGATGTTCAGAATTCCGTCCCTGTCCAGGAAGGCGCGGTAGCGCCCGTTCATGCCGAGGTTCTTCAGCACCTTTTCCGCGATGTCCCACTCGTCGTCGCCTTCCTTGATGGGGGCGAGATTGTAGTCCCGTTCCCACAGCGGGATCCACTTCGGCTCAGTGTTCTGGTAAAGGTGCCGTATGAAGTTGCCGTGGTTGAAGACCACGGTGCTCGCGCCGTACATGAAAAACCACGGCATCAGCACCAGGCCCAGGTACAAGTGCGTGCGGCGGTTGATCCGGTCAAAGGTGATTCTCATCGTCGATCTCCCGTCAGTTGGCGATGACGAACAGGCCGAACAACACCAGGCCCAGAATCGTAAAATACCCACCGAGCCGGCGCGTATTTTTCATCTCCCACCAGAGCCAGAGTCCGGAGAAAATCCAGAAAAACGTGGCGGCGATGGACAGATCGACCGACGCCGCCCACGCGCTGTTGATCTTGTACTGGTTCGAATACCCCGTCCTGGTGTGGAGGCGCGAGAAGAAATCCATCGTCCGGAAGACCTGTTTCTCCACGATCAGTTGGTTCTCGTCCGGATAGTAGGTGATGCGCCGGGGAAACACCGCATACCCGCGGTTGACGATGATTTCGCCATCGTCTCCTCGTCGGACCCCGTGGGCGCCCTCCATTCCAAGGTCCTTGAGAATCTGCTCCGAGATGCTCCGCAGCGGGGCATCCGCGGCAAAGGCGCGGGGGTAGGCAACCTCCCGCTCAACGGCGAACTTCACCCCTTCGTCTTGGTAGATCTTGGCGAACAGGGCGCGGTGATTCAAGCCGATCGTGCCCAGCGCGTACATCAGAAACCAGGGGACGAGAAACAGCCCCACATACATGTGGCCTTGGCGCATTACTTTTGAGAACATTCCGATCTCTTGGGTTACGGATCGTGACTTTTCGCGGACTCCCGGCGGAACCTAACCTAAGAACTTCTACCGCCCTGCTGATGGAGACGCCGATGCAGGTGCTCCCGCGCCTCCGCCAATACCTTCGCCACACACGCCTCGGGCCCTTCCGTCAACTAATCGATGGCAATTTGCTTTTTCACGGCGGACGCCAGTCATAGCCGTCCAGGGGCATTGCCACAAGAAAGAAACCCCGCGAATCCAATGGAGGAACACCCTGACGGTCGGTCTGGCACCGGGGGCCGGCAGATGGGTCTGGCCCGCTGCATTTGGATAGTACAGGATACATTGGTCATGAACAAAGCCCTTTCCATCATTGCCGTGGTGCTTGCCAGTGCCGCGTTGCTGACCGCGGTCTTAACCGGCGGTGGTAACCCTCATCCAACGGCCGCAGAGGCAACCGCCGACTCAGCCAACACTCTGGCCACCCAGTTCGAGAAACTGCAAAAAGACCATCAGGCCCTCAAGGAATCCACCCGGGAGCTGCTCCGGAAAGTGGCGCAGATGGAGCGCGCGAAGGCCGCGGGCACCGCCGGTTCGGTCGAACCCGCGCGGTTCAAGCAACGGCTCGATGACGTCGATTCGGCCGAACTTGCGCGCCTCAAGCAACGGCTCGATGAACTCGCTGCCAAGGAGAGGGATGCCGCCAAGGAGAAGGAAATGGCCGAGGCCCATTCCATCGTGACGGACTCAAACCAGACGCCAGAGGCGCGCGTCAAGCAGGCGCACAAGCTGAAACGCAGCGGCCAATTTGACGACCAGGCGGTCAAGGCCATGGGGAACCTTTACCGGCAGACGGATAAAGGCAACCTCGAGCAGAGGTTAATTGTGTTGGACGTGTTGGGTGGAGTTGCGCCCCTTGATCTCCGAGACGAGATCCTCGTTGACCTGAACCGGGAATTTCAGGGAGAGGCCCTGTCGGGCCTGTCGAGGAAGTTCCGGCGTACCGCCATTGGGGCACTCGAACCGATGTTGCCCGACCCGTCGGTTCAAGAATGGTTGAACTATCTCGCGAAGAACGATCCCGATCCGGACATTGCCGCCCACGCCGGAAAACGGCTGGGTTTGGCGCCACCACCGGCTGAGGGCAGGGGAAAGTAGAAATCAGAGTCTCGCCACCTGACTCCTCCGGCTGGATTGGACTTTTCCAACGCGCTCTCACATGGTCTTACTGAGGGGTGCGCAGGATAGAACACACGATGCCCTCACCCCGTCCCTCTCCCATCCGATGGGAGAGGGTGCCCGCAGGGCGGGTGAGGGTCATGGTGTCTTCCATCCCATTGACTCCTCTGTAGCTTGACCCAGCGCATCCCAGAGCACAGGAAAGTTCATGCTATTCAGATGTCGATTCAGCTTAACGGCCCACGCGAGTATCAATGCGGCGATTATCCTTCTGTCCATCCACTGAATAATCCCGCGTCCTCCACGCCGGTCGCGAACGAGCAGCATGTCTATGTCTATTTCGGGACCTACGGACTGCTCTGTTTCGACCACGCGGGAAAGAAGGTCTGGGAGCGAAAACTCGACCCGCCTCGAAGCAAATATGGAATGGCGACTTCGCCCATATTGTATAAGGACACCGTGATTCTGGTTTTGGACAGCGACGGCGGTTCCTCCCGTTTGCTGGCGGTTCATCGAGATACGGGGGCGACGGTTTGGGAACAGCCGAGGTCGTTGTTCAGGGCCGGCTGGTCAACGCCCATGATCTTTCGTCACGGCGAAGTCGAAGAGCTGGAAGAGAGTATCTTTGCCACTCCGGCGATTGTCCAAAACAGGATATACTTGCGGACCGCGGGCCATCTATTTGCCTTGGGCGAGTGACATGCTTTGGAGAATCGAGATCACCCGGATGCGGCAGTCGCATCCCGACGCATTTGAAATGGGTGGCACGGCCAACTTGGCCGTGCGCGGCGGCCTGTCTGCCGAACAGGCGGCAACTTGCCGCTGAGTCTGGCACGGCCATGGAACTTACTATTCAGTGAGACTTCCGATAGCAAAGCCTGTGGGCTGGTCGCCCACAGGAACGGGCAAGTTGCCCGTTCCACCCTGAACCCAACCGCAAAGACACGCCTCAGGGAGCCCCGGTGGACTTCGCGGTGCGGGCCTCGTATTCGGCGCGACCGTCGAGCATCCATTTCCAGATGGAGTTGCGCCAGAGAGCGACGCGCTGCCGCTCGATTTCTGTGCCGGCCAGGGCATCCGCCTCAGCCATGAGCGCAGCCAGATTCTTCAGCCGATCCGGAGTGCCAAGGTTTCTCCAGGCGATGTCCTTGTTCTGCTTGTGGATTCCCGGAGGATAGAGCGCCTGGTCACAGGCCATGCTCTCGATGGAACGATAAAACTGGTTCATCGGCCGGGCCGCTCTGCCGAAGTAGAGCGTGAAGAACTCATCGAGCACGGCGTCGGTTTCCAACCCGGGATCGTCCCAGAGCTTGAGCATGACGTAGTGTTCCAGTTGATCCTGTTCGCCGCACTCGAAGATGCCGCGGACGCCGTCCTGGATGAACATGCGGGCGGCCCGGGCGGTTTCGTGAACCATGACATTGGGGAAACACTTCCACTTGTCGATGAGGGCCGGCTCCATCGGGTGATGATAGTAGTTCCAGAGGAACATGGGGGCTTTCGCCTTGGCCAACCACGCGCGATAAAACTTCATATCGTTTTCGCGAACCGCATCATCGATGGCGTAGGCGCAGGTGTGGAGGCACGGGGCGATCGAGACATTGGATTCGAGGTCAAAGTCACGCGGCGGATAGGCGTAGTTCCAGTAGGCCAGGGTGGCGAGGTATTCCTGGGGCGGGAAGTCGGTCCCGCGCAACCCCAGTGCCCGGGTCGCGGCGCTCTCGCCGACCAGGATGCGCGGCCCCGGCGAGGGCTCGGTGTCGTTGCGCAAGGGCAACTCGACACCCGTGATCTTGAGCACGTGGCTTTGAAGTTCCAAGGCCGC
Organism: uncultured Verrucomicrobiota bacterium; assembly: GCA_964355375.1. Classification (GTDB taxonomy): domain Bacteria; phylum Verrucomicrobiota; class Verrucomicrobiia; order Limisphaerales; family SIBE01; genus CAYHFE01. The sequence continues at coordinate 4,283 of CAYHFE010000163.1, forward strand.
CAACCGGGCCCCGGGCGAAGGGCGCTCCGCGACCACGATCGCGCACGCCGGTTGGCCGTCGCGCACAATGTCGAAGCGGCTGCCGGCCACGACCGGCGGGCCGTCGAGCAGGGGCAGAATCCAGATCAAACCAAGGCAGGCAGTCAGGGTTTTCATGATCGCGATCGTCGTTTTCGGCCGAGACGGCCGGTGAGCTGAATGTAGGGAAGAGCGCGGACCAGCAACAGCGAAAAAGGCATCTGCTCTCTTCCTCCAGAAAAAACAGACGTCAAATCGCGACAAAGACGACACTCGGAATCCGGTCTTCGACCTTCACTTCATCCCGGCTTCCACCTCACCGCCAGCCCACACATCCGGGCTAGAGGGACAAAAATAATGTCAGGATAACGCCTGACCGTGCGTTAACCTTTGGAACGATGCTTTCTGAACCGGACATTCTGCAAACGCTGATGAAGTGGCGGACGCGCGTTTCCGCCGCGGCCTGGGTGGTGGTCCGCGATACTCACGCCGCCGAGGACATTTTCCAGAACGTCGCGCTCAAGGCGATGACGCGCGAAGTCAGTTTCGAGAATGAAAGCGCCCTCCTGTCGTGGGCGTTCATCACGGCGCGGCGCGAGGGGATCGACTGGCTGCGCCGTCACCAACGCGAAACCATCTGCCTGGATGCGGAGATTCTCGAACTCTTGGAGCACGAGTGGCAGTCCAAGCCGGCGCATTCCGCAGGCGCGAAGATGGAGGCGTTGCAGGACTGCCTTGAGGCGGCGCCGGAAGCCGCGCGCCGGCTGCTCAAGCTGCGCTACTTCGACGGCTACAGTTGCGCGGAGCTGGCGGAACAGATGGGCCTCGGTCTGAACGCGATTTACAAGCGCGTCTCCCGCCTGCACGAGAGCCTGAAGAACTGCATCGAAGGGAAACTGACCCGCGCCGAGAATGAGGGAGGACAGGTTCCATGAACCCGAACGATTCACCACACGAGCTGCTGCTCCGACACCTCGACGGTCGCTTGACGCCGGACGAACGCCTGCGCGTCGCCGAGCTCCTGCGCACCGATCCCGAAGCCCGGGCCTTCCTGCGTGCGGTGGCGGAGCAGGCCGTCATGGTGGCGGACCTCGAGCGGGTCGCGCTGGGCCGGCAGGAAGAGCTCCATCTTCGCCGACCTCGACCTGCCGATCAGAGGCGCAAGATCCGGCCGGTCCATTTTCGGTCGTGGCGATGGGGCGTGGCGGCGGCCGCCGTGGTCGCATTGCTGGCCGTGCTTGCCTTCCAACTCATCCCGGCGAACCAGCCAGGAATGGTCCGTGTGTCCAAAGTGACCGGATCCAGTCAATCCTTTGGTGCCAAGGGAAGAGCCGAGAAAGCCCTGGCCACCGGAACTTCCCTCGGGGCCGGGGACACCCTGGAAACTCGTTCCTGCGATGCCTGGGTCGAACTGAGACTGCGCGATGGTTCAACGATCACGATCGCTGGGCATTCGACCTTGAGAATCCTGGATGCCGATGGAGGCAAAGAGCAGTTCAAATTACTGCAAGGAAGTCTCTGGGGAACCCCAGCTCCAGGACGGGCCGCGGAGGCCGTGTTAATTCAAACGCCGACGGTGGCCGCGGAGATGCGAGGAGCCCAGTTCGACATCCAGACCTCCGCCACGGAAACGATGCTGCGGATCAACGAGGGCTCGGCCCGGGTCACCCAGTATCTGGATGGCAGCACGGTCGAGGTGCCGAAAGGACGCCGGGTGGCCGCATCGCTGAGCCGGAAGGAGTCACTCTCCGCGACCCCTCAACCCGGGCCGGTCAACTCATGGGCGACCGATCTGTGGCAGATCCCCGAGGTGATCTTGGGCAAGTGGCTGCCGCCGACCGGCAACGAGCGGGCGCGCTTGGGAGCCGATCCGTTGCTCTGGCCGATCTCGGACCGGGACTCCGTGATGCTTTACGCGGTGGCCCTCGCGGCTTGGAAGAGCACGGAACGACCGGTCCTGTTGCAGTCCGACTCCAAACTGCGCTTCCGAGGGCGAACGGCGCGGGCACAAACCGTTCGTTTCGGATTCAGCGCCCAAAAGATGCGGGGCGTGTTTGCCGGAAAGTTTGAGGTGGATGTTCCACCCGCCTCGCTCCGGCCGGCGGGTGAGACTTGGGAAGTGGAACTGCCCCTGCGGGAATTCCGCCCGCTGCACCCACAATTGGCTTCATCTCCGGATGGACTGGAATTGACCGACGTCTATGCCTTGACGATCAAGGAAGACGCCGGCCTGGAGCTTAATCACATCGAATTGTTGCCGGCGAAAGAGGGTGGCCAGCCGGCGAAGAAATAAAAAATGAAAACACCAGTTCTTTGGTTGCTTGCCGTGTGTGTGCTCGCGGGTGGGGGGTATTGGACCTGGCAGAAATACCGTGACCCCAGTGTGCTCCGCAAACCCGGTGCCGTTGCTGCCAGCAGTAAAACCGGCCAGCCCACGACGGCTGTCGTGGCGACCCGTGACATCAACTTCGCCATCACCGCGGCCGGCGATATCGGACCCCTGGACAGCGTCTCGGTGCGGCCGGAAGTCGGTGGCCTGATTGCCAAGCTCACCCTGGACATTGGTGACAAGGTCAAGAAAGCCGAGGTGCTCTTCGAATTGGATGACAAGGACCTGCAAACGGAGAAAACCTCGCGCCAGACGGAAATTGCCGGCGCCAAACTGGCCGTGCAAACCCAAACACTCCTGCTCGAAAAAGCGAAACTCAATTTCGAGCGCGTCAAGGAACTGTTCGGGAACAAACTCGTGGCGCAGGAAGTTTTCGACAACGCGCGCATCGACCATGACCTCACGAAAAACAGCCTGGACATCGCTCTGAACCGTCTCGAAACCGCCCAGACCGCCCTTCAGACGGTGGAGGACAAGTTGTTGAAGACCGTCATTCGCGCGCCGTTTGACTGCACGATTCTGACCCGTCCGGTTTCCGTCGGCCAAGCCGTCTCTGGCTCCAGCGGTTTTTACAGTGGCACGGAGGTGTTCACCGTCGCCAATCTGTCCGACATGATCATCACCGCCCACATCAACCAGGCCGACGTCACCCGCTTGAAAGTGGGCCAGGCGGTGACCGTGGAGGTGGAGGCCGTGCCGGGCCTCAAGCTGGTCGGCCATGTGGACCGAATCGCTCCCCAAGCCACCTTCAAAATTGGCGTGAAGGGTTTTTCCACCCGAATCATTCTCAAGAACGCCGAAGAGGTGGTTCGCCCCGGCATGACGGCGAACCTTTCCATCCCGCTCATCTCGGCCGGCAACGTGCTGGCCATTCCCCTGGCCGCCGTCTTCACCGACCACGGCGAAAGCTTTGTCTATGTCCAAAAGGGCGCCGATAAATTTGAGCGCCGGCCGATTCAGCTTGGGGTGGCGGATTTTGACTTCGCCGAAGTCACCAAAGGGCTGAACGGCGGGGAAATGGTTTCGCTCGTCACGCCGCCGGGTGCAGCGAGTGCGGCGACTCCGGAGCCCGGCGGCAAGGGCGGGACCACTCCGACCGCGAAAGCGAAAGCTTCGGCCGGTTCAAAATAGGATGACCCGTCATGAATTTCTTGAACACCATCAGCATCGGATTCAAAGAAATTTGGGCCAACAAATTTCGCTCCGCTCTCACCATGCTCGGCATCATCCTCGGCGTGGGCAGCCTGGTGGCGCAGTCCGCGTTGGTCAAAGGGATGGAGAACGGCATGAAAGAGGCCCTCATCGCCATCGGCGGATTGGAGAAAGTGTATATCACGGGCCAGGAAATTCCCGTGTGGCAGCGACACCGGGCGGACCAGGCGGTGGGCAACACGATGAACGACGTTTACGCCCTGCAACGCAGCGCGTCCCTCATCCGACTGATCACCCCGGAAATGCAGACGCGCCTCGTCACCGTCACGCGCGCCGGCAAGGCGTTCAATCCCTGGCATTTTGTCGGCACTTGGCCCAACGCCCTGGAAATGAATCAGCACGTGGTGGCCTACGGACGGATGTTCAACGACATGGACGACCAACTGGCCCGCAACGTCTGTGTCATCGGGACCGGCACCCGTGACGCCCTCTTCGGCTCGCCGGAGGAGATCGGGCGCGAAATCAATCCCGTCGGTGAGTTTGTGAACATCAACCACCAGCGGTTCCGCGTCATCGGCATGTTTGAGCGCTACGAAAGCGAACTGGACCGCAAGGCGCGGGAGTTGGCCGTCGAAAAGGAACCAGAACCTGTGCGAGGCGGCCCGGCGCGCAAACGGGGCCAGGGCAGCGGGCGCAGCAAGAGCGGCGCCGGGATCGTTTTCGAGTGGAAGAACAACACCGTGTACATCCCGCTCAACACCATGTGGCTCAGATTCCGCGTGGGCGCGGGCGTGAACAATGCCTCGGACCCAAGACTCTCCAGCCTCCAGTTCAAGGTCGCGGATATCGACCAGTTGGACAACGCGCTCCAGCAGGTCAAAAACGTCCTGATGCACACCCACAAGGGGATCGAGGATTTTTCGTTTAACACTCAGGAGAATTGGTCGGAGAACATCACCACCGCCATCCGCAATGCCCGCTTGAGCGGCGGGATCATCGCCGCCATCAGCCTGCTCGTGGGCGGCGTGGGCATCATGAACATCATGCTGGCCAGCATCACGGAACGGGTCCGCGAGATCGGCGTCCGCAAGGCGGTCGGCGCGACCTTCGTTGACATCTTCATCCAGATCCTCGTCGAGAGCATTGTCATTGCGGCCATCGGTGGCGTGGCCGGCCTCCTCGCTTCCAATGGCCTGGTGCGCCTTCTCGCCCTTTTGTCACCCGGCGACAACACGCCGGTCATCACCGTGGAGGCGATGCTGCTCGCCTTCGGCTTCAGCGTGTGTGTCGGAATTCTCGCCGGCATCTTTCCCGGTCTCAAGGCGGCCCGGCTGAACCCGATTCAGGCCCTGCGCTACGAGTGACCAACCGTTGATCCGACGGCACAACCATTGACCTATTTGTTTCGCCCTGTTCAGCGAACTTGCTCTCCAGTAATTTGAACGAGTGAGCGACATCACGCGCATTCTTGAACTTGTCCGGCAAGGCGACCCCACCGCCGCCGCAGACTTAATGCCCTTGGTGTATGATGAGTTGCGCAAGCTGGCGGCGCACAAAATGGCTCAGGAGAGGCCCGGCCACACACTTCAGGCGACAGCGCTCGTCCACGAGGCGTGGCTGCGCTTGAACGATTCCAGCCGCCAGGAGTGGCGGGGTCGCGAGCACTTCTTCCGCGCGGCGGCCGAGGCCATGCGACGCATCCTCGTCGAGAACGCCAGGCGCAAATTGCGGGTCCGCCACGGCGGGCAGTTCGAACGGGTGGATTGTGAGTTGATTGACCTGCCCATCGCGGGGGACGACGGAAAATGATAGTATGGAACGATGAAACGAACCAGCCCGTGAGCACATTTGACGACAGAGTCGAAACCCTTTTCGAGGCGGCCGTGGCTTTGGAGACCGACGCACAACGGGCGGCCTATCTGAGCCGGGCGTGCCCTGACCTGCAATTGCGGCGGGAAGTCGAATCGCTCCTCGCGGCCCACCAGAACCCGAACCCCCTTCTTGAGGCGAAAACCATCCGGATGGAACCGCCAACGACTGAGACCGCGTCCGTCAGTGCCGGCGCGGTGATCGGCGCTTACCGCATCATTCGCGCGCTTGGCCAAGGCGGCATGGGCGCAGTCTACGAGGCCGAAGAAATCGAGAGTGGACGCCGTGTCGCCCTCAAGGTGCTTGCCCAAGGCTTGGATTCGCCCGTAACCCGGCAGCGCTTCCGTCGAGAAGGGCTCCTCGCCGCGTCGGTGAACCACCCGAATAGCGTCTATGTGTTCGGAACTGACGAGATCGATGGCCAGCCGGTAATCGCCATGGAACTCGTGAGTGGTGGCACGTTGCAGGAGCGCGTTCAGCAGAATGGGCCGATGGCCGTCGCCGACGCCGTGGACGCGATTCTCCAGGTCATGGCGGGCCTTGAGGCCGCGGCAGGCCTGGGCGTGCTGCACCGCGACATCAAGCCGTCGAACTGTTTTGTCGAAACGGACGGGACGGTCAAAGTGGGCGACTTCGGTCTGTCCATCTCCAGCGCCGCGAGCAGTGATTCGAAGCTGACCATGACGGGTTCGTTCCTGGGCACGCCAGCCTTTTCGCCGCCCGAACAGTTGCGGGGCGATGAATTTACGATTCAGGGGGACATCTATGCGGTGGGAGTAACACTTTACAACCTACTGACCGGTCGGACACCTTTTCAGGGTGACGACCTGGTGCGGATGCTGGCCACGGTCCTGGAGCGCGCTCCCGAGTCGCCTGCCCGGCTGCGGCCCGAACTTCCGGACGGACTTTGCCGGGCGGTCCTGCGCTGTCTGGAGAAGCAACCGGCCAAGCGCTTCCGGAATTATGCTGAACTTCGCAGCGCCTTGCTGCCATATAGTCCGGCCGCGCCCACGCCGGCCACGCTCGGCCTTCGGCTTCTGGCTGGGTGTATTGATTTCGCGTTGATCCTCGCCGTTCGGTCTGCCCTGCTGTTGCTCTCCAACGGCCATTGGGACGCTTTCTTACACCGCGAGTCTTACCCGGGCACTGACCTCTTCATCGCCACCTTCACCACCGTGCCTTTTCTGCTCTATTACGCGGTGTTTGAAGGCCTTTGGGGCGCGTCCATCGGCAAATGGATCTGCGGCCTTCAGGTAACCGGCGCCAACCGCGGTATGCCCGGAGTGCCGCGCGCCTTCCTGCGGGCCGTGATCGCCCAAGGGCTGCCCGCGCTCCCTTCGTGGCTCTTCCTGTGGCTCTTGCTTCACGCGCCGGCAGCCACCGCGCTCAAATGGAAGGGGTTGTTTGATGCCAGCGGCTTGGCGCTTACGGCCCTGCTCTTTTGCACGGCGCGTCGAAAAAACGGTTTTGCCGCTCTTCAGGATCTCTCGACCCGCACGCGGGTCACTCGCAAGTTCGCCCACGGAGCCCGGCCCAGCCTGGAAGTGGCCAAGGACCCGCCCACGGAGGCGGAAGCGGCCCCCAGGCTTGGCCCGTATCATGTTTTGGAAACACTGGGAAGGAGCGATGCCGGGGAAATGTTGCTCGGTTTCGACCTGCAACTCAGGCGCAAAGTGTGGATCCGCAAGCTGCCGGTCGGCGCGCCCCCAGTGGCGCCGGCTTTGCGCAGGCTGGCCCGGGTCGGACGCCTGCGCTGGCTTAACGGGAGACGTTCCTCCGAGGAATGCTGGGATGCTTATGAGGCCCTGCCGGGAACGCCGCTGCTGGAATTGATCAGCCGGCGGCAGCCTTGGGACCGTGTCCGTTTCTGGCTTCTGGACTTGGCAGAGGAAATAGCCGCGTCGGCCAAGGACCCATCGTTGCCTGGAGTTCTGGAGCTTGACCGGGTTTGGATCACCGCCGATGGCCGCGCAAAACTTCTGGATTTTCCTGCCCCGCGAGGCAGCGAGCACCGTGACGCTCCGCAGCGTGAGGGGGCGCCGATCGCTTCAGCGGCCAGCTCCACTCCACAACTCTTTCTGAGTCAGGTCGCCCTGGCCACCCTGGAAGGACGCGCTGTGACGGCGACGGACGCCCGTCCGGCGTCGGTCGCCATCCCGTTGCCCCCCCATGCCCGGGAATTCCTGGGCGAGTTGCAGTCCGGACTTGGTCCCGGCCTGCTGGTGGATCGGCTCAAGCCGCTTCTTAGCAAGCGCGCTTTGGTCTCATTCCGGCGCCGACTCGGGGTGATCGCCGGGAGCGCCGCGGTTCCGTTGGTGGCAGCCACGGGTTTTGTTGCGGTTTTCCTGGTCCAGCCCAAGTTGCCTTGGACCAACACCTCGGAAGCCGGGGTCCTCGGCCAGTGTCTGGAGCAACTAGCCGCTCCCCAGACGATTCGGAATCTGCCGACCGGACTGGATGGCGTTGGAGCCGCCTACTCCGCAAATCTGCTGGGCCCCGCCCTGACCTGGAACGGAGCGCCCTTTCGCTTCGGGCCGACGAATGCGGCCGACGTCGTGAGTGCCACCGGCCAGACGATCCCCTTGCCGCCTAGTCGCTTCTCGAGCCTGGCGATGCTGGGAACCGCGGTTCAGGCAGGCCAGACCTCCCAGGTCCTCACGGTGGCTTACGACGACAACACGAGTTCGAAGTGGGCGCAGAGCTTTAGCCAATGGTTTACTCCCCGGCAATACGCTGGCGAGTCCATCGCTTTGACGATGGCTTACCGTAACCGCAGCACCGGCCTGCGAGAGGACGCCAGTTTCCACCTGTATGGGTATCAATTCCCATTGGATAGCAACCGGGTGGTGCGGAGCCTCACGCTACCCGCCAACTCGAACCTCAAGATCCTGGCCCTCACCTTGACGCCTCCTGTGACGACGGTTGATCTTTCCGCCGCCTTTAACCGCACCAACGGCATCGTCGCCGATGGATCAACCTTTAGGCAGGAAGGCCACGAACGCGAAGCCCTCGAGGTTTACATCGCGGGCCGCTTTCGCCAGGTCATTACCAACCCGGCCACTTGGACCAGCCTGGCAGGGGCCTTGATCCCGCCCGACCAACGAACCGCTGGCGAACGACTGATTGCCGCGCGACCTGTGCCTACGGAAAAGGAGTTCAAGGAGGCGGCCGGCATCGTGGAACCCTCTCTGCAAAGTGGATCGACCGGAGGGCGGGCAAAGGAGTTCGCGGGCTTCATCAAGGCCCTGGTTGAGTTGAGCACCTGGACCCTGCTGGCCACCAGCGCCCTTCCCAGCCTGCTGGCGGCATTGTTGTTTCGAGGCGGACTGGTTTTGCGATTAGTAGGTCTGGACATCGTGAAATGGAACGGCGACAAGGCCTCACGCCTCCGGATTCTCTGGCGGAGCCTCATCGCTTGGGGTCCGGCTCTGCTACTGCCGACGCTCATGGCACGGCTGGTTCCCCTGTTCGGCGCGCTGCCTGGGGCTCGCGCCATGGGAATGACCCTCGTCTTGATTGTAACCGTCAGTCTGTGGCTTTGGGCCGCCTTGCTGCTGGAACGCGGCCTGCATGACCGGTTGGCGGGAACTTGCCTGGTGCCGCGGGAGTGAGTGAGGTGCCCGGTTAGGGCCTTAAAGGGGTCGGTTCTTGATATTGACACATAACG
>CAYHFE010000164.1:0-13284 GCA_964355375.1 uncultured Verrucomicrobiota bacterium
GGCAAAGGGCGGGCGCTCGTAATCGTCCGTGGCCGGGTCGTAAGGCGTGGCGTGGCGAGAAAGGAAAAGGCTGAGGGCTGACTCCGAAAGGCTGAAGGCTGAAGGCTGAAGGCTGAAATCGGACGGGGAAACCGGAGTTTGCAAATTGTTCTTCTCGGCATTCATATTTCAGCGTTCAGCGTTCAGCGTTCAGCATTTCTTCCACGTTTTGGTCTGCCTTCATGTTTCAGCGTTCAGCCTTTAGCATTCAGCCTTGCTTGGAGTTCTTGTTGATAGTGGTGAGAATGGCGGTCAGTTGGTTGGTTTCGTCGAGGAGTCCGGCCATTTTCGCGGAGGTGACGACGCCGCTTTCGACCAGCAGGTCGAGCCAGTAGGCGGTTTCCTCGATTTCCTTGAGGCAATCGCCAATTTTGGAAATGAACTCCGCTTTGGAACGACCCCGTGAGGCTTCGCGGTAGTTGGCTCCGACGGAGGTTCCAGAGCGCAGCACCTGCTTGCCGAGCACCTGTGCAACCGTGTCGTTCTTGGGCAGCGCGGCATACATGCGAATCACGCGCAGCGCGAACTTCTTGGTGCGAATCTTCAAGTCTTCCGGTTGTTCTTTCATAATTCAGTTTTCAGTTTTTAGCGTTCAGCCTTCAGCCTTCAGCCTTTTCCTGCAACATGCGGCTGTAGATTTTGAGCTGGTCTTCGAGGACGCGCTTTGTCGGCAGTTGGGTGAGGTATTCGGACACCTGCATCTTGTGCGGGCCGTGGCCGAGCAGTAGTTCGACGTGCTGGCGTTTCTTGGACGTGCAAAGGATGAGTCCGACCGGCTCGTTCTCACCCTCGCGCCAGTCGTGCTTCTTGAGCCACGAGAGATACAAGTCCATCTGCCCTTTGTCGGCGGCGACGAACGGCCCAATCTTCAAATCAATGGCCACGAGACAGCGCAGGCGGCGGTGGTAGAACAACAGGTCGAGCCAGTAGTCGTCGTCGTCAATCCGCAGGGCGAACTGGCGGGCCACGAAGCAGAAGTCGCTGCCGAGTTCGGTGAGGAACTGCTGGAGATTGGCGAGGATGGCGGATTCAAAGTCCTTCTCCGAATACGCGCCCTTGAGGCCGAGGAAGTCGAGCAGGTACGGGTCTTTGAAGGCGTCCTCGTAGCGCACCGTCTCGACCGGGCCGCGCTGCTTCTCAAGGCGGACGAGGGCTTTGGTGTCGCGGGAGAGTGCGACGCGCTCGAACAGGGCGCGGTCAATCTGGCGTTGGAGTTCACGCTTCGACCATCGTTGTTGCGCGGCTTGCTCGAAATAGAAACCACGCTTCAAGCCCGCCTCCGTGCTCAACAGGATGCGGTAGTGCGTCCAGCCGAGACGGAAGTGTTTGGCGAAGTCGATGGTAATGCGGTCTTCGGATTCGGCAGCCAGTGGCTGCCGAATTGGACGAGTGGAAGATTTTCCAGCCAGTGGCTGGAGAATGTCTAGCAAGGCAGATTGGTCAGCCGCTGGCTGACGAATTTTGCTCACGGAAGATTCCACAGCCAGTGGCTGTGGAATTGGCTCCGGCAGGAAATCCACAGCCGCTGGCTGTGCAATGCGGAACGCCTCGAAGAAGCGGCGCATGTCCCACAGGTTGCTGATGGAATAGCCCTTTCCATGCTGCTCGGTCAGGAGCGTGGCGAGGCTTTGCAGGAGTTGTTCGCCGTAATCGGCTCTGCCGGAATGTTGCTGGATGTCGTCGGTGATGACGCGCCCGACATTCCAGTAGAGCCATACCAGCGTCAGGTTCGCCGTGGAGACGACGTGCTGACGCGACGCCTCGATGAGCGTCTGAATCTGCGGCAGCACGCGGCGGACACCCTTGAGGTCGGGCTGGGCGGCGCGGTGTTTGATGAGGGCGGATTTCATGGCGTGGATTTTACCGGTGTCAGGCGGGTGGTTGCGAGCCGCCGTCATCCATGCGCAAAAAAACGCGCACGCGCTTGCCGGTGCCGTGCTTTGCTTTGGCGTCCTTGATGGCGTTCTTGAGCAGGCTGGTAAACTTGGACACCGCCTCATCCACGCGATCTTCCTCGATGGCTCCAATCTGCTGGAGAATGGGCGCGAGCGTGACCGACTCCTGAACAATGTTGGCCTCCTGCAAGAGCTGGCGCAGGAACGCGGCGAGTTCATCGGTCATCACGTCGGCCAGTTTATCAGCGTTGGCCAACTGGATTATTTCGAGCAGCGCCTTGAGGTCGGCGCGGCCTTTTTCGCCGTCCGCTTGCTTGAGGATGGTCGAGATGGAGGCGTCCTTGAGCCGTTGCAGCCGGTCGGCCAGCCCCTGCGTGATGGCCTGCTCAATGCGGTCGTGCTCGGCCTGCGGCAACGCTTTGTCCGGAGTCCACTGGCACTTGGGGCAGATGGCGTTTGCGCCCGCGACATCCGCCTCGACGGCGTCCGGGCAAATCCACAGCGCGTCCTCCAGCTTCTCGAAGTCGCCCGTAATGTTGGCGGTGCCGGAGAACGCCGGGCCAAGTTCGCTGATGCTGTTGAGCCGGGTCAGTGCGATGGCGCGGGGCCCCAACGTGTCGGCAGACTTGGCGAGGGCGCCGAGATTTTCGTAATAGGCGCGGTGCCCCTTGCGATACGCCTGAACATAGTCGGCCTTCCAGTGGTTGAAGGAATCCTGCCGGGCCGGAATCAAATGGGGCTGGGTGAACAGACTGTCGAACTTGAGCTGACCGAGCAGCGCGTCGCGTTTGAGCTTCAGATCAGGACTCAGTTCAGCAGCGGCGGTGAGATAATCCCGTGCCTGCCCAATTTCCATGCCCCGGTCGCGGAGTTTGTGAGCCTTGGCGTAGTCCTCGTAGGCTTCCTTGAACTTGGGCGCGTCGGCGTAGCTTTCACGCACGGCGGCGTCAAATTGCTGGTACGACTCCGAGGTCGCCAGCGCTTTCAACCGGGCGCAAAGTTCGGTGAACGACTTGGGCACCACGCCACCGAGCTTCGTGGCCAGTGCCGCAACCCCTGATTCAACTTCGGGCACATCGGTCTTGAGTTTGCCAAGGATGGCAACGAGCTGCTCGCCACGCACGAGTTCTTCGTCCGGGGTGGCAGCAGGCTTGAGCGTGTCGTCGAGCACGCGGGTGAACGGGAGGACTTCGTCCCAGCCTTTTTGCGTGGACGCCATCAGGCGGGCACCAAGCAGGGCTTTGTCGAGCTGGGTGTTCCACTTAACGAGGCCGAGCGTGTGCGCGGTGAGCCGGTTGCCCGGTAGCGGTTTGCCGTTGGCAAGCTGGATGGGCGCGGACGGATTGAGCGCCAGTTCCCACGTACCTGACCGCACGAGGGCGAAGACGTAGAGCGTGACCATCTCCTGCGTGAGCGCGTAGGGCGGACGGCAGAACGTGGTCTTGAGATCGTTGACCGGCTTATCGGACAAACCGGCCAGCGCCTCGGCAAATTTGGCCAGCGCTTGCGAGTTGTCCGGCTTGAACTCGGCGGGATGCGATTTGATGGTGAGTTCAAGGCCGGGGCCGAAATTGGTGACCGCATCCTTTTCCGCACTGGCCGGTTCCTTCGAGAACAGCCCGGCGAAAATCTTGCGGGCATCCGTCTCGGTGAAATCCTTCTTCAGTTCCTTCGGGCCGAACAAGGGCGTGTCGTATGCCTTTTCCAGCAGAACGCCCGCGAGCGTTTCCTCGCGATCTTTGGCCGCCGCGAACATCTGCACGGCCTGAATGCCGTAGCCCTTTTGGGTGACCACCTTGCCGCGCCGAAACTCGTCTTGCTGGCATTTTAGGATCGCTTTGATGGCATCGCGTCGCTTGCCGTCCGCGTACTCGCGCAGGGCACCTTGATTGGGAGCCGCGCAGTTTTTCTTCATTTCCTCGGCGGCGAGCAGGTCGGCCAAGGCATCACGGGTTTCAGTCGCAAGCTGCTCAGGTCGGCACACCGCGATGCGCGTGTCCTTGAGCGCGGTGGTAATCTTCGCGTCGTCTTCGTTCGGCTCGGTGGTGACATAAACCAGACGGAAGTGCTGGTCAGCGTGTTTGATTTCCTCGCCGAATTCGTCGCGCCAGCGGTCGCACACAACAACCTCCCCACCGTAGGCGACACGATGCACGCGACGCGTGGAGGCGGGTGTGCGATGAGGCAACGTGAATTTCGGTGGATGATTACTTTGTTTTTCTTGAACACTCCGCAGGTCGGGTGGTGCAAACGCAGAAAAGATTCCGCCGTTGGCTTTCAGTTCCTCCTGCGCTTCCTGTGTCATCATGTCCAGTCCCCAGAACAGGGACTCAACCCACTTTTCATCCTGTCGCTTGGTGTCCTGATTATACTTCTTCTTGAGCGGGGAGAAACACTTGCTCGGCTGCGCCTGCATCGCACTCAGTTCGTATGAGTACACCGCAATGTCTTTGCCTTCGCGTGACTTGTTTTCCCGGCGAACGGGGAAGCCATTTTGGACGAGCAATTCCAGCAGGTGCTCCGCGTGGTCTTTGGCATCGACCGCGTCGTCATGAAGCCACGCGGCCTCGGCGACTTTCTGAGCCGTCAAACCGTCGCGGAGATTGTCCGGCAGGCTCAACACCCAAAGCAGCAGCGTTTGCAGGATGGCCTTGCACTGGTCGCGTTCTTCCGGGCCAGCATCGAGTTCGGGCAGTTGCTCAATCGCGCCCTGAAGATTGAGGTAGGCGTCCTTGTAGTGCTCGTGGTTTAGTCCCTTGCGGAGTTCGTCCGTGTCAATGATGTCGGCGAGGGTGATGAGGCGCTTGCCCTTGAGCAGCGTGCTGTCGGAAACCGTCTGCCACGCCATGCGGATGGCGGAGCGGGCGGTGGGCAGGTTGTGCTTCTCGGCGTTCTGGGTGATGCGGCGCATCACATCGAAGCAACGCGGCTGAAACGGAAACATGCTCATGAAGGCGTCGAGGCTGATGTTCGCCTGTTTGATGAACTTGTATTCCTTCCGGCAGTAATCGTAGTAGTCCTTGATGTCCGTCGCGGCACCCTGGTTCAGCTCGCGGGAGCGGAAGGTGACGATCTCACCGAAGTCGCCCTTGTTCTTGTCGGCAAGCAGATACAACGGCACGAAGCGGTCGCCCTCGCCGCCGCCCGAAAGTTTCTGGGGCATGTCGCCCTGACTGGCGATGATGGTGATGATGGTGATGATGTTCAGGTGCTCCGTCGGCAGAATGTACGCGAGCGTTTCCAGCACTTCTTCGTCCTCGGCATACGCCGGGGTGCCGGGCGGGTGTCTGTCCTGCCACGAACGGAATTCATCCACGACGAACACGATGCCCTCGTACCCGCCCAGCTTGGTGATCTGCTCGTAGATGTAGGCGAATCGTTCCTTGAACTTACCGCGCAGACGGCCCTGTGGGAGTTTCGAGCGCTCCAACTCCTGACCAAATTCTTTGGGCCATTCTTGGAGCGATAGTCTTCCGGCGAGCACTTGTGCTCCTTCTCGAAGAAAAACTTCACGCCCGCATTTTCGGCATCCGACGCCTCATGGCTGTACCAGTGGTTGGCCAGTTCCGGGCTGGCGATCTTGACCTGCGCATCCAACGCCGGGGCAAATGTCTTCACGCTTTCACGGATTTGTTCCTCGAACACGCGCATCAGACTGTCCCCGTCACCCGACTGCCCCATGCCACGCAGCGAGAACGCAACCGGGAACCACTTCTTTTTCGAGAGGGCACCGGCGTAGTCCTTTTTCAGCTCGTCGTCGCGCAAATGCTCCCAGACCCTCAACTCCTGCCAGACCAGCAGATCAACCAGAGCGCCAATGAAGTGCGTTTTGCCCGCACCGTATTCGGCCTGTACCCAAAACCCTTGACCCTTGTCGTTGATCACGCAGTCGAAGATGCGCTTGAAGTGGCCGGAGAGTGCGGTGGTGACGCGGTATTCGGAAACCGTCTGGATGGCCTTTTCCTTCTGGATGATGTCGGTGAGCGACGGCGTGGTTTCCGGCTCCGGCTTGACCGTGATGATTTTTCCCAGTTCGCGCATAAGATTCAGCCTTCGTAAACCTCCTTCACCATTCCCGGCTCGTTGAAGTAATCGAGCAGCCGCTTGGTGTCGCAGCGCACCTCATCTGGCCAGTCGGTCTTTTCGGTGCTGCCTTCCAGCAGCAGTGCAACAAGGGTGTGCGAACCGACGAACCAATCGTAAAAATCTTTCAGGCCGACCTTGTAGCGGGCCAGCAGGCCAATGGACTTGACGACCAGAATGGTGCGATTGTCCGGCCCTTTGGGCATGGCCCGCAGCCGATGGCGGAGTTGATCGTGGATCGCATCCTTGGTGGCGTCGTCATCCGGCGGCAAGTTGTCCGGCTGGAACAGGTCGAGCAGATCAAGCACGACATGCTTGGCGGAACCGAGTGCGCCGATGAGCGATTTTTCGGAGCCGAGCCACATCAAGACTTCCTTGTCCCATGTCCGCTGTTTCACCAGCGCTTTCAGGTCGGCTTCGCGTTTCAAATCCGTACCTTCCTTTCCAGCAACTCATCCAGCGTGAAGCAGGTCGTGACCTGCTCCAGTTGATCGGCAACGATATACTTGCCCACCGCGCCAGCGGCGTCCACTTCACGCAGGACGTTGCGCACGGCGTCCTCGGACTTGTAGCCGAGGAATTTCCAGAACGGATTGACGAACAGGTGCCGCAGCTCCACGGTGCGAACGGCCTTCGCCGCAAACAGGTGATGCAGCAGGATCAAGAATGATGTCTTCTGCGGCACCACGGGCGTCAGCCGGTCGGGCTTGCCCTTGGCGCGTTCAAGAAAACCGAGCTTTTTGAGGTTAGTCTTCACCCGCTTGCGGGTGTTCTCCGGTGCGGCCTCGCCGAGCAGGTCATTAAGGAACTTGTCGAAGTAGGTTGCTGGAATAGTGATGCCGTTTTCTAACGGATACAGCGCAACGGCCACGCTCGCGCCCATCACCGGCTCCTGCTGCAAGAACGACCAGCGAAGTAGGTCAATCAGCATGGCGTCGTCCTGATAGGCTATCCAGACTCGGCGCAGCAGACCGTTGATGCCGTCTGGGAAGAACCAACCGACAATGG
This sequence comes from uncultured Verrucomicrobiota bacterium, assembly GCA_964355375.1. Taxonomy (GTDB): domain Bacteria; phylum Verrucomicrobiota; class Verrucomicrobiia; order Limisphaerales; family SIBE01; genus CAYHFE01. Next base: position 7,026 of record CAYHFE010000164.1, read on the forward strand.
ACTGCATGTAACGGCGGCGCGTCTCGACGCTGTTCTGACCAAGATTTTTGAGCAACGCTTCCTGTAACTGCTCCAGCGTCTGGCAATCAACGGACAATTTAACAGCCAGCAAGCCCTCGGCAAGCAGCACGTCTTGGATGGCCTTGGTGGCGACCGGAGATTGCTGGCCGACTGTGGGCTTGGATTGCCCGGCCAGAGCGAATTCGGACTGAACGCTGGGCTTCCGGGTGCTGACGACTGCGGGGGCGCCAGCGGGAGAGGCGGGCACTGGTTTCTCGATCACTACGGCAGCCTGCTCCCCTTCGAGCGTATGGGCCGACGTCGTCGTCGCCCTCTGCGTCGCATTCCCGCTGCCTGCATGTTTCGTTGTTTCCATGAACGTGAAGCCGTGCCGTCCGTGCCTGCCGGGGCAATTGGTCTGCGGAGGGTATTGGTTTTGTGCGCAATGGGCAAGCCGCGTAAGCGGGGAGCTCATTCGCCGGAAAACGTTTTCGCCGGAGCTCGAGCCGGGACTCCATAGGCGCCGAAATGAGAATGGCTGCGATCCGGGGATCGAGCATGGCAGCCGTTGACCTTTGCGGCAGGGCTATGTCCGTCCAGTTTCGCGGGCAAACACTCATGGCTATTTCTCCCGTTTCGAGGGCGTGTCTTCAGGGGCGGGGCCTGAACCCGCGTGGGCCAGTTGCGCCACGCCTGTCGTCCAGTCCATCATAGTCCTTTAATGCGGGACCAGTCGAAGTCCCCCCAACCTTGCGGTTGATTCTCTTGCAGTGCCGGCGCAGCTTCTGGACGCAGTCGAAGATCGCGCGAAGCAAGATCCACAAAAGGCGGAGCGACCAAGCTCCCGTCCCGGTCGATGCCCAAGGCTGCCTGAAACTCGGCGACCGTTTCATACTGTCGGTGCCTGCCCCACGTGACGCCCCAATGGAACAGACTCTGACCTGGACTGGCGAAATAGGCGTTGTTCTCAAAGCGAATGTTCAGCCTCTCCAGGTTCAGCCCGACGGGCTGGCCCCGATCATTCTTCGCTCCGTAGGCGGCGGCGATGTCGCTCGATTTCGCCGGTGGTGGAATTGCGGAATCTGCGGCGGTCGTCGCGTCCTTGGCGAGCCAGTGACGATTATCTTTTACGTCGAACCAGCCCCAGACCTGGGCGTCGCGATTGTGGGCGATGATGTTGTGGCGGATAATTTCGTCGTGATTCCAAACGGCGCGTTCCTGCCTGCTCTCGATGGTCGGTGTCGTGCGGAGTTGTTCACGGAAGTTGAATCCCTCGCGGTTGCCGACCAGGAGATTGCGCTCGATGACACACTCCGGACTGCTCGACAGCGAGATGCCGGCCTGCGCGCCCCACGCGCCGGAGGTGGTGGCGAAACCGTTTCCCACGATGACATTGTCGTGCGCGTGCAGGCTGTAGGAAATCTCGTAGAAGAGGCCGGCGTCCTCGTTGTCCGCAATCAGGCAGTGGCGCACGACGCATTGCTCGTTGCCAATGTCGAACCAGACGCCGTTCCCCCGATTGCGGAGGAACCGGCTCCGCTCCAAAACCGCGTCGCGGCAAAGCACCAGCTTGTTGCCGCCCGCTTCCCAGCCGCGGGAAAAGTTCTTGGTGTTGTTGTGCTCGACGGTGCATTCCGTGAAGAGCAGGCGATGCGCGCGATGGGCCGCAAAGCCCAGTTGGCCGTTCTCGCGGAAGGCGCATCGGCGCACGACGATGTCTTCGCCCTGGAAGGTCGCTCCGCAGGCGTTCGTCTCCTCGACCACACAATCCTCCAGCACGCCGTGATGACCGGCCAGCACCACCGCCCCATGTTGCGCCGAGTTGGCGGCGGAGCGAAAGCGCAGCCCGCGCACCTGCACGTGGGCGCCCTCGACGCGCAGGATTTCCGGCCGCACGGCCGCTTCGACATGCGCCTTGTTCAAGTCGCCGTTCGCGCTCTCCCAGACATGGAGCAACTGGTTTGTGACGTCGGCGAAGAAGGTGCCGGGCGCGAGTTGGGCGGCGCGGAGGACCTGACGCAGGAGGTAGCCGTTGACGAAGACCTGCTCGCAGCGGCCGATGACCCGATGATAGTCGTCGCTGGGATGGGTCATGGTCTTGGAGTGCGTGTTGAAGCGATGCGTCCAGGCAACGGTGGAAGCGGGAGTCCCACCGGGCACGCTCGCCCAGCCGGTGAGCCGGTCCGCGCCGGTGAGAACGACCCATTCGCCGGGGGCCGCTGCAAAGCCAATGGGCTGCGATGCGGTGCCATCGGCTTTCACCACCACGCGCTCCCGGTAAACGCCCCCGCGAATCACCACGATGTCACCGGGGCCCACGCTGGCCGCTGCTTTGGTGACGGTCTTCCAGGGGCGCTCCGCGGTGCCGGGACCGTCATCGCTGGCCTGAGGATGGCGCTGGGCCACTTCAAAACGCGCCGCCTGGATCGGGGCCGCCAGAGCCCACAGTGCAAGAAACCAAAAGGGAAAGGGGCGAGACAACATTGAAGGGTTGGACGCTGCGACAAAGCGAACCCATCACCTGAACTGCGGCGCCGCTCCCTGATGAATTCCCCGAGCCCAGGGCCAGACGGTTCGTCCGCACCACGATCGGGGAGAACCACGCCGTCTTACGAAGATTCTGGACCACGGAATACTCGGATGGACACGGATCGGAGAAGTGCTGGTTCGTTTCATCCCTCTCCGCGCTCTCCGAATCATCCGTGGTTGAGTTCGGTTCCGGCTGGGCCGGGCTGGGAACTTGTCGTCAGAGTCTCAGACGGGACGGTCGGAATTCCCTCCGCCTCCGGCCCGTTTCTCTACCGCACCAGTTCCACGATCGCCGCGTTCACCGCCCGACGGATTCGAGGAATCTGGTCCGGGTCCGGCAGAATCGCGGTCGAGCGCAGGCCGCCTGCGTTGGGGATGCTGACGAGGTCGCGGGCCAGCGCCAGCGCGCGCTCGGCCGAAGCCGTGGATTTCCCGGCGGGCCTGGCCTTCGCGGCCAGGTCGGCGAGCAAGGCCATTGCTTCGTAATCCTCCAGTCCTTCGCGGATCTGTTCCAGCCGGATGCAACTGACCGGGCCATCCACGCCGATGGTCTGGCCGGGATAAGCGAGGAAACCGTCACCGTTTGGGTAACGGATCCAGTAACGCTTCTTCCCGTCGTCGCTCTGGCGGATGTAGGAGTGCCAGCCGCGTTCCCAGGGATTGTAGGTCCACCAGGAGAGGCCCCAGAACTCGAAACCTTCCACGCCATATTTCAGGCAATAGTAAGGCAGCATGCGCTCGGTGGCCAGGAACGGCGTGTCGGTCGCCATCTGGCCGTCGCAGGTGAACCACATGCGCTTACCCGCCTTCTGCAACCGCTCCATCTCGCTCACCGGGAAGCTGCCATGCTGGCCCACGCCCCAGAGGTCGAGCGATTCATCCCAGTCCGGGCAATGCCGCCACGTGCTCGAATAGATCGGGACTTTCGGATCCACCTCATGGATCAACGCGCACAGCTTCTTCATCTGCTCGACCACGAACTCGCGCTCGAAATGGGGCTCGTCCGAGACGTAGTAAACAAACTTGTCCTGCCAGCCTTTCGCGCGGAGATGGCCGGTGAAGAGCCGGTAAGCTTGCTGGAACGCCGCCGTCCATTCCGGGGTGAATGGCTCCAGCCCGAAAAACTTCTTCGGCGGATAGGCCCAGCCAAACAGGTAGAAAAATTTCGGCGTGTAGCAGGCATTCATCCCCAACTCGTCGAAACACAGCGTCGCGGTCGCGTCGAACTCGCTCGCGTCCATGGTCACCAGGCCGTCTTGGTAGGCAAACTGCGGGGGAGGCTCGATGCCGTCAATGGCCAGGCGATGCTCGGACATGAGACGGAGCCATTTTCTTCGCTCCGCCGGCAAGTTCGCGTCCGGACCATGCCATCCGCCCGGCCCGCGCCGGAAATCGAAGATCGCTTTGAGCCGGGTGCGATCCGGCAGGGCGAACGGGAGCACCGTCACGGTCAGGGGCAGCACGGCGATCTGGCCGACGCTCGCGCCCAGGGTGATTTCTCCACGATAGATTCCAGCGGCGGCGCCGGTCGGCACATGGACCGTGAACCAGATGGGCTGGGTGCGGCTGGGTGTCCCGAGATCGAAGGGCCGGGCGGGCAGGAGAGGATCGGGCCATGCGCCGGCCCAGCCGTCGGTGGCCACCGTCCCGGTGGGGACTTTGCGGCACCAGTCCGGCACATCCGTCCTGTAGTAGGCCGTGGGATGATCCACCGGCACGAAACCGACACGTTCGACTTTGACCGGCGGCAAGACCGCCCCGGCCGGGCCGCGCAGTTCCGACACGGTGACGGTGACCGATTGCAGCACCGCGCGGCTGCGCAAGGCCAATTGGAAGGGCTCATATTCATTCCGGGCACATTCCACTTCCACCGCCTGGACGGCCGCGGCCGCCGGGGTGTCGGGAAAAACCTTGACCAACGGATTCACCTGCCACACGCGACAGCCGTCCGACAACTGAGATTCATCGACCGTGTCGTAGCGCACCGGTTCGCCTCGGAGAACTTCCGCGAAAAGGATGGCATCGTGACCCAGCGTGCCCTGGGTGTTCATGGTGAGATGGAGCTGGATCGAAGCGGCATCGGGCGGAGCCGTCACGAGCGCCGACGAATTCGTCCAATCCGAATCGCCGCTCACCGCGGGTTGCGTGCCCACCATGGCGCCGCTTTGGGTCAGCGCGCCGGACTTGCTGTGGAAATGCGCGTGCAAGGTGGCTGAGCTCCGGAGGCCCTTGGCTTTCAGGAAACCACTGTAGAGATAGGTGGCGCCGGGTTTGACGGGGATTTCGGGCGAGCGCCAGCCCACCCAGTCCGGCTTGGCCTCCGGGGGCACCACGAGTTCGACACTGCGGTCGCCGTCCCAGGCGTCCTTGCTCAAGCGCGCCATCACATTGGTGGCGGTCGCCGGTTTGATCCAGAACCGCGGCGCCTGTTCCCCTTCCTCGAAACTTCCGTTTTGGACCAACGTGGTTCTGTCCCGATGCAGGTTCTGGAGAAACCGCGGGGTCGAAGCCGGCTCTTCCTTGGCGGTGCCGGCAAAGAGCAGACGCGCGGTCAGGCGAGACCGGGCGGGCAGGGCGCAGGGAAAAACCATCAGACCCTGTTGCGGGAGGAAACCGACCTCGGTCCACTTCTCCAGGCCGGCGGCTTGAGCGCGAGGATTTCGCGCCACGGCCGGGAGGTGACCGAAGATCGCGCCGGCTTCGACCGCGACCAGGGTCGATTCCGCGGCTTGCGTGCTCAGGTTCAGCACGCGGACATCGACTTGATAAGGGTAAGATCGGTAGTCCCAGTTTCCTTTCGGAATAGAACGATCAGCCAAGCTCAGGAATTCCATTTCTCCCGCCATCGCTCGCCATCGTGGCCGGCTGCTGGGTTCGACGGACTCGACATTGCCCTTCATGGAACCTTCCGGCAGGAAATCCGGCACGGCCCCAGCCTGGTCATTGCCAGCGTAAACAAACACGACGGCGCTGCCCTTTGGGGCGCACTCCGCCGGAACCATGATCCGGTCGTCTGCCTTCAGAGATCCGGTCCGCCGGGCCTGTCCTTGCCCATCGCGGATGTCAAAGAGGAGCTCGACGCCGTCGCTGCGGCAGACCCGCAGGGATTCCACCTTCGATCCTTCCAGCGCCGGGACCGAAACCGCCACCGCTGCGCCCGCCACGATCTCGGTCGAGCTGTTCGTGATCTGGACTCGGACGCGGTTCGTCCAATAACCGCCATTGGCCAGGTAGAGCGGGTGGTGCCAGGGTGGGTCGGCCAATGCCGCCAACCCGGGCATGGAACATAGAGCGAGAAGCCATCGAAGTTTCATAGATGTGAAAGTTGCGAGATTGGACGCATTGCGCCGGGGAAACTTCACATTGGGACGCGAGGCAGAACAACTCGGCAAAGGCTGAACCAGACACCAACGAAGAGGGAAGTCGAATCGGATTCGGATGGTCTTGAACGAGGTCAGTGAAAAGTGACCATTGGCACCGCGAACCAGCGCCTCCCAAACCCAATCTCATTGCTGGCTCCGGGCACCTGGTGAACCCACCACCGGCTTCCAAGGCTTTCCTGCGGCGTGTGACCGTCCCGGCCAGGGATGCGAAAGCACCGTCCAACGCTCCGGTAACGTCTCGGGCCTGGCCTATGTTTCAACATTTCTGCGCTCGAAACGGGCGCACTCCGGCTCTTAGAGCCTGTTTGAAAATTCAAAAGGGTCCTGTTTTCGCGGAAAAGGCCGCT
>CAYHFE010000165.1:0-13283 GCA_964355375.1 uncultured Verrucomicrobiota bacterium
TGAAACAGCGATGGGGAGCGCGGGCGTCTCGCCTGCTGGGTTCGGCGTCCCGCCGAACCCTCGTTGTGGCGTCCCATCCTGATTCCGGTCGGCGGGACGCCGACCGGTGCAGCCGGGACGGCCGCGCTCCCCATTCAAAACGTCGCGGTTCATGGGTGGTCGTGGCTCCGTAATCCTACTTCCACTCATTCGTGTCGGTGTCCGTCGGAGTTTGTCTGTGGTCGAACACTATCTTCGAGTCACGCGCGATTCCGAAAAGAACTAAGAGTGTTTCCATGAGCCGCCTTGTTTGGTGTCCCGAGTTCAGGCGGTCCATCGTGCGGAACTCAAACGCGCCGGACCGGTTGAGCGTCTCATCGACTGGTCCGCCGCCGGAACGGGCAAGTTGCCCGTTCCACCCTGAATCCAACCGAATACGGCTGAGCGCGGTGTTGCCTACTCGCCGCGATTGGGTTGGTCGGCTCGCACTTCGAAACCGCCATCGTTCATGGCAATCGCGCCCTTGGCGGTGTGAACCTCCCAGAGGGAACCGGCCGCGAGCTTGCGCACATTCCCCACGATGCGGCCCTTTTCCAGTTTGAGGACAGTCTCGGCAATGATTTCGGGCTCATCTTTGCGCAGGTCCAGTCTGGTCAGACCTAAAACGGTCTCGGGAGTCAAGCGAACGACCGGGCCATTTTCGCCCAGGAATAGATCAACCTGCGAATCCGAACCAGTGCGAATGACGCTTCCCGGGGCGAGCACTTTGCCGACGTCGAGCTTTCGCCAATCGGTATCCGGCTCATGAAAATCAGCGGAGCCGCGAACCGCCCGGACCACGGCCCGGCCGGAGTGGATTGCTCGATCGAAAGCGTCGGCCGCTGGTTTGGGTGGGGGCGGCAAGTTAAAATGGATCCGCTCAAAAGCGGCCGGTCGCAGCGTCACTCGGCCGAAACTCGGACTTACTCCGACGATTTCCTGCTCCGTCCATGTCTCGAGGCGCAGCGTCACCCGGCCGCCCCGGCGAAAGAGGGCGTGAATCTCGGCCGGATCTTCTTTGGCCCGGACCGTCTTCTGGCCAGCCATCTCGAGCAATTTCACCCGGGTGAAGGGAATGTCCAAGACGTCCCCGGCGGCGAGGGTGAAGGACACTTTTCCATCGCGAATGGATTCCAGATGGCCCAGGACTTTGTCGCCGTTGAGCAGTTTCGCCGTGTCCTGCTTCGTGTCTGCGAGATTGGCGGGTCTCTCTTCAAATTGTCCGTCCCACTCGGCGATTCGCAGGTTGCCCAGCTTGACCGATCCCTGGCCCTGATGAACGAAGCGCATGCTCGTGCCGCTGCCGATGAAACCCTCCGGGTCAATCCATTGTTTGATCAAGATGCCGTCGGTCAGGAGGGCGACGCTTTTCTTGGCTTTGTTGACTCGGATTTCGAGATGGATTTTGTTCTTTTGAATCATCGTGGGCACGGGCGTCTGCCCTAGACTTCGGAGGGGATCGTTCTTGGTGACGGGCTTAAGGTCAGCCGCGTAGTTGTAGAGCTGCAGGCTGTAGAATCCTCCGAAATTGGGTTCCGTCTCGCGCGACGTCAAGTTGATCGGTTGGAGATAATCCGTGTAGAGCGCGATTGCAATGTAGAGCAATCCCTTCCACGTCAGGTCGAATTGAATGCTCGCGGTATCGGGCAATTTGAGGTCCCGGGCAATGGACGCGGAGCGACTCGCGTAAAACGCCCCATTCCGGTATTTCCACTCTCCGGAGTTCGGAATTGCCGCGGCCACCTTGCCGTGCGTCCAGCCCTCCAAACCGGACGGTCCGACATAAGCCGGGACCCGGTCGATGGGGCTCGGTTCGAGGAACTGGATGTGCGGGCGGGGGATTTCGATCCGTCCGGCGTAGGCGGTTTCCAGCACGATCTTCTCCGCGTCAAAGAAAACCAGATTGCCTTCCAACTCATCCTGGTTGGTCAAACGGACCTGGCAGCCATTGGTGGCGCTGAAATCCGGCTGGGGACGCGGCCCCAACTGCACTTCGGAAATTGCGCCGGGATAGAACTCGATCGGTTCGAGTGCATCCGGGTGGTGCCAAAGAATGCTGCCATCCGCCTCGATCCGTCGCAGCGTCCCATATAACAAATCGCCGTTTCGGAAAACCACCGTATCCTTGGTTTCGAGCGGGCGGTCCGCACGGATCGGAGTGGCCGGCGGATGGTCCGCCGGATCGGGCGCTTGACGCGGCGGGGTCTGTGCCTCCGCGAAATCGCTTGCTCCGTGAAAGACCAAGACGAGAACAACCCAGAGGACTCGGACGACTGCGGCTCGGGCTCGAGCCGTTCCCAAGGCCTGGCCGAGCCACTCGGAGCTCATCCACCGGGCGAATCGTCTCGGCGGGTTCGGCCAACCCGCCCGGAGGCGCGGTGCGCGGCACGGCGATGGAGCATCGGGAAACTGGGTGGTCAGTTTATTCATCCAATTCCCACGATTCTTCGCCGACGAATTCCTTTTCCTGTCCCGAGGCCACGGATCGGCCCAGGTTGAACTGGATCTGGCGGATGGATTTCGGATTCACAGACATCCGGCCGAAATGCACGCTGGTGCCGGTCACTTTCTGTTCGTCCCATTTCTCCAACTCGAATGCGACCGCGCCACCGCCTGAGACGTCCACGCGGATTTCCCAAGGTTTCGACACGGAGACAGGCGCGGCGGGCTGATTCAAGAAGATCTGCGTGATGCGCTCCAGCGGAATATCCAACGAGGTTTGGGGAGTCGAAACCGACAGCTTGCCCTCGCGAATCTGTTTCAGAGCGCCGGAGACTTTGTCCCGGTTGAGCAAATAGACGAGGTCCTGGTTGGGTGGGGCGTTGGTCGGGCTGCGCGGTTCGAAGGACCCATCCCATTCCGCCACGCGGAAGTTGCTGAGCTTGATTGACGGGCCCTCGAGTTGCGAAGAATAGACGATGCCCGTGCCGCGGCCGACAAATCCGCTGGGATCTTTCCAGCGATGGACGAGCTCGCCATCCGCCCAGACGCCGATGGTGGCCTCCTCCTTATTGGTCCGAATCTGCAGCCGGACTTTGTTCTTCTTGGTCATGTCCGGGATCAGGGCCTGCGGTCCCAGACTCAAGACTCCCGCCCCGGCTTGCACCCGCTGGAGGCTGAGGTAACCGGGGGCCAGGTGAAACATGTACGAATTCATGCTGTAATCAAACCGGTCGAACACTTCCGTGTAGAGAATGAAACTCAGACTGAAGTGGCCGGTCCACGCCAGGTCGAACTCGACACTGGACGAACCGGTCAGGTGGAGGTCGCGTCCGAGGATGCCGACGCTGCTCGCGACGAAAGCGCCATCCCGGTATTGCCAGCCCTTCGCGTCACGCAACAGCTTCCAACCATCGGTCCCTTTGGGTCCTTCATAAAGGATGGAGTATCCCTTGCTGAAGAGGGTGATCGATTGCAGCGCTTGCCGCGGCGCCTCGAGATTGCCGCCGAACCAGGTCTCGAGCGCGAGCTTGTCCGCATCGAGCGATTTCAGTCCGCCAAAAATCTCGTCGCCATTGTTAAATTGAAACCAGCAGGTCGGGGTGAACTGGGCGGTCACACGCTGCGGATTCTCAAACTTGACCCAAGCCAGGCTCGTGGGCCGGAATTTGATCGGCTTCTTCGCCGCCGGATGGTCCCATTGCACTCCGTGCTCGGTGTCCACCGAACGGAGCCGCCCATGCAACGAGGCTCCATCGAGGAACTGAATCACATCACTCTCGGAAGATCGAGCGGCCGCGGTCGCTCCCGGCGGAGCGGTGGATTCGGCGCCGAGGATAACCGCCGGAAGTCCGCTCGCCATCAGGACCGCCAGCAGCCCGCTTGGGCAGGCCCACCGGCGGCGCAGGGTCCGCTTTGCCGGCGGGCGGGTCCGGCTCAACTGGCGACCGGAGGAAGCGGCCGAGGATTCTCCGTGGAATTCGCTACCGTTCATAGATCGGCAAAAAGCGATAGTTGAGGGCCAGCGAAAGCAGCGATGCGGCCGTCGAGAACGTCGTGCCGAATTGCCCATCCCAACTGCCGTCGGGATTCTGGGTCGCGCCCAGGCTTTTGACATTCTTTCGATTCCAGATGTTCCAGGCGTCCGGCGAGGTATGAAAAAAAGCCTGGGCGGCGTAGTAAAGATAATAGTGGTGATAGCTCGACTCGGTCGGCGCGGTCTTGAGGTAATTCGCCGCCGACTGAAAGGCCCGGGAGTTTTTTTCCTTGGCCAAAGCCAAGACCAGACATCCGATGGCGGTGCGGGCGGAATTGGCCGAGGAGCCGGGGGTGTAGCCATATCCTCCGTCCGGGGTTTGGCAGCTCGCAAAGAAGCTTAAGCCCTTTTTGAGAGCGGCCTCCGGGACCGCGATGCCGGCGTTGCGCGCCGCAAAGAGGGCGACCATTTGCGCGCCGCTCACCGTGGTGTCGGCGTCCGTGCTCTCCGGCGAATAGCGCCAGCCGCCAAACGGATTCTTCGCCTGCGCACTCAGAATCATGCTGACCGCTTTCTCCAGGGCCGGTCCCAAGCCGGGCTCATCGACCGCGCCGTACGCTTCCGCCAGGGCCAAGGTGGCGAATCCGTGGTTGTACATGGAGCGCCCGATGTAACCGGTCTGCCGGTTCATCTGTTTCAGAATGTAATCCAATCCGCGCCGGATCGCTTTTCCGTAGGGCCCCAAATTGGGATCGTCCCCGTGAGCCAGCATGCTCACGACGGTCAGGCCGACCACCGCCGGTTCGCTGCCATAGGAGCGGTCGGGCCAGCTCCCTTCCGCATTCTGGGTGCGAACGAGGAATTGAAGCGCCTTGACGTAAAGCCGATCGACCTCGGCGGGCGCGATGTCCGACTTATCCACGAACAACTCCTGCGCGCGAACGATCGAGCCCAGGCCGGGCGCCCCGATCATCCATGCCGCGAGGAAAACCTGGAGCAAGCGCCGCCCGAATCGCCACGGATCAATTGCCATCTTTCTCAATCGCATTGAAGTAATCCTCGAGGGCATCGCGAAACTCGGTCGGCAAATTGCCAATCACACCGCTGGCCTTGTTGACATTGCGAGCCTCCGCGCCTTGGCCTCGGGCGTCGCCCTCCAACGGGGCCGCCGGCCGATCGGTCGTCCCCCCGGCGGAGCTCTGTCCGGCATTGCGTCCGACCGCCATGCCCTGGCTCTGGCCGGGCTCGGGCGCCATCATCTGGAGGAGGAAGGCCATCTGCTGCTGGCTGGCCATCTGCTGACTGCCTCCTTGCTTGGCCTGCTCGTTGATCAAGTTGATGACGTCGGACAGCACGTCCACCGCTTTGTTTTCGGCGACCTGGGTTGGCGGGCCGGTCTGGGGCTCGCCCAGGAGTGAGCCCACGTCCTGCATCGACTCATTGATCTCCTTGAAGGGCTCGATCAGCGGCGGGAACTGATTGTGGATTTGCAGGTCGAGAACGGTCTTCAAGTGTTTGCGCTGCGCGCCGTAAAGCGCCTTGGCTCCCTCGGCGTAGCGAGTCGCCTCCTCCTTCTGCTGGTCCAGCAGAAGAGTGCGGTCACGGACGTTGATCTCGCCCTCGCGGAGGCGGAGCAGACTGAGCAACTGATTGAGCAATTGGTTGAACTGATTTCCACCTTCGCCGCTCCCGCCGCCGCCGCTCCCGCCCCCTTCTTTCTTCGGCTCGAGAATGTCCGCCCAGCCCGTGAATCGTTCCGACCAGGCCGCCAATTGCTGCATCGCTTCCATCGAGATATTCTCGGAAATCAGGCCGCGGACTTTGTCCATTTCCTCGGCCGGTTTGGCCGTGGTCATTTCCGTGCTGACCTGGCCGTAATTCTCCTGCCGGGTCCGTTCGAAAAACCGGCTGATCTCGCCCTGCAACGCTTGCGATTCCTTTTGCGCCGCCTCCTGGTCTCCCGAGAGGAAGCCGTTGACTTTCTGATAGCGGGCCGGGAGATCTTTGGCGGGCAATCCGATGGTGGCGGGGATGTTCTTCTGGAGCTGGGCAGCAATATCTTTTTCCTCGGTCGCAACTTTGCGCAAACGCTGCGCCAGCGTCAAAGCCTGCAGATCATCGAGACCTTGATTGACCTTCTTCTGAATCTGCTGCAGATCCTGCAGGATCTCGTCTTGTTTCTCCGAGGCTTTGGCCAGCTCTCCGGATCGGGATTCTTTGTTCTGTTCGGCCGATTTCAGAGCCTGCGCCGCCTCCTGCATCTTCTGTTGAGAGAGCTCCTGCATCTCCTGGATGTTTTTCGCCCAATCGCGCAGCGTCTTCTCCGGCATGGTCGGATTGCGAAAGGCTTCGCGCAAGGTCTTGGCTCCCTCTTTGGCGAGCTCCTCGAGTTGGGCGGCCGTCTGGTTTTGCTCCTCCTTGGCCTGGCCGACACGTTCCCGCGCCTTCTCCGTCGCCATGTCTTCCTTGGTGAGCTCCTTCAACTCGCGCGTGCTCTCCGCCACCTTCTCCTCCAACCGCGTGACCTCTTCAAGCCGGGCGAGCAATGACTCCAGTTTCTGCCGGACGAGCTCGGCATGGCGTTCGTTCCCCAGGACCGAAATTCGATAGAGCGGAGTGAGCGAGGGCTCGCGCCCGGGAAACGAGTCCTTGGCGTAGGCGCGGAGCTCGATCGCGGAATCGGCCGGGATTCTCAGGAGAGTCGGGCTCAGACGAAAGGTCGTTTCCAGTCGTTTCTCCTGGGAGGTGGGCGCCTGCATCCGGAAGATCTGCGGCGGGCTGTTCGTCGAGGACATCTCCGAAACCATCGCCCAAACGAGGCCCAATTCGCGCACCCCGAAATCATCTCGACCGGCCGTTTTCAACTGCAAGACCTCCGATTCCAGAATCGCGATTTCCCGGGAGAGATCGAGGAATTCCGGGGTCGGCGGCGAGTCCTTCTGCGGTTGAATGGAGACGGGCCACGGGGCGACGCTTTCCAAACCGAGTTCATCCTTCCAGGTAAACCCGAACTGATGAATTCCGTCCGTGTTCAAAGGATCGCTGGAAAACGACTCCGCCCGCACGGTCAGGGTCTGCGGCGCCTGCCCCTGCGTGCGCAGCTCGGCCGACGCCAAGGGGCGGTTCGCTTGCCCGTGAAAACTGATCCGGCTGCCTTCGAGCACCGCGAGAGATCCGTTCTGAATCTTCTCCTCCTGCCGCGGGTATTCCAAGTAATCCGGCCATTGGATGGCCGCCGAGATCCCCCGCAAGGCCGGACGATGAGTCGGCGCGATGGCGACCGACTCGATCGCGTCGCCGACGCGGATTTTCAGAACGCCGGGGCGGACTTGGCCGGGGACCTGGAACCGGACTCGCCCATCCCGAATCGAGGCTTCGAGCCGCGGCTGGCGTTCGTACTGACTGCGCGCTTGGGCGGGTCGCCAAAAGGATCGATACTGAACGGAAAACTCGACCGTGAACGGCTCGCCATGCGGCACGATTCGGCGGGCGGGCACTCCCTCCAATTGGACGAGCGTGTAGCGGCCAATCGAGGCCGACGGCGCGATCCAGCGTTGAAAGGTGTTTCGAACGGCGGCGGGCACCAGCCACAATGGCAGGGCCACCACCAGGACAAGCCCGAGCAACACCCCCGCCTGCATCTTCGCGAAACGCGAACGGACCGCGTCGCAAAAATCATACTGGGCGGCGTCCGTCGCGACCTGTCGAATCGCCGCTCGGTACAAGGCCGGCGAGAAGTTGGGAGGGCGCTGTTTCTCATCGGCCAGTTCGACGATTCCGAGCAGACGATCCCCGAGCCGCCGAAATCGTTTCTGGACCAGGTTGGCCAAAGCCCGCTGGTCGCGCCGGTGCCAAACCCAAACCCAAGCCCACCGCCATCCCGAGACCAGCCCGACCCCGACGCCGGCCAGCGTGATGATCATTCTTAGCCCGACGGGGGTGTCCCAGATCCGGTCGGAAACGAAGAGCAACAAGTAGGATAGAATCAGCCCGACCAACGCCGAACACACCGCGGCCGTCGTCTCCAGACTCCAGAGACGATGCTCCAAATCCGCAAATTGCCGGCGCAGTTTATCCGGCAGATGCAGGGAGGAAGGATGTTCCAGTTCAGCCATCTGATGTGTGCAACGGCCCATACCATGCCTCCTCGATCTCCATCCGTCCAACAAATCCTGAGCCGTCAGCCCGAAGTCAGAATTGGGGAGCACACGCGCCCTCGCGTGTCCCGACCGGCGCCCCGCCGGTCGGATCGGAGGCTCAATTTCGTCACTAAACGGTGACTTTTTCGAACGCGCCGGTGTGGTCGGCGAGGGCACCGACCAGCGCACGCGAGGGCGCGTCCGCTCCCCAGCACAACTGAATCGATGCGGCTGAGCCGCCCACCGCGCTCGAGGCGCGGTCGCCACCGGGTCAAGGTTCCGTCGTGAGCGCCATCAGGACCGGAGCCGCCGCCGTCTTGGCCGACCCAAAATCAATCGCCGTGATCACCAGCTCTGGCAATGGATTCTCCAGGGAAGTTTTGAAGAGCCGCAGAAATTGGCCCGCTTCTTCCCGCGGCGGCGCGGCCCCAGTCCACGCTACGACCGAGCCTTTGATCTCGAGCGGCGCTTCGGTGGAAATCCTCCAGTCCGCCACGTCGTCGCCATAGCGAAGGGGAATCTCCCGTTTCTGGCCATCGGCGAAGTGCACGACGTAGCTCCCCACGACCGTGCCTTCAGCCAGGCCGGTCCCCCCGGCCGTCGCCTGGAGGAAATGGAGCCGCTGGCATTGGCGGGCCACCCGAATTCCGACGACCCGTTCGGGCGCGCTCTGGGGTGAGGACGATTCGCTGGCCAGCACGATGACGCCGCGCACGTCAAAGGGCGTGCCGGCGAGCAACTGAAGGCCTTGCGGGAGCACGGCGGCAACTTCCCGCCATTTTCCCTCAACGGCGGGGTTCGTGTAATAATCGGAGAGATCCACCTGTCCCGGTTCGGCCCGCGGGTCGCGCGGCGACCCTTTTTCCACCGGAATGGTTAGCCGTCGTCGCTGGGCCGCGCGAGTGAACTCCACTTTCGCGGAGCTCTGCCGGTTGCGCAGTGCTTTGTCTTGAGGCAAAGCCGCGGCCAATCGTTCCAGGTGAAACGCCGCGGCGAACCAATCGCCTTCCGTTTCCGCCCGACTGGCTTCCACGTTGTGCCAGGCCAGCGTTTGTTCGTCGGCCAGGCCGAGGTCCGTCGGATACTTCGAACGCAGCTTGGACAATCCGTCGCGCAAGGCCAGTCGGTCCAACGGCAGGGCGGCCCCGCTCGCTTCCACTTTCGCTCCGGCCGTGAGTTGAGCCCACGACGCCAGGCTGGCGGGCGGTCGTTCCTCGGAGGGAAGAATCCAGACCCGCGCGGTCTGGTCTTGGCCGCCGGTAACCAACCGGTGTCCGTCCGTGCTGAAACTCAGCCACGTCACCGGCCCCCCGTGACGCATGGGCAGCGTCACGCTCTGGCCGGTGAACGCGTCCCAAATCATCGCCGTCCCATCCCAGCTCGCCGTCGCAACCCGCAATCCGTCCGGACTGAAAATGGCGCGGGCAATCGGTTGCCGATGGACCAGCCAGGGCGTGATTGGAAGGCCGGTGACGGCGCTCCAGACCCGGGCGCGATGGTCCCATCCCGCGGTCAGCACGTAGCGGTTGTCCGGACTGAATGCGACGGAGGTGATTCGTCCGTCGTGTCGAATCGGCGGGGTCAGCGGCTGGCCCTGGCCGGCGTCCCAAATCCGCGCCTCGTTTCCGCTCGCCGTCGCAATCCTCCGCGCGTCGTAACTGAAGACCGCTTCATTCACGGGTTCATTGAGCTTCAAGGTGGGACGAAGCTCGCGCCCGTTGGACGGATCCCAGACTCGGACGGTCTGGTCCCAACTCGCCGTCAATAGCTTGTTTCCCGCCGGACTGAAGGAAATGTCCGTCACGTTATTCTCATGACGAAGCGGGGGCGTGACCGGGGCGCCCGTGCTGGCATTCCAGACGCGGGCCGTATGATCGGAACTGGCGGTGGCATACCAGGCGCCGTCCGGACTAAAGGCCGCGTGATGAATCGGGCTTTCGTGTTCGACCGGCTTTCCCACCAGGGCACCCGCGGTATCCTCGACGATGCGGGCGGCGCCGTCCTCGCAGAGAGTCAGGATGCGGTGGCCCTGGGGATGGAACAGAGCTTGATAGACATAACCCCCATGCACGAGGCGTTGCGCCAGACCCCGTCCGCTCCCCGCATCCCAAACCTGGGCCACGCCATCGCCGCTCGCCGTCAGCAGCTTCTGGTTGTCCGGACTAAAGGTTGCGAAATGGACCGCCGATTTGTGGGGCACGACCAAGGTGTCCATCAGAGCTCCGGCAATGTTCCAGATCCGGATGGCGCCGTCTTCGCAGGCCGTGACGACGCGACTGCCATCGAGGCTGAACGCCGCGCTCGTCACGGTGGCGCCGTGTTCCAGGGCGGGCAGAGCCGGCAGTCCCGCGGCGGCGTCCCACACCTCAGCGAAACTGGCGTGGATCGTCAGCACGCGCCGTCCGTCCGGACTGAAGTCCACATCACCGACCGCGTGCGCGTGGGCCAGAGGACGGCCGATCGACTCGCCGGTGACGGAACTCCAGACATGGACGGAGTGATCCAGGCTAGCGGTCACGACCGTCTCGCCCTCGGGGCTGAAACGCGCCCGAGAGACGGGGCCGTCATGTTTCAGCGGCGCCGTCTTGGCGGCACCTGTGACCGCGTCCCAAATGCGGGCCGTCCCATCCTGGCTCGCGGTCACGACCTTGCGGTCATCCGGACTGAACGCGATTGAAGTCACCGGCCCGGCGTGCGGCAAGGGCGGGGTCACGGGCTGGCCCGTGGCCGCGTCCCAGATTCGTCCGGAATTGCCCGAGCTGGCCGTCGCCACCCGGCGGCCATCGAGGCTGAAGACCGCGTCATGGACCGGACCCGGATGAACCATGAGCGGCGTGATCGGTTCTCCGGTGCTGGCTTTCCAGACTCGCACCATGCCGTCGGCGCCGGCCGTCACGACTTGTTCGCCGTCCGGGCTGAATCGCGCCGCAAGAACCGCGCCTTGGTGGCGCCAGGGCGGCGTCAATTCGCGGCCCGTGGCGGTCTCCCAAAGGTGGGCGGTGCCATCGGCGCAGGCCGTGACAATGCGGCTGCCCTCGCGGTTGAAGGCGGCGCGGGCAACCGGGCCCCCGTGTTTGAGCGGCGGCGTGAGCCGTTCGCCGGAAATGAGATCCCAAACCTGCGCGGTCTGATCGGCGGCGGCCGTGAGGAGCCAGCGACCGTCCGGGCTGAACTCCACGTGCTGGACCTTCTGTTCGTGGGCGAAGGCGTGAATTAGACGGGGACACCGCCGGAGCAGGGCATGCAGGCGGAACCGGTGCATCTCCTCCTGGACCGGATCCGCCTCCACGAGATTCATGGCTTCGGCAAACCAGGGCAGGGACCCCATGACAGCGCCTTGATCAAGGAGACGGGCCCCGTTGGCCACGGTCAACTGCACGAGCCGATCGCGGTTCTCTCGGGCTTGGCGACCGTTGCGCTCAGCTTCCGCGCTAGCCGCGCGGCCCTGACGGAACGCGATGGCGGCCAGCGCCGCCGTGATCAGGAAGAGGATGGCGCCGACGGCGGCGGCTCGCGTGACGCCACGGCGATGGGCGGCCCGCTGGCGGCGGAGTTCGGCTTCCGGCATCTGGCTGATGAACCATGAGCGATCAAAGACGCGGGCGTAAATGCGATTGCGAAAGCGCAAAGCGCCAGGGGCAACGCCGACCAGTCCGGATTGCCGGAGAAGGGCGGTCAGGGGCGCGGAATCATCGCGCGAGGCCAGGAAGTTCGGGTGTCCGATTTCCGCGCCATACTCGAGCAGATTCGATCGCTCTCCGCCCTGGCTCAGGAGCGCCTCTTTGACGAAGCGCAGGTTTGGATCGTGCTCGCGGCCCTGGCGGCTGAAGAAAAGCTGTTCGCACTGCTGATCCACCCACTCGCGCGTGGCCAGGGAAGATTGTCCGGAAACCGGTTTGGTCAACAATTCATGAAGAGCCTGGCAGAGACGTTGGGTGAGGTACGGGTGGCCCTCGGTCCAGTAGAAAACGCGCTCCAGAAGAATCCGCTCCGAATTGACGTTTTGGATTTGAATTCTCGGTCGCGCGCTCTCCGGCGCGGGCGTTTCCGGGGCGGGGATGGGTTCCGCCTTGAGCCCGGACGCCAGGATCGCTCCCTGATCGGCCGTGAAATCGGGCAGATCGAGCAGGCGTCCAATCCGAAGCGATGGGTCATGGGGCGGGCGCGACGGCGCGACGGGCGCGGCCACGCCAAGGAGGCAAAAGCACAGGCGATTGAATTCCGGATCTTCGGTTCGGCGCTGGGAACATTCCTTCATCTCGTGAAAGAAATCCTCGGTCACAAAGGGAAGAAGGCGAGCCGCAGCGATTTCATCGAAGAAGACCACACAGCGTCCGGGCGAGGCGTGATACTCGGAAAGAGACGGAAGAGATCGAGCGTCTTTGCGCGCGCGCGCCGATTCCCCATCCCGGTCCTTCAGCTTCGGCAGAACCACCTCGCGCAGGGCGGCGAACCAACGCCGGAATGGGGAAACGAGGGTGTGTCTTTTCCAGAAACCGTCCAGCTCCCGGTCCAGTTGCAGTTGCCGTCCGACGCCCGCCAAGACGTCCCGGCACCAGACGTCCGGTTCCGTTGGGCCGACGAATTCGGCCAGATTCAGCATGACCACATGGACGCCCCGCTCGCGCAGTTTGGCCGCCGTGCGGATCATGAGCGATGACTTGCCGGTATGGCGGGGACTGAGCACGGAGCAGAACTCACCGCTGAGCAGCGTGTCCAAGAGTTCCTTGTCGGCGGGGCGTTCGACGTAGGACGGCGAGTCCAGGCCCAGGGCGCCGTCCGTGCTGTAAAAGCTGCTCATGCCGCGATTAAAAGGAAAAGGTCCCGCAGGCAAAAGGTTAAAATGGGAAAACGGCCAGGGGGAAGGCCGTCGGACGCGGGAGCGCCAATCGGTCCGGCTCAGAGAAGTCGATGGCCCGCTGGACCCGGGGCGCAAATCTTCGAGCCTGTCATAAAAGGAGGAGACGACGCGAGGAGACTCACGTTTCTCCGGGCGACGCCGGCCTATTCCATCGAGAATCAGAGTCTCATCACTTCGACCTCGACTCCTCCGAGCGAATGGATTTTCCAACAGGCTCGCAGAAATGTCTGATTGCCCTGCTTGATGAGCTGCTTGTCACCCGGACATCGAAAACTGACTTTGGATTTGCCCATGTAACTCACATTTTGGCGATAAATTGGGCCATAATTGGTCATAAATACCCCAACTC
>CAYHFE010000166.1:0-13277 GCA_964355375.1 uncultured Verrucomicrobiota bacterium
CGTGGCGACCGGCTGAAGCCGGGACTACATACTTGTCAAAACGAGAACTGCTGATGATTGCGGGCTCGGGCTTGCAGGAACCGCCACGGTTCCCTATCGTCAGGACGTGCCGAAGCGTGCCAAGCCGTCGCTGAACGGAGTTATCTTGTGGCCTTGATCTTAGAAGCGTCCAACTTGTCGGAAGTGACCCGCGGGTTGCAGTCCGCGCACCAGCGCGGCGAAAAGATCGAGTCTGTTCGTTTGTCGGCGATGAATCGGATTCTGGAGCACGCGCCGGAGGACATGACGGCTTCGGTCGAGGCGGGCTTAATGTTTGCTCAATTGCAGTCCGCGCTGGCGGCCCGAGGCCAGTGGCTGCCGCTCGATCCTCCTCATCCCGATCGCTTGAGCATCGGCGCTCTGCTCTCGACCAATGCCAGCGGGCCGCGGCGCTGCGGTTATGGGACGGTCCGCGATTACCTCATTGGCATTAAGGTCGTGCTCGCGGATGGGCGGCTCATCAAGGCGGGCGGCAAGGTGGTCAAGAATGTGGCCGGCTATGATCTCTGCAAACTCTTCATCGGCGATCAGGGCAGTCTCGGAGTCATCGTGGAGGCGACCTTCAAACTGACACCGATTCCCCAGGCGGAACAATTCCTGGCGGCGCATTGTGAATCCTTGGAGAAGGTCGGCACCTTCATCGAGTCCGTGCTGGCGTCCGATCTCAATCCCGTCGTCCTGGACGCGCACAACCGTTCGATACTGACTTTGCCTTCGGCGGCTCCCTTTACCGTCGTTCTGGGTTTTGCCGGAGTGCGGGAAGACGTGGACCATCAGGTCGCCGAAGCCACCGCGCTCGGGGCGCACGGGCCATCCAACCTCGACCATGAAACCGCGTTCTGGGCGGATGGCTCGGCCGGTCCGGTTCGGCGAGTGTCGGTTCCGCCGTCGGAATTGGTGGCAGCGGCGCGGGGGTTGGGGACGGTTCCTTGGGTGGCGCGCGCCGGCAATGGCCTTCTCTGCTACCGCGGTGGCCCGGAACCAGTCCGGACGAAGTCTCCCGTGAAGCTGGCCCGACGGGTCAAGGAGACCTTTGACCCGAAAAACATTTTGCCGGAACCGCCCTTGTGAAGATGACCTCAGTTCTGTCTGAGCCGTTCCTCGATGAAAGCAAATCGTTGGCCTGCGTGCATTGTGGTCTTTGTCTGAGCGCGTGCCCGACCTATCTCGAGACGGGCAACGAGAATGATTCTCCGCGCGGCCGGATCTACCTCATGCGGGCGGTTCAGAAGAGCCGTCTGCCCTTGAAGGGAGCGGCGGTTCGCCACATTGATTTGTGTCTGGGATGTCGGGCGTGCGAGGCGGCATGTCCGAGCGGAGTGCAGTACGGTGAACTGCTGGAAACGACTCGCCAGCACGTGGCGAAGCATCATCGGCGTTCCCTTTGGCAGACCTTGCTCCGACGCCTGGCCATCGACCAGGTGATTCCGTTTCCCGGGCGGATGAGGCTGGCGCTCTGGGCCGCGCGCCGGGCGCGCTCGATCGGCTTGGATCGATTGATGCCCGCGCTGGCCCGGGGCGCGCTCGAGCTGATTCCGGAGGCCGATGGCGCGGCGCCCGTGCCGGAGCATGCGGCGGCGACGCAAGTGCGGCGTGGTCGCGTGGGCTTCATCCGCGGCTGCGTCATGAGCGTGATGTTTGCGCGGACCAATGCGGCCAGCGTGCGTTTGCTCAATCGGTGCGGCTATGACGTCTGGACTCCGTCGTCCCAAGGCTGTTGCGGAGCGCTCGACGCCCACACCGGCAACCTGGTTCGCGCCCGAGCGTTTGCCCGGCAAAACATCGCGGCGTTTGAATCGGCTGGCTTGGATGCCATCATTATCAACGCGGCCGGGTGCGGCTCGACGCTCAAGGAGTACGGCCATTTGTTGCGCGAGGACCCCGATTGGGCGGAGCGCGCCCGACAATTCAGCGGCCGGGTCAAGGATTTGACGGAGTGGCTGGCGGGAGCGGATTTCAAATCTGAAATTTCAAATCTCAAATCTCAAGCGGGGAAGTTCCGGCGAGTCACTTACCACGACGCCTGTCACCTGGCCCATCCGCAACGCATCACCAAGCCACCCCGCGATTTGATCCGCGCCCTCATGGCCGAACGGTTCGTCGAATTGCCTGAATCGGATGTCTGTTGCGGGAGCGCGGGCAGCTACAACCTGACGGAACCAGACATGGCCGCCCGATTGCAGCGCCGGAAGATTGAGAACATCTTGAAGACGGGCGCCGAGGTGGTGATCACGACCAATCCGGGTTGTATCCTCCAGATTCAGGCGGGGCTACGGCAAGCCGGAGCGGTCCACGTCCGAGTGCTCCACATCGCGGATTTTCTGAACGAGGCTCTGCCGTGAGAGCGCCCGCTCTCAATGCATCTCGACGTCGCAAGTGCCGAGGCCCTTGCGGTAATAATTGAACTGGACGTTGGGATGATCGGCGAGCAGTGACATCGGGACCGAGCTGTCGGGAATACGCTGGGCGATCATGAAGGCCGTCAGGCGTTGGCCGAACGGATTGTCATGCGTTCCCGCCTGCCAGATCGACACCTTCTCCGCGCGCCATGTCTCCACCGGTCCGACCGAGATGGCCTGGCGCGGGACGCCCGCGATATTGCCGCCGCCGGAGGTCCGCGCGTTTTGCACGAGGGTGAGGGGATGCAGATCCACGACCCGGGTGGTCAGTTGCCGATATTCGTCTGGGGTCGGCGGATTTTGCAGATAAACGCCTTCGCGCCGCGGTGGATCATTGAAGGCCCAATGTTTGATTTCGCCCTGCCCGCCTTGCATGACCGCGCAACGGACCCCCTCCCAGCTCGCCCGATATTTCGTGGAATCGGCTTTCGGGAAATGCAGTTGCGGGTCTGGCATGACCAGCTCGGGCCGGATCCGGCCGAAGCAGAGCTCGCGATCGGCGCGCTCAAAGGAGAGCGGATGTTCGGGCGAGACGGCCTGGCCCTCCAGATACCACTCATCCATCCCCCAGAAATGAGCGGATTTCAGGGAAAGATCGAGGTCGTTGACCAGTCGAGCCACGAGCGGCAATTGCTCGGTCGGACCGATCGGACCGCAAATGCCGACCGGGTTGTCGGGGGTGGACTGTTTCCATGCCTGAATGTATTCGAGCGCTTCCGCGAGATAAAAGTCTTCGAGCGTTTCGTAAAAGACCACCTTGAACCCGGGGCGCGCGAGCTGGAGGAGCCGGTCGGGCGTGAGCGCGGCCGCAGCGTTGAGGATCTCGTCGTCGAGAGTGGTGTAATCCCACCAATCCGGAGCGATTGAACTGAGTTGGCGTGACATAATTTGCGTGTCCTTTCCCGCAGGTTCTAATTCGTGGGTCTTCCGGATCGACGTTCGAAGGCGGGGTGAGCTCGGCACTTCTTTCCGAGCGTTTCCCGCAGCGGGTCGATCTCCCGGGCGGAAAGCCCCAGGTGCAAATGGCGCCGCCAGCCTTCCGCGTGGCGGAACCGACCGGAGAGCGTTCCGACCGCCAATGACATCTCATCCATCACCTTCAGATAGGAATCCATTCCCTGGCTGACGTCGAGCCAAGCTTTCTGGCTTTGGTGGACGGACAAGGCCGCGCGCTTGGTCGCGTGGACGGAAGTGGTGTCCACCAAGAGGTCGGGCGTGATCGGTTGGCGGAGTCCATCGCGCAAGCCATGGGGCATGGCATGATAGAGCGTGACGTCGCCATCGATCGTGGCCCGGGCCGGGACGGTCTTAAAATTGGGCATGCCGCGGGCGAATGTTGCGGTCACGGCGAGCCGGCAGGTATTGGTATGATCTTCCATGTAATCCTGCGGCGAATGGGTGAGAACAATCGTCGGTCGGACCGCGCGAATCACCGCCGCCAGACGGCGCAGCGTGCGAAGATCGTAGAAAATTTCCAGGTCATCCGTGAGGCTGGAATGATACTGGGCGCCGAGGAGTTTGGCCGCTTCCTGGGCTTCGCGCCGGCGGATGCGGCGAACCGTCGCGGCGGAGTGTTGCGCGCTGCCGCAGGAGCCGCTCGCCACGGTCATGTAGTGGATTTCAAAGCCGCTTTGCCGGAGCAGGAGAAGCGTTCCGGCCATGGAGAACTCGATGTCGTCGGGATGAGCCACGATGGCCAGGGCGGCGGGATTCTGGGATCCGAGAGTGGAGCGAGCGGGCATGCAACCGGGTATTTAGGCTTCCTTGGGTTTGGCTTTGCGCGCGACCGCAACGATGCCATCGAGCTTGGCGATGACTTCCGGGGCAATGGAATCCTTTGGCACAAGCCGGGCGAGGATATGGTAATCCGTTTTGCGCAGCAGATTGGGCAAGCCAAGCTTCTTGAAGAAGCGTTCAAACAGCGGGTTCAGGAAATCGTCGCTGGCTTTCACGTCCTCCGACCAGGGATTGGGTTTGCCTAACGTTTCCAGCGCGCCGGTCACTTCCTCAATGCACTCGCGCATGGCTCGTTCGCGTCGGCCCGCTTCCGCACGACCGAACAAGTCGTCCGCTTGATCGTATCGGGCATAAGCCAGGAGAACAGTTTTCTGGCAGAGATAATTCTCGATTTCGCGCTTTTGCCACATGGTCTCCGTGAGGGGTGTGCCGCTGGCCAGCGGCTTGTCGATGCGATCGAACAAGGCAAATCCAACCAAATCTGGTTTGGCTTCCAGAATACCGAAGAAGTGTTCGCGCGCGCGGCTCGGAAGGTTGGTCGTGAGGTAATGAACAAAAGGACGTTCCAGGATGCGTGTGGCAGGATGCTCCAGAGTCTCGGCAAACGCTTGAAGAATCGCCAGATCGGTCGATCCTTCCAGATAGAGCGCCCAACCCTTCAGTTCCGCCTGATAATACTGGTCGAAACCGATGTCAGTCAGTGCCTTGAGCACTTGCTCGCCGCGGTCGTCGATTCGATGAGGTGGGCCGACGAAGGCGATGACGACGTCACGGTTGGCGGCTTCGTTCAGGACCACTTCCGAATGGCTGGCGGCGATGATTTGGGAACCTTGGCGGGCCGCGACGTTCGTGAGCAACTGATAGATTTGGCGCTGTCGGAGGACTTCGAGATGGGCGTCAGGTTCGTCCAGCAACAAAACGGTTTTCGGGTTGGCATAGAGCCGGGCGAGCAAAAGGAGGGTCTGCTGCAGGCCGCGGCCCGCCGAAGAAAGGTCCAGCACGCACCCTTCCGAATCGCGATAGGCCATCGTGATCTCAGCGCGTTCGAGCAATTTCGGCGGCAGCAGTTCCACCCCGAAAAGCGATCGGATGTGTGCGCAAACCTCCGGCCATGCGCGCTGGTTTTCAGGCCAACTGAAAAGCTGATAACAGAGGTTTCGGAGCACCTGAACCGTCTCCCCCTGCCCGATAAGAAAACCAATCTCGCCGGGTTGCTTCAGAAATTCCCGATCCGTCAGCCCCGACATGGGTGGAAGAAATGCCATCAGAGTTCCTGCGGCTTCCGGCGGAACGGACAGACGCCGCAATTCCTTGCCTTCGGTCAAGCGAAGAGGACGGCAGTAGAACGATTCCTCATTGGCGTAATCAAACTCGAGTCCGCAACTCCAGATTCTGCCGTCGTTCACGCCGTCCACGATGATGTCGATCCGAACATTGTTCGTCAGTTGTTTGCCATTGACTCTTTTGACGTCGCGGACGTGAAGGTTTCGCCAGAGAAGGTTGGCGCCGGGAACGGGTATGGCGACGAGGTCGCGGCGATTGATGGTCACGCCGGGACGTTGGGCCGGAGCGGTTTTACTTTGGTACTCTTCGTTCCACTTGCGAAGACCGACATCCCAAAGCGCGAGCGCCTGCAACGCCGTGGTTTTACCTGAATTGTTCTGACCGATAAAAACAACCGCTTGGCCGAGTTCGATGTCAGCGTCCCGAAAACGTTTGAAATCCTTGATTCGTAAGCGCGTTAACATCGGGAAAAGAGGTTAGGACTTTTTGGCGAAGCCGAACAGATCAATGTTCCGTCCAAACTGCGGGTCGCGGATTACCCGGACCGCCCAGACTTCAGCCTAAAGCCGAACCGCCGCGCCCGTTTCGATCGAGCGCTCGGCGGCGAAGAGAATCTCGTGCGACTTGAGGGCGTCGCTCAGGCCGGTCAAGGGCATCTCTTGGCCCTGCTCGAGCGCGCGGAAAAAATGCTCGAACTGAGTTTCGTAGGGATGATCCGAGACGTCGCCGGAGTCGAGCAGCTTCATGGAAAGGTCGCTCCACTTCTGTTTGTTCAGCCCGCCGAGCTGCGTGGAGAAGAATTTATTGTCGAGCAGACTGCCTTCGCTGCCCAGCAAGTGCGTGTGAAAGTAATAGGGCTGCAGGCAATCAATCGACGAGGCGCATTTCCCGATCCGGCCATTCTTGAACTTCAGGAGAGTCACGCTGGTCGTCGGATACTCATACTTCGCGAAATCCTGGTTCACCGATCCGGTGGCGTAGCTGCTGACGCTCTCGACGTCCGAGCCCAGGCAAAGGAGGAGAGCATCGAGAGCGTGGCAACCCGCCGAGAGCAGGCTGCTGCCTCCCGCGTCCTTGCGGATGTTCCAGCGAAACTGTCCATACCACGGCCCGATCCCGTGATAATAATCGACCTCGGCGTAATGAATCGTGCCGAGCAAACCGCGGTCGAGGACGGCTTTGATGGTGAGAAACTGGCTGGAGTAACGGCACTCAAAACAGACGCAGGTTTTGACGCCGGCGGCTTGAACCGCCGCTTGCATGGCCTGGCAATCGGCCCAGTTCAAGGCGAGCGGCTTCTCGATGATGAGATGCTTGCCGGCCCGGGCGGCGGCGATGACTTGCCGGGCGTGATCCTGGGGATAGCTGCAGACCGAAATCACGTGGATGTTCGGGTCCGCCAGCATCGTCTCGACCTCGGTGTGGCACTGGATCGATCCGCCATGCTTGGCGCTGAGTTCGGCGGGATCCAATGTCCGGGTGGAGCAGATGGCGGTGACCTGGGCCAGCGACGTGGCATTGATCGCCGCGATGTGCGCCCCGCTCACCCAGCCGTAGCCGATCATTCCGACGTTATATTGTTTCATAGACATCACCTCGCGGGTCTCGCGGCTTAAGCGCGTGTTTCAATAGGTGGAGACGACGTGAGGAGACTCACTTCTCTCCGATTGAAGTCGGTCGATTTCGTGGAGAAGAAGAGTCTCGTCACCTCGGCTCCTCCGATCGATACGATTGTTCAAACAGGTTCTAACGCTGGATCCGGGCCGATCCGCCCTGGGCCAAGGCGCGCACTTGTTCGACGCTCGCCATGGTCGTGTCCCCGGGGAACGTCGTCAGCAGACCGCCATGCGCCCAGCCCAGCTTGACCGCATCCTCGGCCGATTCCTCTTGGAGCAGCCCGTAGAACAACCCGGCGGCAAAGCCATCGCCGCCGCCGACGCGATCCACGACGTCGAGCTCGCAGGTGGGCGCGACGTGGGTTTGGCCATCGATCCAGGCGACCGCGCCCCAACTGTGCCGATTGGTCGAGTGGACTTCGCGCAGGGTGGTGGCGACGACTTTGATCTGGGGATGTTTTTTGACGACGTTGCCGATCATGCCGAAAAACGCGCTCGGATCGAGCTTGGACTTCGCGGCCACTTCCGGCCCGGGAATGCCCAGGCCCATCTGCAGGTCCTCCTCGTTGCCGACCAGGACATCGACGTTCTTGACGATGCGGTCCAGGATGGCCACGGCGCGTTCGTGACCGCCGGAAATGTTCCAGAGCTTGGCCCGGTAATTCAGGTCGAAGGAAACGATCGCTCCCGCCGCCTTGGCCGCCTGCATCCCTTCGATGATCACCTCGGCGGTGGTGGCGGAAAGAGCGGCAAAAATGCCCCCGCTATGAAACCAGCGGACGCCTCGTGCGAAAATGGATTTCCAATCGAAATCGCCCGGCTTCAATTGCGCGGCCGCCTCGTGGCAACGGTTGTAGAACACCACCGGCGCGCGCACCCCCTGACCACGGTCGCTATAAACGGTGGCCATGTTGGGACCGTGGACGCCATCATGCTTGAACGGCTTGTAGAAACCTTGCACTCCCATGGCGCGGACCCGCTCCGCGATCAGGTCGCCAATCGGATAATCCACCATCGCCGAGGCGATCCCGGTCCGCAGACGGAAGCAATCGGACAGATTGGCAGCCACGTTAAACTCGCCGCCGCTCACATGAATCTGGCATTCCGTGGCTTTGCGGAAAGGAATGATGCCGGGATCCAATCGATGTACCAAAGCGCCGAGCGAGAGCAGATCCAAGGCGCCATCCTGACGAATATTCAAACCATTTTTCATCTTGCGTCGTTGCGTTGTGACCGGTCGGTTCTCTCCGACCCGGGTCGATGCGTGCGGCAAGGATGTTGTCTCAGAGACCAATGTCAAACCGAAAGCCGGACGCGCTGGGCACCGCCCCAGGGAAGAGAATTGAACCACGAAAGGGACGAAACTGACGAAACGGACTCCGGGACGAACCTCTCTCTCTTTCGTGTATTTCGCTTGTTTCGTGGTGGGTCGGATTTTTGTGAGCCGGGCTCGTGACCCCACGGCCCAGCAGTTCTCATTTTGACTCAGGACACTGTCCGTTCCACGCATGTAGTCCCGGCTTCAGCCGGTTTCACGTGGCGACCGGCTGAAGCCGGGACTACATACTTGTCAAAATGAGAACTGCTGCCCACGGCCGCGCCAGACTTGTCAACGGTTTCCTTCTTGCGGCACACTGGCGTCATGACGCTTCTCCGGTTTCTCCTCCCGAAATCCGTCGCCGGTTGGTTCGCCTGTTCGCTTCGCATTTCCCGGGGAGCACACGCGCCCCCGCGTGGGCCCGCCGGCGCCCCGCCGACGGGTTCGACCGCTCCACCAAGGACAAAGTGCCCTGCAGGCAGGAGGACCAAGATTGCGGCGAGGCGCCGCAATCAGCCCGCGAGGGCGCGTGCGCTCCCCGGGAAATCGTGTGAAACCTTCGGATTAGGCGTGTGGGTTGCGATGATGGCGGCGACCGCCTGCGCCGCTGGGGACCGGTCCCCAACGCCGACTCGGGAGCAGTTTCTCGCCGGATCCGGCGCTAAACAGGTTCGCCAACCTTCCATCGCCTCGGGACCGACCCGAGCGCCCCGACCAGCCGATCTCCAGCACGTCCGCGTCTATGACGAGCCGGGCCGCTTCGGCGGTTGGCCGGCGAATCACGGGTTGTGGTCTTGGGGGAACGAGATCCTGGTCGGTTTCAGCGCCGGGTATCACCAGGATCTCGGGCCCGAACGCCACAACATCCATCGCGATAAGCCCGAGGAGCACCTGCTCGCCCGCAGTCGTGATGGCGGGGAAACGTGGACCATCGAGAATCCGTCGGCCGACGGAGCTCTGGTGCCGGCTGGGACCGCCCTGCATGGCGTGGTCCCACCTGGATTGAAGGAGAAGCCTTGGCGCGATTGTCCCGGGGGAATTGACTTCCGGCACCCCGATTTTGCCCTGTCGATCCGCATGACCGACGTCCACGTCGGACCGTCCCGCTTCTATTACTCGACCGATCGCGGTCATCGTTGGGAGGGTCCATTTCGTTTGCCGCTTTTCGGTCAATTAGGCGTGGCCGCGCGCACGGATTACATCGTCAATAGTTCGAACGAATGTCTGCTGTTTTTGACCGCTTCCAAATCGAATGGCCGGGAGGGCCGGCCGTTCTGCGCCCGGACCACGGACGGCGGACGGACTTGGGATTTCGTGGCCTGGATCGGGCCGGAACCCAAGGGCTACGCCATCATGCCGTCCACCGTGCGTTTGGGTGACCACGAATCTTGGGATCGAAAATCGGGTCCGGAACGCTACATCGCCGCGACCCTCTGGAGCCCGTGATGCGACGCCTTGGGACCATGAACCGAATGGAGTGGGCTGTGTCGCGCCAGCGTCTTGGAGTGCGCCGGCCCTCCGGCGCTTTGGCCGAGTGCGGGGAAAGCGGCAGAGGGCTGCCGCACTCCAAAACCTGGCGGCGTTCTTCGGCCCTCCTCTCAAAAATCAGCCGCACGGTTAAGGAACGGTTCATGGGTAGGGAACACCTCCAACGATTGGACGTGAATCATGGCCATGAACCTGAAGGGGCGATGGGGAGCGCGGGCGTCTCGCCTGCTGGGTTCGGCGTCTCGCCGAACCCTCGTGGCTGTGCCCCGGGTTGTTTCCGGTCGGCGAGACGCCGGCCGGTGCAGCCGGGACGGCCGCGCTCCCCATTCGAACAACCCCGGTTCATGGGGCGGTGGGTGCGTTGCGCCCTCGTTTTGTTCGTGGTGAGTGTTCTTCTCAGCCGCCTTGGATCAAGCCATGTCCGGGCCGGCGATCCACTCGACGCCTCCAACGTCGTCTGGGATTCGCCGAGCGTGGATTCGTCCGGGTCCATGCCGCTCGGCAATGGGGACCTGGGTTTGAATCTCTGGGTCGAGAAAGGCGGTGACCTTCTCTTTTACCTCGGGAAGACGGACGCCTGGGACGAACACGCTCGATTGCTCAAGCTGGGCCGCGTCCGGGTGAGGATCGAGCCGAATCCCTTTCGCGAAGGTTCATTTTTCAGACAAGAGCTGAAACTCCGACAAGGCGAGATCCGAATCGCCGCCGGCGCCTCCAACGCGCCGATGACGTTGCGCATCTGGGCGGAGGCGAATCATCCAATCATTTGGGTGGAGGCGGAAAGCCAGCAGCCCATCCAACTGGAGGTTTCGTTGGAAATGTGGCGAAAAGAGAAACGCGCCTTGCTTGGGGATGAGGCCAACGGAGTCGATGGCTTCGCTCGAGATCAGCCACCGATGGTTTACCCGGACGTGATCGTGGAGGATTCGCCCGACCGCGTGATTTGGTATCATCGAAATACCGCGTCGCTTTGGCCGGCGACCTTGCGACACCAAGGCCTCGAGGCCTTACTCAAACAGGCGAAAGATCCGCTGCTCGATCGGACGTTTGGCGGAGCGATTCGTGGCGATGGCTTGACTCGGATCGGCCCCACGACTCTCCGGTCCGCCCGGCCGGCCTCGCGATTTGCCGTCGCCGTTCATGCACTGACCGCGCAGACCGAGACCCCGGCGGCTTGGCTGGCCCAGCTCGAGCGCGCGATGGCAGCCGGCGGTGGCGGCGACCGGGAAGCGGCTCGGGAGGCGCATCGCCAGTGGTGGGATGAGTTCTGGAATCGAAGCTGGGTGCGGGTCACGGCCTCGCGCGAGGTCAACTGGGCCGCAGCCAAGATGGCGCGCAACGGCCTGCCTTTGCGCCTGGGCGCGGATAGCGACGGGAAAAACCGTTTCACCGGCGACCTTGGCCGAGTCGCCATTTTTGACCGCGCCTTGACCGGCGACGAAATCATCCGGCGTGTGCTGGCGCGGTCGCCGGACCTCGCGGACTGGCCCGGCCCGGTGGCGGAATGGGATTTTGGCAATGGGCAGAATGCCACGTTCGCGAGCCAGGGCGCGACTGGGTTGATCGCGCGAGCCATCGGCGACGTGCGGGTGGTCGAAGGTCCGAGCGGTCCGGGGAGCCACGCCGTGCGTCTGAACAACGGCGGGTTCTTGGAGGTGGCGCCGAGCGCGGCCCTCGATCTCGAAGCGGCGGTGACCCTGGAGGCGTGGGTCCGACCGGCCCTGTTGCCGGGGAGCGGAGCGCGGATCATCGACAAGTCCGAAGCCGGCACGAGCAACGGCTATCTGCTCGACACCTATCCGGCCCACTCGGCGCGGTTTCTCGTGCAGGATGGCGCCTTGACTCACGCGGCGAAATTGCCGGCCTATCGGTGGACTCACTTGGCGGCGGTCTTCGACGCCCGGACGGGCGAGAAAAAGATTTATCTCAATGGGAAAGCTGTGGCTTCGCGAGAGCCGGCCGCGCCCACTCGGCCCGCGCATGAAGTGGCGACCCAAGGCTACGCGTTGCAGCGGTTCATCAATGCCAGCGGCGGGCGCGGCGCGTTTCCGATCAAGTTCAACGGCTCGATTTTCAACGTGGATGTCGTCGGCCAATCGGACGCCGATTACCGCCGGTGGGGCGGGTGTTACTGGTTTCAAAACACCCGCTTGCCTTATTGGCCGATGCTGGCCGCGGGAGACTTTGATTTGCTGCTGCCGCTCTTCCGGATGTATCGCGAGGCGCTGCCGCTGGCCCAGGCGCGCACCCAGATCTATTACCGGCATGACGGCGCGTTCTTTCCGGAGACGATGTATTTCTGGGGCGTCTATGCGAACGGCGAATTTGGCTATGGCTGGGATCGCGCGGACGAGCCGTTCGGGCGGGCTCGGAATCGCTACATTCGATTCTACTGGTCGGGCGGCCTGGAATTGACCGCCCTGATGATCGACTATTTCGCGCTCACGCAAGATCGAGAATTCTTCCGAGCCAACCTGCTGCCGCTGGCTGAGGCCATCCTCGAGTTTTATGCGCGCCATTATCCGAGAGAACCGAGCGGCCGGATCTTGTTCGCACCGGCCCAAGCCCTCGAGACGTGGTGGGAATGTGAGAATCCGATGCCGGAAGTGGCGGGGCTGCGATTTGTCCTGAGCCAATTGCTGGCGCTGCCCAACGAGATGATCGGCGAAACTCGGCGCGCGGCCTGGCGTCAGTTGTTCGAGGAACTGCCCCCCATCCCGGTGAAGAAATACGGCGAGCCCAAGATCCTTTGGCCGGCGGAAGGGTATCGCACCTTGGAGAATATGGAAAACCCGGAGCTCTACGCGGTCTTTCCCTATCGCTTGTTCGGCGTCGGTAAACCGGACTTGGAGGTGGGGCGGGCGACCTTCGCGCGGCGGCGCTTCCAGGGGAATCACGGCTGGCAACAGGACGATACTCAGGCGGCGTTTCTCGGCTTGGCGGAGCAGGCGCGGAGATTCGTAGTGAACCGGTTGGCGACCTCGCACCGCGGCAGCCGATTCCCGGCCTTTTGGGGGCCGAACTTCGATTGGATTCCGGATCAAGATCACGGAGGCAATGGCCTGATGGCCCTCCAGACGATGTTGCTCCAGAGCGATGGTGAGAAAATCCTGCTGTTCCCTGCCTGGCCCAAGGATTGGGATGTCGAATTCAAATTGCATGCGCCGTTCCGCACCACGGTGGAAGGCGTCTATCGAAATGGCAAAGTGGGCGAACTCCAGGTCACTCCCGCCGCTCGGGCCAGGGATGTGATCACCCTGGAACCGCAATAGTGGGATCGTTCCTTGCATGAACCTGGGTGGGGCGAGACTCCGTCGAGCCCTGACTTCTCTGCCAGCAACGATTTCAGGGCTCGACGGAGTCTCGCCCCACCGTTGGATGGGTTCATGGTCCCGA
>CAYHFE010000167.1:0-13266 GCA_964355375.1 uncultured Verrucomicrobiota bacterium
TTCAAACCCTCTTTCATTATCAACGGTTTGTGGATCACACGGTTCATGGGAAGCTTCGATGCGTCCGGCTCATGCATCGTGACCATGAACCAAACGGCACCCGATGCGCCGCGCCAGCGTCGTGGAGTGCGCCGGCCCTCGGGCGCTTTTGACCGAGGCGGAGAAAGCGTCCGAGGGCTGCCGCACTCCAAGACCTGGCGGAGTTTTCCTGCCTTTCTTTCGAATATCGACCCGCCCGGTTGACGAACGGTTCAGGGAGAGGCGGAAAGCTCGCCGCACTTCAGATCCCGCTTACGTGGGTCGCTTCAGGTCGCCGACGATGAACCAGAAGGCAAGCTGGCCCGCCGCGATCATCCCGGCGGCGAGGACGAAGGCCGGGGTGTAGGAACCGGTCACCTGAATGACCAAACCCGTGATGATGGGCGCGAGAATGCCGGCGATGTTGCCGACAAAATTATAGACCCCCACCCATACTCCCACCTCGGCGGAGGGTGCGCAGCCCTGGAGCAGCACCAGCATGTTCGGCGTGGATAATCCGACGAGGCAGCCCAAGATGAAAAAGACGAGCGCGGCATTGGCGCTCTGAACCAAGGCGGCCGGAATCAGGAGCAATCCCGTGAGAAAAGCGGCGGTGATGATCCCTTTGCGGGTGCGAGTTTCATCCCAACCGGCGAGGACGAGCCGGTCGGCGATCCATCCGCCCACCGGTTGGCTCACTCCGAAGACGAGGAAGGGCAGGGACGCGAAGATTCCCGCTTTCAAAATCGTGAGGTGACGGACCGTGACCAGATAATCCGGAAGCCAGGTCACGAGCAGATACCAATAGTAGTCGAAGCAGAAGAAGCCGAGGCAGATGCCAAAAAGATTCCGCGACCGTTTTCTTGCGACCAGCAGAACCGCTTCCTGCTCCGGTTGGAGAACGGCCCGTGGGCGTCCGAAAAGTTGCACCACAATAATTCCGACGATGGCGCCAATCATCAGCCCGGCGAGGACCAGGTTGAACGACGCTTGAGCGCCGGGGATCAAGGCTTGGTCTTGACTCGGGAGGTTGGCGCCGCGAGTGATGACCGCGAGAAAAGGGAGTTTTCCGGCGGTCAAGACAGCCGGGCGCAGGAGATAGGCCACCGCTCCGCCCGCGAGCGCCAGGAAGAAAGCCGACACGACTTTGGGGTAAGCGGCCGTCATGACGCGCAGGTCCGTCACCAGGGAGATCCGCCGCAGCGGCTGCCTTTGCGACGGTGCGGTTCGCAGGCCACGCGGCGAGAAGATCATCCACGGAATGAGCCAGACCAAGGCGGAGAACCCGATGACGGCGAAGGAGGTTCGCCAGCCGTAGCGCTGGAGCATCCAGGGCACGACGAGTCCTTCGAGCACCAAACCGGTGCGAGTGCCGAAGTCGAAGAGCCCACAAGGCAGGCCGCGCTGCGAGAGGGGAAAAAGGAGGCTGACCACCTTGGTGCCGCCGGGAAGGTAAATGGCTTCGCCGATCCCGAGAATCACGCGAAAGGCGATGAGCATGGACAGGGTGGTAGCAAAGCCGGTGAGACCCTGGGCGAATGACCAGATCGTAAACGCTCCCGCGTAAAGCCAGCGCAAGTCCAGACGGTCGGCGCACAGTCCCATGGGAATTTGCATCAAGGCGTAAGACCAGAAGAACGCGGACAAGAGCACGCCTTTCGCCGCCGGGTCGAGATGGAGATCCTGGGAGATGAGGGGCAGCGCAAAGGAAAGTGTGGCTCGGTCGAAATAATTGATCATCGAGGCCACGAACAAGAGGCCGACGACCCACCAACGGCGTGAATTCGTGACCGAGAGAAGCGGGGAGTCCGGCGTCGTCCGTCCAACGTTCGAGGGCGAGGGTGAGCTCATAGTTGGAAGCGTTCAGTAGGTGAGCAGTCCGAGCAATTGGACTCCGCGCGGGCCCAGCTCCCAATGGCCGCCCTTGCGGTTGACCAAATGCCGGCACGGATGCTTGAGGGCCTCGGGTTCGTTGACGGAAACAAGCTGAAATTTGGCCGAACTCGGAATCTCTGAAGGAGCCTTGGGCACGAGCTGAAAAGGCACGCCGTTGTAATCCAGAGCCAACTCGAATCCGGCCACGCCTTCCCGATCGGCGACGGGATTGCGCCGGATCAAGGCCGGGTAGCGCTTCAGCCAGGGAAACCGGGTGTCGCGCACCAAGACGCGGCAGAGCTCGGTTTGTTGGCGCACGAACTTGAGGAGACTGAACTGCGATTCGAGCTTCGCCTGGCTGAGAAGGATCAATCGAGGATCGAGTCCGAGAAGATTCTGGCCGTTCCAGGCGCCATGGTCATTGCGTTGGCCGGGGAGAGTTTCCTGGTACCAAGTCGAGAACCGGTCATTGACCAGGAAACCGAGTTCAAAATGGACGTGGGCACGCTCTTTGGAGATGCCCTGTCGGGTATTGCTGGATCGGCCCAGGGTGGCGATTCGATCGCCGGCTCGGACCGTTTGCCCGACGCGCAAATT
The DNA here is from genome assembly GCA_964355375.1 of uncultured Verrucomicrobiota bacterium. Lineage (GTDB taxonomy): Bacteria > Verrucomicrobiota > Verrucomicrobiia > Limisphaerales > SIBE01 > CAYHFE01. The sequence goes on from CAYHFE010000167.1 coordinate 2,491, forward strand.
GTCGCCGATGGCCCGGAGATGAGCGTAGAGAGAGTAAATCTCGAGCTGATCGATGTGATGCCGGAGAATCACGTACCGTCCGTAATTCGAGAGCCCGGGCTGATGGTTGAGGTAAACCACGGTCCCGTCGGCGGTCGCGGTCACCGGGTCGATCGGTTCCCCTTGGCGATCGCGCTGGAGGCATTTGATGTCAATGCCCTCATGGATCTGCTGACCTTCCGTGCGAACACAGCCAAACGTCCCACTGGTCCAGGTTCGGCCGGCGGTGCCGGCAAAAAACTGCTCTCCGCCTTCCGGGTTGAGCAGAGCCCGGTTTGCGGTCGGAAAAAGCAGGGCCGGAGGCGGCGCCGGGCTGGCGACGGAGATCAATCCACCGAGGAGGAGCAGGTGCAGCGCGGCTTTCACAGAAGGAAGAATGGGCTAGAGCGCGCCCTTCTTGACGGCCTTGGCGATATTGTTCAGACCGCGGACGATCCGTTCCGCTTCCTCGCGGGTCGCATCGGGCGTGAAAACCCAGACCCCGGTGGTGATGCGCTGAGTGATCAGCGGCGCCGCCAGCCAGCGGGCGTCTCCGAACTGGCTTTGGATGGCCGCGCGCCGGCCCTTTTGACCGGTGGTGACGTTCTCCAGAACCAGGGTGCCATGGCGGTCGAAAAGAATGCGAATGGCGAACCCCCCGATCGAATCGACGATGGCGGCTTGCACGACGTCGGCCTCGGTGAGAAAGGGCTCGCGATTGACGTTCACCCAGACGGGATTTTCCCGGTAGATGGGCACGCCTCGATTCCGCTCGGTTCCATCCGAATTAACTTCGAGGTGAAAACGAATCGTGGAGGCGTCTTGGCCGCGCTTCTTTTCCTCGGTGGTTTTGCAGCCGGTCCATAAGCTGAGGAGGGCCAGGCATAAATAGAGATTGTAGGAAAGGAACCGAATCTTCATATTTTGGCTAAACAACCGAAATGTGTTGGCAAAGTAAAGAGCGTTATGGGCAAACAGTATAACAAAATCGAAAAACGAAAACGACGATCCGCTTACCTGAAACGGAAGAAGGAGCGGAGCAAGGTCAAAGTGGCCAAGGCGTAACTCGGCAACTCGACGCATCGTCGTCAAGCGATTCAAGACCACCCGGACCGGGTGGTCTTTTTCTTTGCCCAGCGGGCTCCTTCGATCCGCTTGGAACGAGAATGGCGCGCCGAACAGCCTCAAGTTCCTGGATCTCGCAGCAGTTCTCATTTTGACTCAGGACACGGTCCGTTCCACGCATGTAGTCCCGGCTTCAGCCGGTTTTTATGTGGCGACCGGCTGAAGCCGGGACTACATACTTGTCAAAATGAGAACTGCGGTGGATCTCGACACCTCCCACGCGCTTGCGCTATAGAAACGGCATGCACCGACTCTCGATTCTGGCCCTGACCCTGGCCTTGCTCGTCTCGATCCCGCGTGCCCAAGCCGACGACGAGGCCGACTTGGTGGTTTACGGCGGCACGGCCTCCGCCGTCATGGCGGCGGTGCAAGCCAGGAAAATGGGGAAGTCCGCGCTCATCGTTTGTCCCGAAACGCACCTTGGCGGCCTCTCCAGCGGCGGATTGGGATTCACCGACACCGGCGACAAATCAGTCATCGGCGGATTGGCCCGAGAATTCTATCGCCGGGTCTGGAAGTACTATCAAACTCCGGAAGCGTGGCCCTGGCAAAAGCGGGAGGAATACGGCAACAAGGGCCAAGGGACGCCGGCCATGGACGGCGAGCAGCGCACCATGTGGATTTTCGAGCCGCATGTCGCGGAGCAAATCTTCGAAGATTTGATCAAGGAGTACGAGATCCCCGTGCGACGTGACGAATGGTTGAATCGAGCCCATGGGGTGACGAAATCCGGTTCCCGAATCACGGCCATCTCCATGCTGAGCGGTCGAACCTATCGGGGGAAGATGTTCATCGACGCCACTTACGAAGGGGATTTAATGGCCGCGGCGGGCGTGAAGTACCATGTGGGGCGCGAGGCCCAGAGCGTTTACGAGGAGCGCTGGAACGGTCTTCAGACGGGTGTCCTGCATCATCGGCATCACTTTGGCGTGTTGAAGGAAAAGATCAGTCCCTACGTCATCGCCGGTGATCCTTCGAGCGGGGTGTTGCCGCGCGTCAGCTCGGAATCGCCCGGCGTCTATGGCCAGGGCGACCGCCGCATTCAAGCCTACTGTTATCGCATGTGCCTCACGGATCATCCTGATAACCGTGTGCCGTTCGTCCGCCCCGAGGGTTACGATCCCGGCCAATACGAGTTGCTCGCCCGCATCTTCGCCGCGGGATGGCGCGAAACCTTCGACAAGTTTGACCCGATTCCCAATCACAAGACCGACACCAACAACCACGGGCCGATGAGCACGGACAACATCGGATTCAACTACGACTACCCGGAAGCGTCCTACGAACGGCGTCGGGAAATCCTTCGCGAACATCAGAACTACCAGCAAGGCTGGCTCTATTTCATCGCCCACGACCCGCGGGTGCCCAAGGAAGTGCGGGAGAAGATGCAGCGCTGGGGCTTGGCCCGGGACGAGTTTGCCGACAACGGCCACTGGCCGCGTCAGATCTATGTCCGCGAAGCCCGGCGCATGATCGGCCAAGTTGTCATGACCGAGCATGAACTCCTGAAGAAACGCCCCACGTCCGAGTCCATCGGGATGGGCTCCTACACCATCGATTCCCACAACGTCCAGCGCTACATCACCGCCGATGGCTTTGTCCAAAACGAGGGCGACATCGGCGTGCCGACCCAGGGACCCTATGAGATCGCCTACGGGTCGATCGTCCCGCGGCGAGGCGAATGTGACAACCTGCTGGTGCCCATCTGCGTTTCGAGCTCGCACATTGCCTTTGGTTCCATTCGGATGGAGCCCGTGTTCATGATTCTGGGCCAAACGGCGGCCACGGCGGCGGCGCTGGCCCTCGAGGCGGAGCAGCCTGTTCAGGACGTCCCGTATGCCGCTCTGCGCGGGCGCTTGCTCAAGGATGGCCAGATTCTCGAAGCCACTGGGACGCGGAAGACGAACGCTTCAACCGGGCTCGATCCGGCGAAAATGACCGGCGTGGTGATCGATGACAGCCGGGCTGAGTTGAAGGGGGATTGGTGGACCAGCGCCGCGATCAAGCCGTGGGTGGGTGAGGCCTATCGACATGACGGCAATACGGGACGGGGTCAGGCCGTCGCGCGGTTCGAGACCCGGTTGCCGAAGACGGGACGTTATGAAGTGCGACTCGCTTATACTCCCAACAACAATCGTGCTTCCCGGGTCGGCGTCGAAGTCCATCACGCCGGCGGCCAGGAGATGCGCTGGGTGAATCAGAAACTGGCCCCACCGATCGATGGATTGTTTGTTCCGCTGGGCCTCTTCGAGTTTTCCGCCAACCAACCCGCCGCGGTCGTCGTTTCTAATCAAGGGGCCGATGGCTATGTCGTGATCGACGCCGTGCAATGGCTGGAAGCGCCGGCGAAGTAACCACGGTAAACGGTTCATGGGTAGGGAAAACCTCCAACGAGCGGACGTGCATCGGGACCATGAACCTGAAGGTGCGATGGGGAGCGCGGGCGTCTCGCCTGCTAGGTTCGGCGTCCCGCCGAACCCTCGTGGCAGTGTCCCGGGTTGTTTCCGGTCGGCGAGACGCCGACCGGTGCAGCCGGGACGGCCGCGCTCCCCACTCAAACAACCCCGGTTCATGAAGAGTCATCGATTCCTGGCCCCGTTTTCGGAAGGGGTTGTGTCCGGAATAATCGCTCTGCTCATGGTCGGTGCCGCTTGGGCGGCGCCTGTCATCACCGGGGTTTTGCCCTCTCCCGGAGTGGTCGCTGACTTCACCCAGATGACGGTGACCTTCAGCGAACCGGTCGATGGCGTGGAGGCGGACGATTTGCTGGTGAATGGCGAACCGGCGCGCAGCGTCGCTGGGGCCGACACGACCTATGTTTTCGGCTTCCCCCAGCCCGCGGCCGGTATCGTGGAAATTCGATGGGATGGTGGGCATGGCATTGTCGATCGAGCCACGCCGCCCAACGCCTTCGATGCCACGCTGGCGGGCTCGGTCTGGCAGTACACGCTGCCCGATCTCGGGCCGCCCGGGGTGGCGAGTCTTCTTCCCGTGGCTGGGGCAACGGTGCGCCACTTGCGCCAGATTGAAGTGATCTTCAGCGAGCCGGTCATCGGCGTCGATGCTGGAGACCTCTTGGTCAATGGCCGCGCGGCGGCCCTCGTCCAGGGCGAGGGCGCTGGACCGTATCGATTCCAATTCGTCGATCCCGGAATCGGTCGGGTCGAAGCGACCTGGAAACCAGGGCATGGGATTGTCGATCTGGCCACTCCCGGCAATGTTTTCAACGGCCTTCCCTGGAGCTATGGGGTCGATCCGCAATCCGCGGATGTTGTCCTGAACGAGTTTCTGGCGGCCAACCAAAGCGGTCTGCGAGACGAGGACGGCGAACCGGAGGACTGGATCGAACTGCTCAACCGTGGCACCAATGCGGTCCATCTGGCCGGTTGGTCGCTGACCGACGAACGCGATGACCCCGGCAAGTGGACTTTTCCGAGCATCACTCTGAATCCGGGCCAATTCCTCATCGTGTTCGCGTCGGGTAAGGACCGGCGCATCGCGGACGGCACGAAACGACTTCACACCAACTTCAAGTTGAACCCGGCCGGCGAATACTTGGCGCTCTTCGACGCCGAATCTCCACGCGGCGCGGCCACGGAATTGGGGCCGGAATTTCCTCTCCAACGCCGCGATATCGCCTACGGCCGAACGACCACTGGGGAGTGGAGTTATTTTGCTCGACCCACGCCGGGCGCCTCCAATCCCCCGATGCAATCCTTCGCGGGCGTCGTCGCCGCACCCGCGTTCAGCATCAAGCGGGGGTGGTTTACCGAGCCGTTCGCCCTCACGCTGACCACGGACACCGCCGGCGCTTCGATCTATTTTACGCTCGATGGAAGCGAACCCTCACCTGATAACGGGCAACCCTACTCGGCCCCTTTGCGCATCGAAAGCGCGCCTGGACGCGCGGCGGCGATGGTGCGGGCCGCGGCCTATCGAACGGATTATTTGCCGTCCGCCGTAACGACCCGCACCTACCTCTTTCCGGAACGCGTTTTGGCCCAACCGGCGACACCGCCGGGATTTCCCGCGGACTGGGTTTCGAGCATCACCACGCGTGGCGATTATGAGATGGATCCGCAGGTCCTGGGAGTCACGCATGACGCGGCCCGAGCGCGAGCGGCCCTGACGAACCTGCCGTCCGTTTCGGTGGTGATGAAAGTCGAGGATCTTTTCGGTCCGACGCGCGGAGTTTACACCCGGCGCAATGACCAGAATCAGCAAGCGGCCTCCGCCGAGCTGATCTGGCCCGATGGACGCAAAGGATTTCAGATCGATTGCGGCCTGGAAATTCAGGGCGGCAGCAGCACCGGCAACGCCGGGAACGATTGGAAATCAAAAAAGCTCTCGATGCGGTTGCTCTTCAAAGGGGATTTTGGGCCCGGCAAGTTGGAGTATCCGCTGTTTGAAGCCTCGGCGGCGCGGCGTTTCGATACGCTGGTTCTCGATGCGGGCCTCAACTACACCTGGAATCACATGACCGATACGGACCAGCGGAATCGGGCGCAGTATGTCCGGGATCAATTCATGAGCGACTTGCAGAATTCAGTCGGCGGGGTCGCGCCGCACGGCCGTTTCGTCCACCTCTATTTGAACGGTCTCTACTGGGGGCTCTACGATTTGCACGAACGGCCGGACGACTCGTTCTGCGCCGAGCATTTTGGCGGGGCCAAGGAAGAATACGACGTCCTGAAACACACGGGCACGACCTTGGTCAGCGGCAATCTGACGGCGTGGAACGCGATGTTTGCCACGGCCCGCGCGGGGTTGAAGGACAACACTCGCTACGAGGCGTTGCAGCAAGACCTGGACGTGCCGTGGTTCATTGACTACATGATCGTCAACTTCTGGGGCGGCAATACCGATTGGGCGGCGCACAATTGGTATGCCGCGCGCCGCCGCCGGCCGGGCCCCGGATTCCGCTTCATCAGTTGGGATGCCGAACATGTCTTGAAGAGCGCCACGGAGAATCGCCTCAATGCCAATGACCGGACCAGTCCGACCGAGATGTTCACGCTCTTGCGCACCAACGCCGAGTTCCGCCTCCAGTTCGCCGATCGCGTTCATCGACATTTCTTCCATGGCGCCACTTTTTACGTCGATCCCCAGCGCCCCGGCTGGGATCCGACGCATCCCGAGCGCAACGTTCCGGCCTCGCTCTACATGAAGCGGATCGGCGAGATCGACCCGGCGATCGTCTGCGAATCCGCGCGCTGGGGCGATGTGGCCACCGCGCGGGCCCAGCAGCCTTACACCCGCGACGTCGAATGGCTGAGGGAATTGAACAGCCTGCTCGGCTTGACCAATTCGTCAGGCAATACGGCTAATTATTTCCCGCGGCGCTCCTCCGTCGTCCTCGATCAATTTCGCGCGGCCGGGCTCTATCCGCTGGTCGCCGCTCCGGAATTCAGTCTCCCGGGTGGGCTGGTGGCCCGTGGTTTCAAGCTCTCCATGACCTCGCGCGAGGGGACGATTTACTACACCACCGACAGCTCGGATCCCCGGCTCTATGGAGTCGGCGAGGTCGCGCCCACCGCCTCGGCCTACGTCGGGGAATGGATCTTGTCTGAATCGGCGCTCATCAAGGCGCGCGTTTGGTCCGGGGGCGTTTGGAGCGCGTTGGGCCAAGCGACGTTCAGCGTGGGCGAGCTTGCGCCGGCGCTCCGCTTCACCGAAATCATGTACCATCCGCCGGGCGGAGATGCCTATGAGTTCGTCGAAGTGGGCAACGTGGGGCGCGTGCCATTAGACCTCAGTCTGATGAGCTTGGAGGGAGTTGATTATACTTTTCCAATGGGCGTCGGGCTGGGGCCGAACGACGTGGTCGTGCTCAGTTCGGCGGCCGATCCCGCCGCCTTCGCCGCTCGCTATCCTGGCGTGCGGGTGGCGGGAGTGTTTGGCGGCAATCTTGACAATGGCGGGGAGCGGTTGGCCTTGAAGAATCGCGACGGAGGCACGGTCACTTCGGTGGAATACGGTGACGCCAACGGCTGGGCGCGCGCGGCGGACGGGGGCGGTTTCTCATTGGAACAGCTCCAGCCGGCGGCCGTCGCGTCCGATCCCACCAACTGGCGCGCCAGCGCGGTTCCGCTCGGTTCTCCCGGGCAATTCACTCCGGCGCCCTGGCCGCCTGGTTTGCGGTTCAATGAGATTAGGGCCGAGAACGGGAGCGCGATGACGAACCCAGGGTCGCATTCCGACTGGATCGAGCTCCAGAATCCGACCTCGCGGGACATCGATGCTTCCGGTTACAGCCTGACGGATGACGGAGATCGCCCACGGAAATTTGTCTTTCCCGGCGGCACCCGCGTCTCGGCCGGAGGCTACTTGCTCGTCTGGTGCGACGCGGCGACGAACGCGCCCGATTTGCATGCGGGGTTCGCCCTCGATCGGGATGGCGAGCATCTCTTTCTTTTCGATCGGCAAACGAATGTCCTCGATGCCGTCAGTTTCGGGCGGCAGATGGCCGACCGGACCGTGGGCTTGGCGGATCCAGGAACCCGAACCTGGGGGTTGATGATGCCGACGCCCGGGACGGCCAACCAGAAGGCGGCGTTGGGCTCCGCTTCCCAGCTCATCATCAATGAATGGCTGGCCCATGCCACGACCAACAGCGCTGATTGGGTCGAACTGCACAACCGCGACCTTACTTTGCCGGTGGCGTTGACCGGTCTGTCTCTTTCGGCGAACGGGACCGCGTTTCAAATTCGATCCCTGTCAGTTGTGCCGCCCGGCGGTTTTGCCCGGCTCTGGGCGGACGAGCGGTCGGGCGCTGGTCATCTCGACTTCAAGCTGCCGGCGGAGGGCGGGCGAATCGAACTTCACGATGAGTCTGGGCAACTGATCGATCGCATTGAATATGCCGACCAAGCGGAGGGGGTCTCTCAGGGCCGCCTGCCCGACGGTTCCGACCATCTCGTGGCGTTGCCCGCGCCGACGCCCGGGCAATCCAACGCCGGCATCGCGACCCCGGACTCCGATGGCGATGGCCTTCCGGACGAATGGGAGCTTGCCCATGGTCTTAATCCGAGAGATTCGCGCGACGCTGTTTTCGACACCGACGGTGATGGTTTGACGAACGCGGAGGAGTTTCTCTCCGGAACCGACCCGCGTCGAGCGGCTAGTTCGATGACCCTGACGGCTGAGCGCGAAGCCAATGGTCAAATCGTGCTGCGCTTTCCGGCTGTGGAAAAGAAGTCCTACACCCTGCAATATCGCGAATCGCTGATCCAGGGCGCTTGGTTCAAGCTTCGGGATTTTCCAGCCCAAACGGCGAGCGGCACGGTGAGCGTGCTCGAGCCAGAGGCCAATCTCTCGGCGACCCGCTTCTATCGCCTGGTGACTCCGCAATTGCCCTGACGGTTGACTCAGAATAGGGTGAAATGACACCGACCACTATGAAAACACTGACTTGGAAACTCGGAATTCTTTTGCTGGGCTTGGCGCCGTGGGCCTCCAACCACGTCGCCGGCGCGGAACCTACAAACTTGGCCGGCGGCCCTCTCGCCATTCCCACCTTTCATTGTCTCGGACTTTATTGGTCCCCGCCGGGCGGAGCCGCCAACCGGGAGGTTCAAGTCCGGTATCGGCGCCAGGGAACGACCGAATGGAAAGAGGGTTTGTCCATGCGCTACAATCCGATCGCCGGAACCGACGAGGATCTCGCGGACTACCGGGGAAGCGTGGTCCATCTGACCCCGGCCACCACCTACGACGTTCAACTCACCTTGGTGGGGACGGCCACGGTCACCAACCTGGTGGCCACGACGTGGAGCGAGGAGTTCCCGGTGGGAGCGACGGTGCGGGGAGAAAACCGCGATACGCCCTTGGCGATCACCGAGTCTGGCACGCCCCGGGCCTATCGAGTCTATGATGGTCGGGGTGTCACGATCGATGTGCGCCATCAACACGATTCCTGCATCACGATCAACGCGTCGAATGTGATCGTGCGCGGTTTCACACTGCGAGGCGCCGGCACGTCCAGCGGCAACCTGAAAAGATCGATGGGCGCGATTCAGATCGAGGGCGGGCAGAATATTATCCTCGAGGATTGCGACATTTCGGATTGGGGACGGCAGGATCCGGCGACCCATTTTGGCAAGGACTACGATGCGGCCGTCTTTTCCCGCAGTGCCACGTTGCAGCGGTTGATTATCCAGCGCTGCAAGATGCACCATCCGACTTGGGACGGGAGCACGTGGTATGAACCGACCTACCCGACCCATACGATGGGGCCGCAATGCATCACGCTCTTCAATGCGGGCGGAAATCACGTCATTCGCTATAACGAGTTTTGGTCCGACATGGAGCACATGTACAACGACATCGTCGGCGGCGGCAGCAATGGAAGTTTCCGCGGCGCTCCGGGGCCGGACTCGGACATTTACGGCAATCTGGTGAGCCATTGTTGGGACGATGGTTTGGAGGTCGAGGGCGGCAGTCGCAATGTCCGGGTCTGGGGCAACTACATTACCCAATGCATGAACATGATCGGCAACGCGCCGGCTTCGATCGGCCCGCTCTACATTTGGCGGAATGTGGTGACACGGAGCCAATCCCAGCCCGGGGCCGGCGGCATGCATTTCTTGAAGATGGGTTACGCCGATGGCGAACAGTGGATGACGGGACAGATGTACATTTTTCACAACACCCTTTTCCGATCCGATGAATGGCTTCCGACGGGCGGCTTGGGCGGCAATCGCATCGTCAAACACACGATGTCGCGCAACAACATTCTTCAGGTGCGTGCGGCCAAAGATTACAGCGCCAGCGAGAACAAGCAGAATTCCGATAACGATTTTGACTATGACCTTTATAGCGGTCGGATCCCCAGCGGCCAGGAAAGGCACGGCCAGCGCGGGGAACCCGCCTACGCCACCCACTCGGGATTCGACCCCGCGACCTTGATCGGCCGTTTCCAGCTCGCTTCGGAAAGCCCGGGGGCGGGTGGGGGAGAAGTCATCCCCAACTTCAGCGACGGCTCCACCGGATCGGCGCCCGACATCGGCGCGCATCAGCGCGGGGCGCCGCCGATGCGATTTGGGGTGGTGGCGGCCAGCGCGACGGCGACGACCTCGATCCCGGCCGAATGGATCGACCAAGTGACGGATGCGGCGGAGCTTCCCGTGGAGACCAATGTCTGGGGCACGCTCCAGTGGTTGATGAACGGCAAACTCTCACCCGGCGCGGCTCAGACGGTCGGGATCGCGACGATCCTGCCGGGCGCGCGAAACCCCCTCCATTTTCATCCCAACTGCGAGGAGGTTCTTTACGTCATCTCCGGTCGAGGGCGGCAGAGCTACGATGGCCGCGCCATCGAATTGAAGCCGGGAATGACGATCCGGATTCCGTCCGGCGTGAAACACAACATGGTGAACAGTGGCTCAGAAGCACTCATAACCGTGATCTCATTTTCGAACGGCGATCGCAAAACCGTTTTCCTCGAGACCCAACCGGCCCGTTGAATCGGTGTTTCGCCCAGGGGATCCTGCACCAGGCAGGGACGAGTCGCCGGCTCGTCCGCGCCGCGTTCAGCGGTGCCAACAGGGACACGCGAGCCGCGTGTCCCTGCCTTTCGACGGTTCATGGGTAGGGAAAACCTCCAACGATTGGACGTGCATCGTGGCCATGAAC
>CAYHFE010000168.1:0-13228 GCA_964355375.1 uncultured Verrucomicrobiota bacterium
CTGCAAATTCCGAAATGGTTTGAAAGCACTTAAACAAGTTAGCGCTTATGGGGCACCGCCCTGGGAAAACGGCCAACAAATCCCACAAGGGCTGAAAGCCCGCCCCATCATGCCGACGACCAAACCATTCACGCGTCCGCTGGATCGAACCGGCCACAGTGGATCGCGCCTTCAGCGCTCCGGGGACTTCTTCACCTCGTTACCTGGGGCGTTGCCTCAGGCTGGGATGGTGCCGGGGCGTTGCCCCTCATTTCGCTCCCACCCCTGGCCGAACAACGCCGGATCGTGCGCAAAGTGGAACAACTGATGGCCTTGATGGACGCGTTGGATACGCAGCTCGCCGTCCCCCGTGCCGCCGCCGCGAACCTCCTCTCCGCCCTCATCGCCGAACTGAATTCCATACGAATCTCCCGGTCCGCTTTTCCCATCCATTCAAACACATTGGCCAGCTTCGGAGCCGAGGCTGCGACAAACCAGCATACCGCTATGAAAACTAGATCAAGACACAGCCTGCCGGTAACGGCGTTGATTCTGTTCGCTGCGTTCGCTTGTTGGACGCCACTCACCACGGCGGGAGAACCACTGCGCTTATCCATCTGGCCGGGCGAGGCTCCGCTCGGCGACGGGAAGTCTGAAAAGGTCGAGGTGCCCATCACGGTGCATTTGCCTGAGCCTGGCCAGGCCACGGGTGCAGCCATGGTGATCTGCCCGGGCGGCGGCTATGGCGGGAAGGTGGTGGAGGGCGAAGGCCACGGCATCGCCCGTTGGTTGAACTCTCACGGCATCGCCGGGGTGGTGCTGGAGTATCGGCTGCCGGGCGGCAACTACCATCGCCCGCTGCTGGATGCGCAGCGCGCCATCCGCGTGGTCCGATCCCGTGCCGCCGAGTGGAAGCTCGATCCCCGCCGGGTCGGGATCATTGGTTTCTCGGCGGGCGGACATCTGGCCTCGACCGCGGGAACACACTTCGACGCCGGCAATGAAAAGTCGCCGGACCCGGTTGAGCGGCTGAGTTGCCGGCCCGACTTCATGGTGCTCGTTTACCCGGTGATCACCATGGGTGAAACGACGCACGGTGGCTCTCGCAAGAATCTGCTCGGGCCTTCCCCATCGGCTGAGCTCATGGATTTTTTGTCCAATGAAAAGCAAGTCACGGACAAAACGCCGCCAGCGTTCCTGACCCACGCGCGGACGGACGCGGTCGTGCCGGTGGCACACAGCCAGATGTTCTACGAGGCGCTCAAGGCGCATGGCGTTCCGGCGGAGTTGCAGGAGTTTCCCAAGGGCAATCACGGTTACAGCGGATACAAGGGCGAAGAATGGGACGCCTGGCAGAAGCGCTCCCTGGAATGGCTGGGAGAGCGCGGCCTGTTGAAATCACCCCACTGAGCGCGTCGGCCCCGGCCCGCCCTCGTCGCCGAACTCACCGCCTTCCGTCCCAGCACCAGCGGTGCGGTTCCATCCCAACCTGGGGCGACGCTCCCGGCTGGAATGACACCGGACGGTTGGCCCTCTGGACGGAAAGCATCGCCGGCCGACAAGATCGAACGCAACCCTGCGTGTACCGCGCCGCGTTAGATGCTCCTCGCCATTCTTGCGGTTGCCGCCTTGTCCAGGTCTGCGCCATGAGCCGAGTGTCGCGCAGATCTTTGTCACGATTTGACGCCCGGTTGTTCCGGATCAGCAAATCGCGGCTGATGAAGTTGATTTCCAATCCGTCGATGGTGAAGACTCCAGCTTGGGCGCGTTCGATGATGCCGCCGGGGGCTCAATCCAGAGCCCGAATCTGGACGTCCACTTCCATCGTGCGGTCGAGCGTTCCCTTGTAATGGCCGGTGACGGGGGTGACATCGGCGTAATCTCGGCCCACCGCCACTTTGACGTAATGCTCATCGGGCTGGCGATCATGGGTGGGATCCAAACCCAACCATCCGTGTCCGGGAACAAAGACCTCGATCCAGGCGTGGGTCGCGCTCGCCCGCTCGGTCGCCAGATACCCGCTCACGTAAAGCGCGGGAATCTTGAGCGCGCGGCAGAGGCCGAGCATGACGTGCGCGAAATCCTGGCAGACCCCCTTGCGCTGCGTCAGCACTTCCCGCATCGATGTGTGCACATGGGTGGACATCGGTTCGTAGCGGAACTCGGCGTGAACAAATCGCATGACAGACCGCGCGGTCTGCCAGACGTCGGTCTGACCGGTCGCCGCGTCCAGCGCCAAACGCCACCCTTCCGGGGTCAAGTCCACGTAGCGGCTGGCCAACAGATAATCCGAACAGCGCTCCGTGCGGGCGGCCGCAGCCAGGCTCGACATCGGCCCCGGCGTCGCGTCGAGCGGGAGAAGCGGCGGCGGATGCGTCCGGACGACCGCGCGGCTCTCGATGAGGAGGGTTTGATGGGGCTCGGTCAGCTCAAAGTGATGAACCGTGTTCGAATAGAAATCCGTGTAATGCTGCAGCCGGGTGGCCGGGAGGATTTTCAGGAGAAACGAATCGACGGTTTGCTGCTCGTTGCTCACGGGTTTGAGGCGCGCTTCGTTGAAGCTCTCCCGCACCGGAGCGGCATACGAGTAGAACGTGCGATGATGAATTTCCCAACGCATCGTCATACTGGAGCGACATCGACGGACACCTGGATTTTATGCGGCCCGCCGCCCGTGATGATGCCGCTCACCGGGCTGACGTCCGCGAAGTCACGTCCATAGCCGACCGTGATGTGTTCCTCGGCGGGCACCAAATCGTTCGTGGGATCGAACTCGATCCACCCGGCTTGCGGACAATAGACCGAGAACCAGGCGTGCGAGGCGTCAGCGCCGACGCGCCGCTCCTCTCCGGGCGGAGGCCGGGTCCGCAGATAACCGCTGACGTAGCGCGCCGGCAAACCGAGCGAACGCAGGCAGGCAATGGCCAGATGGGCGAAGTCCTGGCAGACCCCACGCCGCGTCGCCATGACTTCCTCCAAGGGCGTGGCCACCGTCGTCGCGACCGGGTCATATTTGAAATCGCGGTGGATGCGGTGATTCAAGTCGAGCGCGCCAGAAACCAGGCTCGCGCCCGCGCCAAAACTCGCGCGCGCATAATCGGCCAGCTCCGCCGACGCTCGGACCATGGGCGAATCGAAAACGAACTGGTAAGGCTCGATGACCTCCGGCGAGACCGGATCGCGGAAGAGCGCGGCCGCCGTTTCCCAAGCGATCGAACCCGCCAACGCGACCGGCGGGGCCGCCGTCACCCGCACCCGGCTCAGGGCGGTGATTTCGAGCCGCTCATGGATTTCCTGGATGGTGAAGAAGCGGACCCGGTTGCCGAAATAGTCCGTGCGCCACTTGCCCAGCGCCGGGTGGGGAGCAATCTCGAGGGTGAAACTTTCGAGCCGCTGGGTCGCGCCAGGCCGGGGCTCGACCCGGGCGGAGTGGTGCGAAACCGTGACGGGTTCGCTGTAGTCGTAAACCGTGCGATGGACGATGTCGTAGGTCACGCGGCCAGCCCTCCTCCCGCCCGGGAAATGGCGGAATGCGCGAAGTAGCTCACGGCAATGGCGTCGGAGAGTCGCGGGAGTTCCCGCAGGGTTTGCTGGATGACCCGGCCGACTTCGCTTTCGTGCCAGGCGCCATTCAACCCGACGAGAGTCCGCGGATCCAGCAGGCGCAAGCGAGTGACGGCTTCCAGCAAGATGCGCTGGCCCGGGCTGGGCAGGGCGCTTTCCCGCTCCCGCGGGAGGCGCTCGAAGTGTTTGACCAACTGGTTGAATTGAAAGAGGAGAGACCGCGGGTTCGTTTCGTCGAGCAGCACGAGATCATAGACGGCGCCGATGTCAGGCAAGAGACTGTAGCGAGAGCGATAGGTGATGGTGCTGTCGGCCACTTCCAAAACCGCTTCGAGCACGCTGGGGTTTTCCGATTCGGGCGAGCGCAGGGCTGAGTCGAGCAGACAACCCAGATAAGAGGCGCGTTCGAGGCGACAGCCCATATCGAGAAAGCGCCAGCCCTGAGCGCGGGTCATGTTCTCCCGGGCCAGGCCATGAAACGCCGCGAGATTGAGAAGCACTTGATTGAGAATACCAACGGCGTCTCCGGCCAGCATGACCAGGCTGCTGGCGGGAGTGGAGAGTCGTTCATCCAACTGACTGAGCACACGCCAAAGATCGTTCGAAGTCCGGTCGCGGACGAGGACCGCGAGCCCCTGCAGTTTGTCCGCCAAGGCGCGCAAGCTGCCGGGGCGGTCGGGATCAAAGATGGCCGCGAGCAGATCCGCTTCGAGCGCCTCGGGGTGTTGCCGGATGTCGGGCTGATCCTTGGTTCCGCCGACCTGGCCCTGCGCTTCGAGCGTGTCCAGGAGCGGAGCGAGAACGATCGAAGCGTGACCCGAGCTTTCCGGAGTGAATCGCTGGAGCGCGCTGCGGAGCAGCCGGGCCATCAAAGCAGCCCTTTCGGCGTAGCGTCCGAGCCAGAAGAAATTGTCGGCCATTCGGCTGGACAGATTGTTGCCGACGCGGCGCAGTTCGATGGCCTGGCCGCGTCCGGCCAAGAGCGTGACCTCCTCGACCGGCTGGCCGCTCAACACCCAGGTGTCCTTGCTCGCGCCCCCGCGCTGCATGGAGATGGATCGCCCCGCATCCGGCGACGCGACGCGGGTCAATCCTCCCGGCATGACCTGGTAGCCGTTTTCTCCCGCCACGACATAGACGCGCAAGGCGACGGGTCGGGCGACCAGGCCATTCGTTTCCCAGGCCGGAGCCGTGGATAGATTCGCCCACTCCTGGGCCACGAAGAGATCCGGTTGAAATTGAATCCGGCGGCGCAATGCCTCGCGCTCCGCGGCAGTGCCCGGCGAACCTGATTCACCTCGTCGCCCCACTGAACGAAAGGCTGGCTTGATGAAAAGCTCGTCGAGATGGTCCAAAACGTGGGCGGCGGCTGACTTCTGTCCGCACCACCACGTCGCGATGGAGGGCAATTTCAGCTCCTCGCCCAGCAGGTGGCGGCAGAGCCCCGGCAGAAAGGAGAGGAACGCCGGGCTCTGGAGCAGGCCGCTGCCCAGGGCGTTGGCCACGGCCACGTTGCCCGCGCGCAGCGCCTCCACCAATCCCGGCACTCCGAGCATGGAATCGTTGCGCAGCTCGAGCGGATCGCAGAAATCGTCATCGACGCGCCGCCACAGGACATCGACCGGCTCCAGGCCGCCGAGCGTTTTCAGAAAAAGCCGGTCATCCCGCACGGTCAAGTCCTGGCCTTCGACGAGCGTGTAGCCGAGGTAGCGCGCGAGGTACGCTTGTTCGAAGTAGGTTTCGTTGAACGGGCCCGGTGTGAGCATGACGACCCGGGGATTGTCCTGATGCCGCGAGGCGAGCCGGGCCAGAGCCGCGCGCACCGTTCGAAAAAAACCGGCCAGCCGCTCCACCTGACAATCGCGAAAGGTTTCCGGCAAGATCCGCGAGGTCACGAGACGATTGGCCAGGGCATAGCCAGCTCCGGTCGGAATCTGGGTCCGGTCGGAGATCACCCACCATTGGCCGTCGGACGAGCGCGCCAAATCGGCCGCGTAAAAATGAAGAAACGTGTCATGAGGCACGCCAATGCCATGACACGATCGCAGGAAATCGGGCTGGGCAAAGACCAGGGCCGGCGGAAGCCAGGACGAGCGGATCAAATTCTGAGGGCCGTAGCAGTCAGCCAAGATTTGGTTGAGCAGCGTGGCGCGCTGCACCAAGCCGGTTTCGAGCTTCTTCCACTCTTCGGACGCGAGGGCCAGCGGGATCGGATCGAGCTGCCAGGGCCGGTCCATCCCGCGCGGGTCACCATAGACATTGTAGGTGATCCCCTGCTCCCGGACCAGGCGCTGGCCCGTCTCGGCGCGCCGCCGCAATTCTCCGAGACCCAGATCTTCGAGCGAGGCGAAGAGCCGGTCGTAGTGAGAACGCGGCGCCCCGTCCCCGGTGGAGGACTCGTCAAACATCTCCGGCGCGGCCCGGTAATTCCGCAGCAGTTCCATCGCTCGGGGACTTGGGGGAGCCATCGCTTCGTTCATTGCGCGGGCCGTTTCTAGCGCAACGTTTCGGCCAAGGCGAGCCCGGTTATCGGGCGATTCAGCCATGTCGCAGATCCAGCGTGAAGGGGCTGCCCGGGAGCAATGGCGCGGCCTCTGGCACGAACGTCCCGGAAGAATGGCCTTGGGTGAAGAAGCGAGCGAGACGCCGGCTTTCCGCTTCATAGGCGTTGACCGGAAATGTGGCATGACTGCGCCCACCGGGGTGAGCCACGTGATAGGTGCAGCCGCCCAGAGATCGGCTGTTCCAGGTGTCGTAGAGATCAAACACGAGGGGCGCGTGAACGCCAATGGTCGGCTGAAGACCGTTGGGAGGCTGCCAGGCGCGATAGCGCACGCCGGCGACAAACTCTCCGTTGACACCCGTCGGATGCAACGGCACGCGGCGCCCATTGCAGGTGATGGCAAAACGATCGCCGATCAGGCCGCGCGCTTTCACCTGGAGCCGTTCGAGCGAGCTGTCCACGTAGCGCACGGTCCCGCCGCCGCCCGGTTCTTCTCCCAAGACATGCCAAGGTTCCAGAGCCGTGCGCAGTTCAACCTGGAGATCGCGCTGGACGAAATCGCCGAGGCGGGGAAAACGAAACTCGAAATGCGGCGCAAACCATTCAGTCTCGAACGGGTAGCCGAATTCGCGCAGTTCCCGCAACACTTCGGCGAAATCCGTCTCACAGAAATGCGGGAGCATCCATCGATCATGAATGTCCGTGCCCCAGCGGACGAGGGAGTTGCGATAGGGTTGTTGCCAGAATCGACTGATCAGTCCGCGCAACAAGAGGTGTTGAGCCAGGCTCATGCGGGGATGCGGCGGCATCTCGAAGGCCCGCAATTCGAGCAGTCCAAGCCGTCCCGCCGCACTCTCGGGCGCGAAGAGTTTGTCGATGCTAAACTCGGTCCGGTGGGTGTTGCCCGCGCTATCGATGAGCAGGTTGCGGAAGAGGCGGTCCACGAGCCAGAGCGGAGCGACGGAGGCCGGCGGATTCGCGGAAGTGGCGGCCGAACTCGATCCAGTCCACCCCAGATGCCGATCGAGTTCCTGGAAGGCGATTTCCAGTTCGTAGAGCGAATCGTGCCGGGCTTCATCGAGGCGCGGCGCCTGACTGGTCGGGCCGATGAACCAGCCGCTGAAAAGCCAGCTCAGAGACGGATGATTCTGCCAGTAGGTCAAGAGCGATCGCAACAGGTCGGGCCGGCGCAGCACCGGCGAATCGCCGGGCGTTTCGCCGCCGATGATGATGTGATTGCCTCCGCCCGTGCCCGTGTGGCGGCCATCCAACATGAATTTTTCCGTGCCGAGCCGCGTTTGCCGGGCTTCGGCGTAGAGCACGGTGGTGCGGTGGACGAGTTCATCCCACGATTGGCTGGGGTGAAGGTTGACTTCGATGACGCCTGGATCCGGGGTCACGGCCAGACGATGCAAACGCGGATCACGCGGCGGGGTCTCGCCTTCGAGAATGACCGGCCAACCCAAATCGGTCGCGGCCGCTTCCACCGCTGCGACCAACTCCAGGTAATCCTCCGTGGTTTCGACCGGCGGCATGAAGACATGCAAGCGACCTTGGCGCGACTCGACACAGAGGGCGGAACGGACAATCCACGGGGCGGATTCCTGCATGGCCGGCCGGCGGGTCGGATCATCCGAAGCCGTGTTCGCCGGGAGCGCCGACGGTTCCAGCCGATCCGGCCGCAGATGGCCCCTGGCATGGCCCGTGCCCTGCCGGACGAGGCCGGGAGAGGGGTTTCCGCGAGGCAACCCCAAAGAACCGGAGGCCGGCGGTCCTCCTGCCTGATAATACGGCTGTCTTAAGGCATGTTCCGTCGGCAAGGCAGGCCGGCGCTCCAGCGGGTCTTTCTGCCAGATCCATGGAAAATCCTTTTCCGCCACCCAGGGAATGGAATCGAGCGGCAGGCGCAAGCCCATCGGCGAATCGCCGGGGATCAACCAGAGGATGTCATCGTCCCGTAGAAACCACGAGCCGCTCACCCAGCCCGGAGGGGAGCCCGCTCCGGCGCGCCGAAGCGGCAACGCGTATCCGACAACTTCGCCGAGACCCTCTTGAAAAATCCGCGCGATCCGCTCGCGTTCCTCTTTGTCTTTGAGGTTCGATTTTTCCGGAGTGACGTTGGAGGGGAGGCGGCGCTCTTTCCAGGTGTAGTAGAAGATGTCTTCATAGGCGGGCCTGAGCCATCTGGGGTCCACCCCGAGGAGCTCGGCGAGACGCTGCGCGAGGGCTTGGGCCTCCTTCGCTCCGAAACCGTAGTCTTTCGCTTCGTCGGCGATGAGCGCATCGTCCTTCCAAATCGGCACGCCATCCTTGCGCCAGTAGGCGGCCAAGGCCCAGCGCGGCAGCGCTTCTCCCGGATACCACTTTCCCTGTCCGTAATGCAAAAGAGCGCCGGGCGCGAACCGCGCGCGCAATCGTTTGATCAGGGCGCCGGAGAGAATCCGTTTCCGCGGCGACGTGGCGGTGAAGTTCCATTCCGGCCCATCCGGGTCGTCGATCGACACGAACGTCGGCTCGCCGCCCATGGTGAGACGCACGTCGTGTTTCGCCAGATCGGCATCGATGGCGTGGCCCAAGGATTCAATCCGACTCCACTGGACATCGGTGTAGGGCAACGTGACCCGGGGCGATTCATGCACGCGGGTCACGTTCATTTCGAATTTGAATTCGCATTTGCACTCATCCACCACGCCGGAGATGGGCGCCGCGCTTTGCGGATCGGGCGTGGCCGCCAGGGGAATGTGGCCTTCGCCCGCGAGCAAGCCGGAGGTCGGGTCGAGGCCGATCCAGCCGGCGCCCGGCAGATACACTTCACACCACGCATGCAGGTCGGTGAAATCGCTTTCCGTTCCGCTGGGGCCATCGAGCGATTTGAGGTCGGGCTTGAGCTGGATGAGGTAGCCGCTGACGAACCGGGAGGCGAGACCGAGATGACGCCAGACTTGGCAGAGCAGCCAGGCCGAGTCGCGGCAGGAACCGCTCCCGAGCTGAAGCGTTTCCTCGGGAGTTTGCACGCCGGACTCGAGGCGAATGGTGTACTTGATGTCGCGCCAGAGCTTCTGGTTGAGCGCGACCAGAACATCAATCGTGCGAGGCAAAGCGCTGGCGGCTCTTGATTTCTCCACGGCCCCGGCCTGGCTGGCAACGGGCCGGAGCGAGCATTCCCGTTTCGCCTCACCGAGGTAACGCGCCAACGAAGGCGTGACCGGGCAGCGCCGCAAAAACGGCGCGAGCTCGTGATCCAACGAACGGTCATACTCGAACGGAAAGCGCTCCGCGTCCGGTTCCAGGAAGAAATCGAACGGATTCAGAACCGCCATCTCGACGACCACATCCACTTCGACCCGAAACTCCCGCGTCGGCTCGGGAAAGACCAGCCGGGCCAGGTAGTTCGACTGGAGATCCTGCTGCCAGTTGATGAAATGGGGTTCGGGTGTGATGTGCAGCGCGTAGCTGAGGATGCGCGTGCGCGAATGCGGCGCCGGGCGCAAGCGCACGATTTGCGGCCCGAGCGCGACGAGCCGGTCATACTGGTAGTGAGTCTGGTGATGTAAGGCGACGTGAATGGACATGATCGGAGGTTTCTAGGCCGTGGGTATTCAGTTGAGAGTGGCGCTTTCCCTCACCCCGAGGAGAGAGTTCCCCGAAACAAAAACTTCGCGCACTGCACCCCTGAACCCACCCCCGGCCCCTCCGAGGAGGGGAGCTTCGCGGCGGGAGCTGGTGGCCAGTTCCCCTCCTGGGAGGGGTGTAGGGGTGGGTTCATAGGGAGGGGGAAAGTATGCAAAGCCGCGGATCGACTCACGATTCAGGGATCGTCCCCGTGCGGCGGCGAAGGTCTCCCTCTCCCCGCGGGAGAGGGTCGGGGTGAGGGGTTGGAGCCGCGGCGGCAACGCTTACCCTTGAACTTGAAGCCACTGCCGCCAGGGTTGATTGCAGCCCGGCCACGCGGAGAACGCGCTGCTCGGGACGGCGCGATTTCATCGGTTCCCGGACGACGTGAAGGGCGGGGCGAAATCGAGTGCTTTCGAGAAACTCGACCCGCAGGATGCGGGGCCGGAGGCCGGGGAGAGAGTTCCCCGAAACAAGAACTTCGCGCACTGAACTTCTGAACCCACCCCCGGCCCCTCCGAGGAGGGGAGCTTTGCTGAATGCCCATTTTGAAAGTTCCCCTCCTGGGAGGGGTGCAGGGGTGGGTTCAGGGGGAGGGGTGGAGCTCATGGGCCGGGACGTTTCGGTGGACGAAACCGCGTGGGCGCGCCTCGAGGACGGAGCCGGGCCGCACTGCTGTTGCTGTTCCTCTTGCTGCACCATGATTTCGTCCTCCAGATTGCTGAACGGCTGGAAGATGTAAGCGTTGAAGAGGGCGTCGCCGATGGCGTTGAGCTGGATTTGCAGCCGGTCGAGATAATCATGCAGTCCAGGCTCGAAGATTTCGTCGATGGTGCTGAACTGGAGTTGAGCGACCAGCCGGCCAGCCCGGCGCTCCGCTTCGTTGCAGCAGCGGCCGTCGGGCACGCCGGAGATGCCGCGCAAGGCCCGGTTGAGTTCGGTCACGCAGAATCGAACCGAGCGCGGAAAATCCTCGTTCAGGAGGAGCAACTCGGCGACCCAGCGAGGGTGCACTTCGACGCCATAGATCGATTTGTAGGCGTCCCAGGCGCTGCACGATCGAAGAATGGCCGACCATTCCAACGCTTCGGTCTGGCTGATGGCGTCGGGAGCGCCCCGGGCCGGCAGGGTTTGGTGGCGCACGTCAAGAATGCGCGAGGTCTTATCGGCGCGCTCGATCAGTTTTCCGACTTGAGTGAACCACCAACCTTCGTTCCGAATCAAGGTGGCGAAGGTCAGGCCGATGAGTTGCAGGGTGCTGGCCTTGATCTGTTGAAAGAACTCGCTCGGACTCCGATTCCAGACCTGCCGGGCCTGGGGCGACCGCACGAACAGATAGAGCCGGTTCAATTCCTCCCACAGCTCGACCGTGATCTGGTCGCGGACCATGCGGGCATTCTCCCGAGCCTGGCAAATCGACGAGACGAGGGAATTGGGATTCTCCAACTGAAAGATCAGAAACTCGGTCACGCTGGCTCCGGTGGCTTTCGGATGATACTGCTGAAAGGCGCCTTCATCGCCGGTGCACTGCACAATCGGCATCCAATACTCCGCCAAACGCCGATCATCCAGACTGCGGAAATCAAGGAGGAGTTGCAGGTTGACGTCCACGATGCGCGCGATGTTTTCGGCGCGCTCGATCGAGCGGGACATCCAGTAGAGACAGTTGGCGACGCGGGAGAGCATCTCGAAATGAGGTTAAGGGTGGAGAGTTCAGGGATTCATTCGTCCCCGTAAAGGACCCAGGTGTCTTTGCTGCCGCCGCCTTGGGAGGAGTTGACGACCAGTGAATCTTTGCGCAGCGCAACCCGGGTGAGCCCGCCGG
The DNA here is from genome assembly GCA_964355375.1 of uncultured Verrucomicrobiota bacterium. Classification (GTDB taxonomy): domain Bacteria; phylum Verrucomicrobiota; class Verrucomicrobiia; order Limisphaerales; family SIBE01; genus CAYHFE01. Next base: position 11,484 of record CAYHFE010000168.1, read on the forward strand.
GGACGATCACAATCTTTTCCCCGTAGAGGATGAAGGGGCGCAAATCGATGTGGCGTCCTTCGAACTGGCCGCCGACATAAGTTGGATGCCGGGAGAGCGAGATCATCGGCTGCGCGATGTAGTTGCGGGGATTTTCCAGAATCTCCCGGCGAAACATCTCGATCTCAGCCTCGGTCGCCTTGGGCCCCATCAACATCCCGTATCCGCCCGATTCATTGGCCGCCTTGACCACGAGCTGGGAGAGGTTTTCGAGGATGTACTTCGCGTCCAGATCTTCGCTGGCCAGATAAGTCGGCACGTTGGGGATGATCGGATCCTGATCGAGGTAATACTTGATCATTTTGGGCACGAAATAATACATCACCTTGTCGTCGGCGATGCCGGTGCCGATGGAGTTGGCCAGGGAGACGGTGCCGGAGCGATAGGCATGGACCAACCCCGGCACGCCGAGCATCGAATCACGCCGAAAGACCGTGGGGTCGAGGAAATCATCGTCCATGCGGCGGTAAATGACGTGGACGGCCCGGAGCCCCTTGGTCGTGCGCATGAAAACTCGCGCGTCGCGGACGACGAGATCCCGACCTTCGACGATTTCAATGCCCATCTGGCGCGCCAGATACGTGTGCTCGAAATAGGCGCTGTTGCAGGCCCCGGGGGTGAGCAGCACGACGGTCGGATCCGCCATCCCGGCCGGCGCGATGTGCTGGAGCATCTTCAGCAGTTCCTGCGGATACAGATCCACCGATCGCACCCCGATCCGCTCGAACATGGCGGGAAAGGTCCGTTTCATAGCCCGGCGGTTCTCCAACACGTAACTCACTCCGCTCGGACAGCGACCATTGTCCTCCAGGACCATGTAACTGCCGTCAGGACCGCGAATCAGATCGGTGCCACAGACATGAATGTAAATGTCCTTGGGCACGGAGAAATTCACGAACTCCCGCCGAAAGTGCTTTCCCGACAACACGTAAAACGCCGGGATCACACCGTCCTTAACGATGTGCTGCTCATGATAAATGTCGTGCAGAAACAGATTCAGAGCGGTGATGCGCTGACTCAACCCCCGTTCCAGAAACTCCCATTCCGTCGCCGGAATGATGCGAGGAACGAGATCGAAGGGAAAGATCCGTTCCGCTCCCTGGGAATCACCATAGACATTGAAAGTGATGCCCTGGCGAAGGAAAGCCAGGTCCACCGATTCCCGCTTCTGCTCGAACTCATCCGTCGTCGTGTTCTCAATGAATGGGCCGAATTGCCGATAGTGCGGCCGGACCTCACCGCCCCTGCCGAACATTTCGTCGAAGTACCCGTCGTGACTGTATCTTTTAAGCATGCCGTCAAGGTTGTGAATTGAACAGACTGGCCAATTACCGACATTACGCCGCTCATCGACGTTGGCCCGGCGAACCATCTAAACCGGCGTTCCCGCTTCGGCCCACCGGCTCCGCCACGTCAGGATCGAGTCTCGCGGAAGATGACCGGCAACCACCGCTTCATTCTTCCCGCCACCGCGGTGGTCCCGCGACCCGCACCGACCGAGAGAGCTAAGGCCATGCCACGATCGAACGGATGGGATTGAGACGAGTCTCTGAGTGGAGCGGCCCGGCCCGCGCACCGTTGAGGATGGGGACGCGCGGCTCGATGTTTCCTGTTTGCGCCGCTGAACGCGGCGCGCGCGGACGAGCCGGCGGCTCGTCCCTCCCTGCTTCATGGGCCCAATGCGTGTCAAAAGGAAATGGAGGCTT
>CAYHFE010000169.1:0-13153 GCA_964355375.1 uncultured Verrucomicrobiota bacterium
CCGCGGGGGAAGGAGAAGACCGCGGTGCCCGGGCCGTCCTCATTCGGAGATGCGCCCTCACGGCTGCGAGTTGAGCGTTTCCTTTTTTCCGGGACCTGGGTAATCTGCGGTCGATGGATTCCAGACTGCGCGAACACTTGGTGGCCATCGCCGGAGCGTTGGTCGCGACCCTGGCCGGCACGGCGGCGGAAAGTCACGCCACGCCGCCGATCACGGTGGCGAGCTATTACTTCGGTAATTTCCATCCCGGCGATCCGCGCAACGTGAAGTGCAAGGGGCCGGGTTGGTCCGAGTGGGAATTGGTCAAAACCGCCCAACCTCGCTTTCCCGGCCACCAACAGCCCAAGGTGCCGCTCTCGGGTTACGGGGATGAATCCAATCCCAAGGTCATGGCGCAGAAGATTGCCGTCGCCGCCGACCACGGCATCGATGCCTTCATCTTCGACTGGTATTATTACGACGACGGGCCTTTTCTTGACCGGCCCATTGACCGTGGATTTCTCCAGGCGACCAACCATCACCGGCTGAAATTCGCCTTCCTGTGGGCGAACCATGATTGGGCGGAGATTCAGCCCTACAAACGCGGGACGCCCCAGAAGGTGATGTACCTCGAACCCGACCCGGTGCATGGGATGAAATACCTGGAGGCCGTGCGCGATGTTTTCGGTAAAACCCCAATAACCCCATGAAACACCCCACCCACCTCCTCTCGCTCACCTTCGTCGTCCACTTTTTTCTCGGTCTGCTCGCGCTGGCGCTCCCGGCCCGCGGCCAACATCTCCTGCTCGAAGCCGAGCAGTTCAGCGATACCGGCGGCTGGGATCTGGACCAACAATCCATGGATCAGATGGGCTCGCCGTATCTGCTGGCGCACGGGCTCGGCGTGCCGGTGCGCGATGCCGTGACGACGGCGCGATTTACCGCGCCCGGCCTCTATCGCGTCTGGGTGCGAACTCGGGACTGGGTCGCGCCGTGGAAGGCTCCGGGCGCGCCGGGCCGGTTTCAGTTGCTGGTGAATGGAAAACCTCTCGCCACCACCTTCGGCACCCAGGGCGTGGATTGGCATTGGCAGGATGGCGGCAGTTACGAGTTCGCGGGCGAGGTCAATATTGCGCTGCACGATCTCACCGGGTTCGAGGGCCGTTGCGATGCGGTGCTGTTCAGCCAGGATCCCTCGTTTCTGCCACCGAACGAACTCACCGAGTTGACGAAATTCCGCCGCGCCGCGCTGAGCTTGCCGGACCAGCCGGAAGATGGCGGCACGTTTGACCTCGTGGTCATTGGCGGCGGCATCGCCGGGACGAGCACCGCGCTTTCGGCGGCGCGCCAAGGACTCCAGGTCGCCTTGGTCCAGGACCGGCCGGTGCTCGGCGGCAATGGCAGCTCAGAGGTCCGCGTGTGGCCGGAGGGCAAAACGCGGCAGAGGCCGTACCGCCATATCGGCGAGATCGTCGAGGAGCTCGTGCCGCCGAAAACCGCCGCCAGCGGCAACGCCAAGCGCGCGGCGGTGTTCGGCGACGAACGCAAGACCGACTCCGTCCGGGCCGAGTCACGCATCACCCTCCTGACGGAACGACGCGTCAATGCCGTCGAGGTCCGCGCGGGCCAGATCCACTCGGTCGTGGCCCAGCATACGCGCACGGCGCGGCGGGCCCGGATCGTGGCGAAGTTCTTCGTGGACTGTACGGGCGATGGCACGGTGGGTTTCCTGGCCGGAGCGGATTATGAGATGTCCCGGGAAGGCCTGATGGGCTCGAGCAATCTCTGGAATCTCATGGATGCGTCGGACCCGCAACAGGTCCTGCAATGCGAGTGCAAGGACAAGGAGGCGCTGACCGTCTCGGTGCAGGCCGGCAATGTGGCGGCGCCCTTTCCCCGTTGTCCGTGGGCGGTGGATCTGAGCGACAAACCGTTTCCGGGGCGGAAGAATCTCAAAGGGCAATGGGCCAACGCCCCGCTGAGCAATCTCGGGGGGTGGTTCTGGGAAAGCGGCTTTGACAAGGACCCGATCAATGACCTCGAGCGCATCCGCGACCTGAATTTCCGGGCGATGTATGGGGCCTGGGATGCGCTCAAGAACGTGGACCAGCTTTACCCGAATCATCGCCTGGGCTGGGCGGCGTTCATTGCCGGCAAACGGGAATCGCGCCGCTTGCTCGGCGACGTGATTTTGACTGGGGACGATTTTCGGAAAGAGCGGTCTTTTCCCGACGGGTGTTTCCCCTGTTCCTGGCACATCGACATCCACACCCCGCACCCGGATTTCGACGATGGACACAAGGGCGACGAGTTCATCGCTCAGGCCACGACGGGGAAGGACTTCAGCTACCGCGGCCCCTATTGGGCGCCGTATCGCTGCCTCTACAGCCGCAACATCGGCAACCTCTTCATGGCCGGTCGTGACATCAGCGTGAACCGCGAGGCGCTCGGCCCAGTCCGGGTCATGCGGACCTGCGGCATGATGGGGGAAATCGTGGGCAAGGCCGCGTGGATCTGCGTCCGGCACCAGACCACGCCGCGCGGCGTCTATGAAACGCATCTCGCCCTGCTCCAGGAACTCATGTCCCAACCCGGAGCGATGCGCCGCGAGACGCTCGACGGGCCGCTGGCGCTACCCGCGGGCGCGCAACTGCCGTTGTTCTCCGGCCCGGGCCTGAACCCGGCGGGCCTCGGCGGCCTCGTGATCGATGATGAAGCGGCCGAACTGCATGGCCAGTGGAGCGACAACGGAAGTCTCCAGGGCTTCGTCGGCGATGGTTACCGCTACTCCAGCGACGCCACCGCCACCGCCCGGTTTCCCTTCACCGTGCCAACCGCCGGCCGCTACGAAGTCCGGGTCGCTTGGCAACCCCACGCCAATCGGGCCAAAGCCGCGCCCGTCACCGTGCAGTGCGCGGAGGCCGAGAAGACGATCACCTTGAACCAATCCCAGGCGGCCTCCGGCGCGAACGGGTTCCAGTCCCTCGGCACTTTCCGTTTTGCCGCGAATGAAAAAGCCGCCGTCCTGTATCGCGTCGCCGGGGCGCGGGGCGTGGTTCACATCGATGCCGTGCAGGTCGTGCCGGTCAAGTGAACTCCTACTTTTAAAACAGGCTCTTCATTCAGTGACAGTGACGCGAGGACGGGTTCGGCCAAGAGCTGCGGCTCCACGCCCAGAAGTTCCTGGGGAATTTGCCGGGCTTGTTGTTCGGCCTCGGAAAGGCGCGGCGGCAGCCCTCTGGCAGGACCTGTTGGAGGAAACGCCGTAGCCGGAAGCCATCGCCGGCGGAGATCGCCGTCTTTCAGTAATTTCGACTGAGCAAACGTGCGCTCATGTGTCGTGGAAGGTGAGAGAAAGCGATTGCCCAGGGGGCGATTGTCGCCATCGGGATTCAACCCGGCTACTCGTCCTGGAGAATTACGGCGGGGTCCTGTCGAGTGGCCCAGACGGCGGGGATCCAGGTTCCGAGGAAGGAAATCGTCAAGGCCAGCCCCGCGGCCGCGGCCAGCCAGATGGGTTGAACCACCGCCCCCCCTAGCCAACTTCCGCTGATCGACATTCCGCACGCACAACCGATCACCGCGGACGCCATGCCCACGACCAGCGCTTTGCCCAGAAAAACCGCCAGGATTTGAGGGCTTCGATAGCCCAAGGCGCGCATGATCCCGATCTCGTGGCGGCGTTGTCGAACATTCCCCAGAGCCAGCAACCCGACCCAAATGGCCGCCCCGGTGGTGACCACGGGCAACAAGACGGCGGTGAAGTGTTCCCGTTGGCGGCGCAAGGCGGACCGGGCTTCGATTTCACGTTTCAGACTCTCGACGGCGGCGGTGCGCGCCTTGGTCCGAGCCTCAGCTCGAGCCAGCGCTGGCGGGCCGCGCTCAATCACCTGGGTGCCGGGAAGAACACTCGCAATCTCCTTGCGGATAACAGCGATCCGGTCGCCCACACAATGACACTCCAGCGCCAGGATGGCGTGAATCAGGTTCTGCAATCCGAGCAACGCTTGAGCCTCGGCGAGGTTAATCCAGACGGTGCTGTCGTCGGCATTCCCCCGCTGTTCGTAGGATTTCTGCACCGTGAACCCGCGCCCCAGCAACGTCACGGAATCGCCCGGCGCGAGACGAAGCTTCCGCTGCACCTCATAACCCAGAACCATCCGGCCCTCCGGAACCAAGTCGAGGATCGGTTGTTTGGGCGTGGCGTGAAGGATGGGCACTTCGCCCCGCACTCCGCACAGAATCACGGGCCATTGCCGCTCCGGCCAGGTGATCTTCCGGATGACGGTCGGAAGCAGGTGTTGCACGGTGACGATGCTCGACTTCGCCAGCCGGTTCACGAATTCCTCCGGCATCGTTTTCGACAAAGCGCCTTCGAGATGAAGTTCGTTCAGGTCCTGATCCTCGGGCAGGATCAAGACATTAAAGCCCAGTCCTTTGGTGATCTGGCGCATGGCCTCCTCGAGGTCCTCGCCGGCCTTTTTCACTTCCTCCTGCTTCTGGGCGAGAATCTGGCTGGCGCGGAGCTCATCCGCTCGCAGCAGCGTGACGGCCGCGATCAAAGTGGCCACGGCCGCCGAGACCGCGCCGAGCGCGAGAACGAAATTGAATTTGCGATGGCCGATTTCCCGAAAGATAAGAGGCCAGACACTCATCGTCATTCCTTTTTCCGGAAGAGCAGAAACACGCCTCCGGCAATCGCCAAGCCGCCCAAAGCCAAAAGCACGGTCAGACTGAGGCCGATGGGAAACGTGACCGAGGCCACCGGGGCCATGGGGGTGTACGTTCCTTCTTCGGGCGTGACGTCCGGCTCTGTGATCATCGAATTCGTGGAGCCCGTGAACTCGACGAGCCCGGTCAATTCCGGCAGAGCGGTTGCCGGAGCCGGGACCGACGCAACCACGCTGTCCCAGTTGGCCGAAACCAAGAGATCGATGCCTGGATTCTCCGCTTTGACCACACAGGAACAAGGACCGACGAGGAAGGCGCCGGCTTCGTCGATATTCTCGTCGTTGATTCCATCTCCGACCAAGGCATAAAGGGCGCGACCGCGACCAAACACCGGGAAGACGATCGGCTCCCGGCTCTCGCGCAGGTCGTCTTCGGAGCCGAGGAGCATCCGAACGAGAATCTCCTCCTCGGGATCATCGCGCGACAATCGCATCAACGAAAACGTCACCTTGAGGTCGGCTTCCGCGACCGAGACCACTCGATTGGCGACATCTTCCGGAGCCAATCGAGAAATTTCGAGGGTCTTTTCCAGATGAGTCAGACGGGCCTGGAGAAGCGTCGCCACTCGGTCGTTCCGCGATCGATCGCCGGACTCCAACAACACCCACACCCCGGAGTCTCCCTTCAGTAATCGCTGGGCCATTCGTTGGCGCATCGGCGAGTTCAGCAGGCGGCGGATCGAGTCGTGAGTGAGGGGACCGGACCAAACGACGCCCTCGGCGCTGGCATCGCGCGGGTAACGCAGCACCAGGGCCGGCAATGGCTGGGGAAGTGGCCCGACCTCGGCGCCCGCCTCTTCCCGGGGCGGATCGGCGCTGAGATCCAGCCGACGCCATCGCAGGTTAGCCTGGGCGGAATCGGTGTTGTTCCCGGACTGGCACTCTTTGAGCCATTTCTCCTGATCGGCAGAAAGAGCCTCGCGGTGAACCACCCAAGCCTCATAGGGAGAAGCGGGCCAGCGTTCGAGCGCGAAACGGAACACCGGGACCGAGCAAGCCCTGGCGGCTAGAGAAGAGAACAATCCAATGACCAGAATCAGGGCAAGTTCTGCCACGGGAGCACGCCGGAATGGCCCCGAAATGCCGGAGCGCTTCTTTGGCCCTTTCGTCCCGGTCTCGTCGTCTTTTGCGATGGGGATATTCACTATTCACTCAAGGGCATCGGTTCAGAAGGGCTTCCGTCCTCCAAAATCATCTCGACTCCATTCAGCACCGGACCGTAGTTCCGGCTAACCCGTTTGAATGAAATATCGAGAGATTCGCCGACGACAATCCCGCGGAACTCTTTGACGATTCCGCGGTGGTTTCCCGAGGCCTCACGCGCAATGTCGAAGTCCCGCAGCACGGGACGTCCTTGGAGATCCACTTGAAAGACCCGTTCGCCGGCCGACAGACTTTCCGGCTCGGCAAAATAGAGGCGGACGGTATATGGGGCTGGCGTCAATTTGGCGAGTTTCACCGACTCGATCTGGTTGGTGCTGAGACGGGCGACGATCAATGCATTCGTCGAGGCCACGGCCGCGGGCGCGGAATTCGTGGTCGTGCTGGAAGTGGACGATTCTTTGCCGCTCGTGGCGCCGGGTTCGTCGTCGTCCTCGGATCTTCTGGGCGCATAAGGGGGAGGGGCCTTGCTCGTTTCCGGGCTGATGCGAATGGATTCAAGATCGCGCACTCCCGAAGCCATGACCCAGTTTGGCCCGGCGCCGCGCAGTTGCGAAGCGTGGCGGCGGAAGTAGTTCGTCTGGCTTCCTTTGACGACCACGGAGAAATGGGGCGAGCTGCCTCCGACCATCGGATGCTCCAGCCAAAACGTCCCTAACTCCGAGAGCCGGTCTCCAGGCGCTCCCAAATTGACTCCGATCCGCTTGATTCGCTGGCCGGGGGGAGAGTCGGTGCCGAACTGGTTGTGGGTCCAGATCTCCAGATCGGGCATGTGAACCAGGGCGAGCGAGGTTTGGTTTTGGTAGGCGCAACTGCAGGTGCGAGTGTAGTCGGGCGAATTCAGCACCCCGTTGGCGGCGATGAGATTGGGGCTGCAGCCGGACTTGTAACCGCCGAAATTGCCGGTGCCGCTGTGTGATTCCAGATCGTAGTAACCCGCCGCCCCGGATCGAAACGTGATCAGATTCTCGCAAGCGACCGGATAACCGCAGCCGTAAGTGCGGTAAATGCGCAGCGGCTCGGTCTGGCCGGTCAGAGGATTGACGATGGTCCGCGTCGAGCCATCCAGCAAGCTGAAGGCGCCGGCGTTGGTCTTGAATGAGCCGGGCGTGGTCAGGATCGTCTCATTATGCAAGATGCACGGGCCGGTGTAGCGCAGGTTCAAGTTCCGCCAGAGGACCGAGCCATCCGTTCCCCGGTAGGTGATCATGCCTCGATCCACTTCGTCTTTGAGTCGATCCGAGGCGCTGGCTCCGGCCTGCAGGAGAATGTCGTGGGCTTTTGAATAGGCCAGCCAAGTGCCGAAGACATTGGTCTTCGTTTCCCAAACCAGCCGGCCGCTCTTGAGATCGAAGGCCGCCAGACGATGATCTGCGGGAACATTCCGGCCGCGCCGTTTCAACCGGTCCTCGAGGCTCTTGGGCATCTTGTCGAGACAGAAGACCAGTCCCGGGCCGGCCACGATCCCGTTGTGCAGGAAACTGTGCTTCGCCTCAATTCGCCAGAGGATCTTTCCCGTTGGCCGATCAAACGCCACCAAGCCCCGGCTGGCGGAGAAATCGACGATATCCTGACTTCTCGTCGGCGTCGTGAGCCCCAGGCGCCGGGTATAATGCGCAAACCCATCGCCGGCCAAAAGCACATTCTCATGCACTCCAATGAAACCCCATTGGCGCGGTTCCGGATCTTCGGGATGACGCGGCAATCGCAGGGTCTGCACCGGATGACCGTCATGCGAGTCCAGCACCCGGCAGGCGTTGCCGGTCACGAGGTACACGGCCTCGGCCGTCGCCACGTAATTCACTCCCCGCCCGTTCGCGCCAGGAATGTGTTTCTGATTGTAGGCCGTGCTTAACGGCGTGTTGGTGTAGGAGCCGTCAAAATAAACCCCTGAACTATCGAGATCGGGATACTCATTCTTCCACAAGACACGTCCCGTATAGACATCCCGGGCGCTCAGGCTGCGCATCCCCTCGATAAACAGCCGCCCGCCCACCACCTGCGGGGATGGTCCATGACCATGTCGGGGAAGCACGTCCATGTTCGAGTTGCCGCCAAACCAGAGCAATCCCATGGGCAGCCTCACTAACCGCTCGTCGGATTTTACCGTGTTGGCCATATCCCCATACTGATGGGTCCAGTCGGCCGAACCCGGCAACGCGCCCTCGCGCACCACCCGAATTTCAACGCGACCCACTTCAATCGTCCCGTTGGCCAGCGCCGCCTGGCGGAGGATACGCTCCATTCCCGCCGCTCCGGCCCGTCCGGCCGCAATCCGCAAAAACCCCCCGTACGGACGAACCGATTCATAAACCGCTTGCAGGACCGAACGCTCCGCCAATCGGCCGGCCAGCGATTCCCCCACGTGGACCAGGTTGGCGATGTAGGGCGGAGCTTTGAATGAAAGCGGGTCGCCGACATGCACGGTGACCCGCCGTCCGTAAAGTCCAGCGGCATCGAAGCGCCGACGCCACTGCTCGACCTTCGCGGGGTCCGGATCCACCGCCACCACATGAAAGGCCGATCGCCGCAGGTTAGCCTCCAACAACCGCCCATCGTCCAGTCCAAACCACAGCGCGTATCCGTCCTTGGCCGACACCGCAAGGTCCTCGGTCGCCGCCTTGGCGGCCCGCGGTTCCGTCCGCGCGAGTGGCGGTTTCCCGCCGCTGCCGAACGCCATGATCCGGCCATCGAGCGTGACGGCGAAGAGCCTCTGGTTCGCGGCGAGCAGGCGCTGGATCGATCCCTGGACCCGATGGGACGCGGCGATTCGGGGAAGGTCTTTCGCAGCCCTGGGGAGATCAATGGTCAGGAGCACATTCGAGCCCGCCGCATAGAGACGCCGTCCCGCCTTGATGAGGTCGCCGGTGCCGTCGGCCGGCAATTCCCAGGCGACCTTTTTGTCTTTGCCGATGGCTTGAACCACCGCTCCGGACCAGTTGGTTCCGAGGACACTCCGAGCGGTCGCCAGGCTCTTCTCCGCCCCCAGCACCTTCTTCTCCGCACTCACCAGAGAGTTGGTGGCTTTCTTGTAAGCGGCGGAATCTCCGTCATCGTGGGCTCGGGCCATTTCCGATTTCGTTTCCAGCACCGTCTGTCGAGCCGAGGCCAGGCTTTGTTCGGCGTCTAGGACCGCCGTCTGTCGAGACGAGGCCGCAGCCGCGGTGTAGAAGAAATTCGTGGCCAGGACCGGCTCATTGAGGGTGAATGATCCTTTCTTGCCTGATTTCAGCTCGTGATTCCGGGTTCCGCGCAATCGTGTATGGACAAACATCTCCGAGTCGTTGGCCGCCACGAAGGATCCGCCATTGCCCTTCCCGCCTTCATCGAGTGAGAAATGGAGAAACTGACCGGTCTTCCGTTCAAACGCGGCTGGCACGGATCGGCCACCTGGGACCAGGAGAAATTCTCGCGTGGCCGTGAGGGCGCCTTGCGGGGCCACGCCGCCAAAGGCCGGCGCGCCGTGGGGCTGTTTGATGTACTGAGCCCCGGTGCTGTCATTCACCCAGATGACATGGCCGTCCCGGGCATCCAGGGCGTAGATGAACGTGCCCATGAACGGCCAGATGCTCGCCGCAAAATAAATGACCCCATCCCGAATCACCGGGCCACCCCGCGCCGGCCAAGCCGAGATGACACGTCCGTTGCCCAGCGCTTTGCGGTTCGAAGGCGCGCCTTGAAACTTCCAGACCACCGCGCCGGTTGCGGCGGCAACGCAATAAAGATGCCCGTCGTCGCTCGCGAAATAGACGTGGCTTTCCCAGGCCGTGGCCGGCAGACGGACCGGGCCATCCGTGAAAAAGGTCCACAATTCCTCGCCGGTCCGGGTATCGAGGGCCACCACCTTATCGCGATCATTGAATCCGATGAACATCCGGTCGCCCAGCACGACGGGCTCAAAGATCCGGTCGTATGGCATCAAGTCATGGTTCAATGGATCATCCCAAACCTGAACCCGGGGCGGGCCCACCCGGGTCCATTCCAATTGAAGACTCGCCGGCAGCTCTTCGGGAGTGTCGGCACTGCGGTAGGAATCGTGACGCCACTGCGGCCAATCTTCGGCCGGCAAACGAAGTTCAGACATGAGCATCCCCAGCCAAACCAGGGTCAAGGCGATCGCTGTTCGAGGCATAAGATGGCGGCATTGTAATCAGTCATCGGGATTCTGAAACAACGAAATTCCCGGTTGGCGAAGAAAGAAGAGGCGTTCGCTGGGTCTTGCTGGGGCAGCTCCGTCCCAGGGTTGTCTCAGCGCACTCGCGGCGCCGTGTAAAGGTAGGCCACCTGCTTCAAAGCGTCCGCATTCAAGAAATAGCCCCGGTCCGCCCCGAGGTCTTCCGCGTCCACCACCCGCACGGTCTCGCTCCATACTTTCTCGTCCGCACAGAGCTTGGCCAGGCGGTTCGGTTGCGTCCGAAGGTGTTTCTCATTAAATCGGTTTTCCCCGCGCGTCGAGAAAAGAGCCAAATAGAGCATGTCCATTTCCACCATCTCGTTGAAAAAATGTGTTCCGAGCGACAGGTCCGGAACCAACCCTTCGTGCATGGTGTTGATTTCGCAAAGGACGGAGACGGTGTTGATCTCGCTGAACGAAACCGGCACTCCCAAAGAAGGCATGCGGGTTCCCCAGCGACCGGGGCCAATGAGCATAATCTGGCGGTCACCGGTGGAATCAAGATGGGTCAGGCGCCCAATGAGCCGAGCCACCGCGTAACGGTCGCCCTCGCTCAACGCGCTGTATCGAGCGGGAACGACCTGGATGATTCTGTCCACGGCAATGACCCGGCCACGGCCCACCACGCCGCCATGCGCCTCCAAGACCACCGCGCGCCGTTCCATCGGGGGAGGGGGCACATTGCCGAGAGCGAGACCTTCCTTCACCTGGAGCGGGCGGCATTGGAGCAGGTTAATGCGGTACGTTCCATCGTCGCCGAGATTGGCCGTAAACTCGACATCCACATTCTTCCCGTAAGCGAGCCGGAGCGTGTCGATCATCTCGCGGATGTCCCCAACCAAAGTGGTCGATTCAATCACCGGATCCAGCGTCAGGACCCACGGTTTCACAGGTTGCTCGCGTCCGGACCGGCTGTAGGCGAGTTCCTCATCGACGGTGGCGAACTTGCCCGCCGGGAACTGTGGCGCCTGTTTGACGACGTCGATGAAATGGGCCGAGGTAAAGGTGTTCCCTTCCAGATCAATCACGTCGAGACGGCGCTGCGCGTATCGCTTGACTTCGTGGAAACTCGCCTCCGGTCGTTTGTCGGGCGCGTTGAGCGCGACGACTCGCGTGTAGTCGTCGTCCGCGCGGTCCACCGCGCGAGTGCCGAGCCCGGCCACCAGCCTCATCATGCCCGCCTCCGGATCAATGCCTTCGTTCCAGACATAGGGGTTGAAGGAAAAAGCCACTCCAGCCAAGTGGGGAAAGAAGAATCGCCCGTGCGGTTCGCCCGAGACGCGCTGGACCAGGAGCGACATCTGTTCATCGCTTTCCAGCATCCCCCGCTTGGCCCGATAGTGCAGCGCTTCCGCGCCCATCGCGGTGGCATAGACCGTCTTCACGGCGTCGAGGAATTGTCCGAGCCTCGTTTCGTGCGGGCCCTGGTTCGGACAAAAGACGCTCTCATACTTGCCGGCGAAGGCGTTGCCGAAAGCATCTTCCAGAAGGCTCGAGGAGCGCACAATGATCGGGGATTGTCCGAAATAATCCAGCATGTCCGAGAAGCGGTGCAAAATGTAGTCGGGAAACTGGCCGGCGCGGATGCGGCGTTGCACTTCCTCCATATCCGTCAGGTAGGTGTCCGAGCGGCGCTGGCGTTGCCGGATCACCCAACACCCATTCATGATGAGGTAGGTGTAAAACACATCCGATCCAATGAAGAACGAATCGTGCGCCTCGAGGAGATGTTTCCAGCGGGGTTTTCTCTTGCGCAGAATGGCCCGGGCCAGCAGCAGACCGACCGATTTGCCCCCCAAACGGCCGCTCCCGATCATGCGTTTCCAGATGTTGATGAGATCCTCGAGCGTGAGATATTTGCGGGCGAGATCGAGAATTCGCCGATCCTCCGAGATGAGGGGCGGAAGCAAATGATGGAACGACGCGTCCACCAGTTTTTTGGCGCACTCACCGCGGCGATACTCTTCGAGCACTTCTTCGGCCTGCATGAACCATCGGTCCCATTGACCAAGTTGACGGTAGCTCGCCGATTGCAGCCCCGGCCAGGGCGTGGTGGTGAGAATATCCGAAATGACCACGCTCTTTTTCACCGGCACGAAGTCGTCCGCCTCCCAGGAATGCAGCATGAACATGGTCGGAGAAAAACGGCCGTCCACCTTCAGCGGGTGAATGAAGAGATGATTGCGATCCCGATAAACGTCAATCAGCACCTGCGTCGTGACCACCATCGGGGCGGCCGCATGATAGGAATGATACCGGCGGAGCACGCCGAAATAGGTCACCGTCTTGAGCTCCAAGAGGAAAGGACAGGTCAGGAGGAAGAAATTGCCGAGCAATCGATCGCTGTAGGCCTCGCCCGCCAATTCGGTGTGGGAATCGAACACGTAATAGGCCCCCACGCCATTGCGTTCGATGATGCGCCGGATCTCGATGATGAAGTTCTCGAAGCCGACCTTCGGATCGAGCTGGTGCGTGACCACCCCGCGAATGTCCCGGGGGATGAGTTCCTTCTGCCGTGAAAACCGGAAGTAATTGACCTGCTTGCCCCGGCGCAAGGCCTCCTTGACATACGGCCGGACGAAGACGCGGTAATCATCAAGCGTATCAACTTGCCAGACGATATTGTCCCCGGGAAGGACGCCACCGAGCACGCGATCCAAGGAGGGCAGGCCCGTGCTCTCTTCCGATCCCAGGAGTTCGGGTTGTTTCATGCCAGCTTAACCGTATCGATTCACTCTGGTGCGGTTTTCCGTCTACCCATGAACCGCAAAATGCGTTCGTTGATTTCCAATGGTTTAGGCATTTCAGGTTCATGGCCCCGATTCACGTCCCATTTTTGGAGGTGTTCCCTCTCCACAAACCGTTCCTTAACCGGGCGGCTGATTTCTGAGACGAGGGCCGGAGAGCTCCGCCAGGTTTTGGAGTGCGGCAGCCCTCGGCCGCTTTCTCCGCCTCGGTCCCATGCGCCAGAGGGCCGGCGCACTCCAAGACGCTGGCACGGCGCCGTCCACTCCATTCGATTCATGGTCCCGATGCATGCGCCAGGCGAAAGGGGGCTCTCCATGAACCGTGGTTGTTTGAGTGGGGAGCGCGGCCGTCCCGGCTGCAC
>CAYHFE010000170.1:0-13108 GCA_964355375.1 uncultured Verrucomicrobiota bacterium
TCATCATTACCGGATCGCTCCGCTGGTCAGTCCGGCCATGCAACAGCGGCAGGATAGGCAAAATCAATATGGACGCCACGAATGGACGAATGTCCACACCGCGGTCGGGCCGACTCTTTTTTTGGTTTTCATACGATTCGCCGTGATTTGTCCGATGCGGACATTTCGGTTCATTTCATGGTCCCCATTTGAGCTGAGGCCAAGGTGAATTCCACGGACTCGCCTTCCTGGCCAAAATAGCCGCCCCAGCCCACCCGGATTTCTTCCACCCGCCGCAGATCGAGCTCGCCATCGGCGTCCTTGGACCAACCCGCCAGTTGGAACCGGTTCAATGGGATGAAGCTAACTTCCCGGCCGGGCGAGCCCAACGAACGGCCGCTATTCACGAGAAAATCTCCACCGTCTTTTTCGTGAAGGATCACCAGTAATTGATTGGCGGGTTTCTGACCTTCCGGAACCCACGTTTCCAGGATCAGGCAATCCGCTTGACTGAGATCCAACGGCTGAGGGAAAGCCAGTCGGGTGAACAGGAACGTATCGACGTTGGCTTTGGTCAGGACACTTGAAACGCGCCAGGCCATCCGATCCCCACCGCTCTGCTTCGGGTCGGTCGCGATCTCTCCGCGAACATGCTCACCTTTGGCCAACACCGGCCGCGATTCCGGCAAGGATCGGCGCACGATCTTGGGCAACACCCCTTCCCGGGCTGAGATCCGCCGCGGCAGACGGGCCGATGGAAATCGGAACAGCCTTCCCCCGTATGGCTCCAAACGGAGCTTGACCGGTTGGCCCAACAAACCCATGACGGATTGGCCGGTCGCCGGATTCCACTGTTCGCCCGGTCCCCCGGCACTGAACTCGACCTCGCCCTCCCACGAGTTGGCCGCGTCGTTGATGAGAAAATAGACTTCCCAACCGCCGATCCTTCGGTGCGTGACGCGGACGGGTGAGCGCGGAGGAGTGACCTTCACATCGGGCTCCAGGATCCCATTCAACAAGCTCGCGAGCAATCCCTCGGATCCGGACGGCAGGAAGACGCCGGCGCCGCCGGAGGCATTCGACACGACGCTCGGCTCGTCTTGCCCGCGGCCCAGCATCTGCGTAGCGAGTTCGAGCACTCGGGCGGACGGAAAATCCTTCTCACTGTTCGTCGGACGCGCGCCCAAGGCCACCACCACTCCACCCGCCTTCACGAAACCGGCCAGATTCTCCCACGCCGCCAGCGGCAATGTGTCCGCCCCCGGGAGAACCACCACTCGCCAGCGGAGAGGGCCATGCCTCAGAGCCCCGGACTCCACTTGGGATTCCGACAACGCGCGGCCATCGACGAAAGTGAAATCGCGCTGGGCCGCAAAAAGCGTGTCGGCGGCGGCGCGCACGGTATTCTCGAGACGGGTCGCGGCGGGGGAATCGTTCGCCTGATGCCGGGCCGGCCGGAAGCGCGGCCAGAGACTCTCCGCCGGATACAGGACGGCGATGTCCGCCACCTGATGTCCGCCCGTCACCATCGAGCAGGTGCGGCCGACGGTTTCATTGATTCGCCGCAGCGCCTCGTCGCTCAGATCGGCGAAGCTGTAATAGCTGGTGATCCGATTGACTCCGCTCACGATCTGGCGGTTGCAGGTCCCGCGAATCTCGGCTTCGGAAACCACCCGCACGGGGCGCTGGTCACCCGGCGCACGATAGCGCTGGCTGTGATCCGAGGTTTCGGACATGACGAGCGTTTTTCCCTCCAATTCAGCCGCGCTGCTCAAAAGCCGCGCGATGAACCAGGGCACTTGTCCCGGCACACTCGTCAGACAATCGATGCTCGGAACATCCAACCGCCGGGCGCATTGAAAGAAATCCCCGTAGAGCGGCACGTGGGCGACGAGGTTCTCTTCCATCAACAAATGTCCGCCCGAAGGAATGTGATGTTCCGCGCACCAACGCTGGATTTGCCCAAAGAAGTTTTCCGAAACCAGTTCACCCACCGTTCGCCAATAATCGTGACGAACCCGCAGGCTCTCCGGCCCGGCGTCCGCGATCAACCCTGGGATCAGTGATTCCAAGCGATAGCCGCGTCGTTTCTGAAATTCAGTTGGCAAGTTTGGCGCCCACGGGAGAACGCGATAGGGCATCGCCCGGATGAACAGACTCATGAGCGACGGTTCATCCGTGAAGGTGGCGACGAAGTGCTTGCCCAGATCGCCGCCCAAACGATCGGCATAACGTTGATGAGTGACTTCAAGGAAGCGCGCCGTCGGCTCGGGCATGAGCAGGTTGAGGTAGGGGATCTTCGACCACAGGTTCATCTCCGCGTGAGTGCCCTCGAAAAGACGGTTCTCTGTGATCAAGAGAATGTGCCATCGGCCCGCCGGCGCCTCCCATTTCAACAGGCCATCGCGAAGCGAGGCGGACAAATCAACCGCTCCACCGAGATCGATCCGGCCCTCGCGCACCGGAAACGCCGCGCTCAAGAAAGCCCGGCCGGGCGGCCGATCCAAAGTGACCGGCCCCGCGTCACATTCGAGGTCCGCAATCAGAAGCCCGCGCGCCTCCCATTCGGGGTGATCGCGCAAGACCAGACCGCCGGCGTTGCCAGAGGGATAGCCTCGCTCGTCGTAGAGCCACAAGGCCAAGCCGGCGGTCTTGGCCGCGCCCACGGCTCGAGTGAACGACTGCCAGCGGGCGTCGCTCTCCAGGTAATCCGTGAACGAAACATTGCAGACGACGCCGCCAAAGCCCTGCCGCTGCAACCGGGCGATCAGGTCATCCTGCGCTTTCGCGTCGTCGGGCCAGGAATGAATGATCTTGATGATGCGGGCGTCGGCCGGGGGGTTGGCGAAGTGATTGGTCACCAAAGTTGGATTCGCGACCGCCGCCGCCCAGGTGGTGACTCCGACCTGCAACCACATCAAGGTGAGCATGCCCAGGCCGCCGATCTGCAAGGCTCGAACTCCAGTCATAGAGGATCCTCTTTTCGGCGCGGTGGTCGGAACAGTCCAGTCGCGCCAATCTGTTCGCCTCGAAGTCTGAAATCACCCCGCCCTCCGGTCAATCTCCGATCCCCTCCAATTTAGAGCCTGTTTGAAAATCCGTTCTCTCGGAGGAGGTGACGAGACTCTGATTTTCGATGAATTACTGAGGGGTGCGCAGGATAGAACACACGATGCCCTCACCCCGTCCCTCTCCCATCCGATGGGAGAGGGTGCCCGCAGGGCGGGTGAGGGTCATGGTGTCTTCCATCCTATTGACTCCTCTGGATGCCGGCGTCATCGGGAGAAAAGTGAGTCTCCTCACGTCGTCTCCTCCATCTAAAACAGGCTCTCAGCGAAGGCCCACCGCTAGACACCCAACCACTCTTCTTATCTGTGTCCATCTGCGTCCATCTGTGGTTGACCTCTTTTGGCAGCGGCGTCAGCCGTGCTGGGTCGATTGGTGGTTTCTTGTTGAGTGCTGGCCGCTCCGCTGCACGGTCCCAGATGAATTCCCCCACTCCCGGATATCCTCTCGAATGGCCGAGGCAAAGGCAGCGTCCATTCCTCTGTCAATGAAAACCATCCTCCTGCGCCTTGGGGCATGCCTTCTCTTCACAGGCATTTGCCATTCCGAAAACAAGAATCCGAACACCGATTGGCTCAAGGACGCCGGCTACGGCGTGTTCATGCACTTCCTTCCCGCGGACGCCTCCGGGCTGACCTTGGTGAAGAACTTTGACGTCGATGCGCTCGCTGCGCAGCTCGATGGGATGAAGGCGAAATACTTCGTCATCACCCTGGGACAGAACTCGGGGTATTTCAATTCGCCGAACGCGGTTTATGACCGGGTCACGGGCTACGCGCCGGGTGAACGTTGCGCCACGCGCGATCTGCCCCTGGATTTGTCCCGGGCTTTGGCGCGCAAGGGCATTCAGCTCATGCTTTACTTGCCCTGCCAAACTCCGAATCAAGAGGATCGCTCGCAGAAAGCGTTCGGACTGCGTCAAGGCAAACAGGATCAACCGATCGACCTCGAGTTCGCGGGGAAATGGGCGGAGGTGATCCAGGAATGGTCCGACCGCTACGGCGAGAAGGTGGCCGGATGGTGGTTTGATGGCGGGTATCAACACATCCGATTCAACCAAGCCATTGCTGAGGTCTATGCCAAAGCGGTCAAACATGGGAATCCCAAAGCCATCGTCACTTTCAACCCCGGCGTCAAACTGATCCGCCATACCCAGGCCGAAGACTACACCGCCGGCGAGTTGAACGAGCCCTTGGCACTGATCCCCACTTCGCGCTGGGTGGACGGCTCACAGTGGCATGCCCTGACTTATCTCGGTTCCAACTGGTCCCACCGCGACACCCGCTTTCCGGCGGCTCAATGGGCCAAATGGGTAACCTCGGCCATTGCCCAAGGAGGCGCCGTCACTCTGGACATGGGGCCAAACTGGAATCCCCAGGCCGGCCCCATTGGCACCCTGGCCCCGGCGCAAATCGAGCAGGTCAACGCCATTCGGGACGCCTTGAAGAATCGTTCCAACCGAACCGAGGCCGACGACCGCGCCCGTCCGTCGCGCCCCGCCGTGGAGTTGCGGGCTCGGGACGGTTTGCCTAACTTCTTCGCCAAAACGCGCGCCGGCGGGAAAATAACCGTGGCCTATTTTGGCGGCAGCATCACCGCCGCCAATGGCTGGCGGCCGCAGACCACGACTTGGCTGCGCCAGCGCTATCCCAACGGCGAGTGGGTGGAAATCAACGCCGCCATCGGCGGCACGGGCTCGGACCTCGGCGTTTACCGCCTCGGCCAAGACGTCTTGAAGCACCGCCCGGACCTGGTCTTGGTCGAGTTTGCCGTGAACGATGGCGGCGCGTCTCCCGAGCAGATTTACCGCTGCATGGAAGGAATCGTCCGTCAGGCGCGCCGGAGCGATCCGAGCCTCGATCTGTGCTTCGTTTATACGCTCCACGAAAACATGCTGCGCGACCTCCAGACCGGCCACCTGCCTCGCTCCGCCTCGGCCATGGAACTGATCGCCGATCACTATGGCATTCCATCGATCCACCTCGCCCAGGATGCGGCCCGGCGGATCAACGCCGGCGAATGGGTCTTTACCGCTCCCAAACCGGAAGCTCCCGCCGATCTCGCTCGAGGCACGCCGGCCCGTCCCGCCTTCGCGCCGGACGGCTGCCATCCGTTTCCCGAAACCGGCCACCGGCTTTACACCGACGCCATCCGCCGTTCTTTTGACTTCATGGAGACTCTCGGCCGGCCGGGGCCCCGTCCCCTGCCCTCGCCATTCACGCCGGACAATCACGAAAACGCCCAGTTGATTCCGTTGACCGCGTCAGTTCTCGGTGCCGGCTGGCAGGCGCTCGACATTCAAGCCGACCCGGTCGCGCGGCGTTTCGCCCAGCGCTTGCCGGTCCTGTGGCGCGCCGACCAACCGGGGGCTTCCCTCAGCTTCACCTTTCGCGGTCGCGCCGCGGCGATTTACGATCTGCTCGGACCCGATGGCGGCGAATTGGAGTTGGTCGTGGATGGTCGCGCGCCGAAGCCGGTTCGACGATTCGATGCCTATTGCACGTATCATCGTCTCGGCACGACCTCCGTGTGGTCGGACCTGCAACCTGAGGATCATACGGTGACCCTTCGCCTGACGGACCGGACCTTCGACAAAGCCGAGATATTGAGCCGCAATCAGAACAAGATCGACGATCCGGCCCGCTACGCGCCGCGCCGCTGGTACGCCGGAGCGTTGCTCATCGACGGCGAACTCACATCGGTCCAAGCCCAAGGTCAAGGTGCGAACTTCCCGAAGCGCCTCAAACGGGCGGACAGTTTCCTGGGCATCCACTTCGATTTTCATGCGGGTCCCGACTGCAATGAAATCGGCAAGAACACCACGCGGGCCTCCATTGAGAACGTCATCGACTTGGTGCATCCGGATTACATCCAGATCGATTGCAAGGGTCATCCGGGGCTGTCGAGCTATCCGACGAAAGCCGGCCACCCGGCGCCGGGGTTCGTGGGCGATCCATTGCGGCTGTGGCGGCAGGTGACGGCCGAGCGTGGAGTTGGGCTTTACATGCATTACTCCGGCGTGTGGGATTCCGAAGCGATTCGGCGTCATCCCGACTGGGCGGTGATGAACGCCGACGGCAAAACCAACGGGAACGCCAATTCGTTTTTTGGTCCTTACGCCGACCAATTGCTCATCCCGCAATTGCGCGAGCTGGCCGGGGACTATGGAGTGGATGGCGCCTGGGTGGATGGCGAATGCTGGGCTTCGATGCCGGACTTCAGTGAGCGCGCGCTCCGCGCCTTTCGTGCGGCCACTGGCTTTGCGGAAGTTCCCCGCAAACGAAGCGAGCCGCACTGGTCTGAGTTCCTCGAGTTCAACCGCGACGCTTTTCGCAAGTATTTGAGTTACTACATCGCCGAGGTGAAAAAGACTCATCCGGCCATGCAGTTATGCAGCAACTGGGCCTTCACCGATCACATGCCCGAAATGGTCAGCGCGCCGGTCGATTGGATCTCGGGCGATTACTCGCCCGAAGACAGCGTCAATTCCGCCCGGCTTTCGGCGCGATATCTGGCGCGACAAGGCAAGCCCTGGGATTTGATGGCTTGGAGTTTCACGACGCGTCCGGCCAAGAATGGGTCTCGTCAAAAATCCGCCGGGCAAATCCAGCGGGAAGCGGCGGTGGTGCTGGCGTTGGGCGGAGGTTTTCAGGCTTACTTCAATCAACGCCGCGATGGTTCCGTGCGCGAGGATTTGATGCCCCTCATGGCGGAGGTGGCCAAGTTTTGCCGCGCTCGTCAAGCCATCTGTCATCATGCCGAACTGGTGCCGCAAGTAGCCCTGCTCTATTCCACGGCCGCGCATTACCGTGAGATCAACGGGCTTTTCAACCGCGACCTCGCGCGCCTCAACGGCACGCTTCAAGCCCTGCTCGAGAGCCAGCAATCGGTCGAAGTCCTCGGTGAGCATCACTTGACCGGTCGAATGGCCGAGTACCCGCTCATCGTCCTGCCGGAATGCGAATACCTTGAGCCGGCTTTCCGACAGGAGCTCGTGGCCTACGTCCGCGGTGGCGGCAACCTGCTCCTCATCGGACCCAAAGCGGCAGCCCTTTTTCAAGACGAACTCGGAGTGACCCTCGAAGGCGCGCCGCGTCCAGAAACCCGTTATCTGGCCCAAACCGGATCGCTCGTTCCGACGAAAGGCCTGGTCCAAGCCGCGCGGTTGGAATCCAGAGCCGAACCCTTGGGCCAGCTTCACCTGAGCAACGACGCGAATTCACCAAGCCAGCCGGCCGCCTCCATCACCGCGTGGGGACGCGGCCGGATCGCCGCCACCTATTTCTCCTTTAGCCAGGGCTACCTCAGTGAACGATCGCCCGCTGCGCGCGCCTTCCTCAATGACCTCGCGCGGCGTCTGTTCCCGAAGCCGCTGGTCGAAGTGACCGGTTCATCCCACGTCGATGTGACGGTCGCGCGCCGCGGTCTTCGTCTTTTGATCAACCTGGTCAACACGGCCGGCCCCCACGCGGATGTCCAAGATCCCATTCACGATTCCATCCCTCCGATCGGCCCACTCGAGATCGCCATTCGGACCGAGCAGAAGCCTGCCCTTCTCCTGTTGGAGCCCGGCCATCAGGCGCTCTCGTTTGAATTCCGCGACGGCATCGCCCGAACGACCGTCCCACGGCTCGATATTCACCAAGTCGTGGTGGTCGAATAACGGCGAAAATGGGACGGGCGCACGAATGAACTGAGCCGCAATTACTCAGTTGCGTTCAGGGTGGAACGGGCAAGTTGCCCGTGCCGGCGGTCTGCCAGAAATCACAGTAAGCCGCCTCACTGTCCATTCGTGAACCCCTCATTTCCCCGCTTCAGCAAGCAGCCATTCCAGCGCGGCCGAACGAGCTCGCGAGAGGTCGCCAGTAAACGGGTTCAGATTCTTGGCCGCATTGCGGGCTTGATACTGGGATCGCACCAAAGCCAGTGAGGCCTCGGTTTCGCCCGCCACCCAAAGCCGGCCCGGCGCCCCGAGCGCGAGCAGCGCCGGCACGTCGCCGTACTTCGCGCCCCCGGGCAGGAAATTCGGATCTTGAAGATCCAGCACCCGGCCAAAGCGAAAGCCCCCGGTATCGATGACGGCTTGATCGATTGCGCCCCCGCTTTGCGCCCGCGCAGCCGCCACCCAAGGACCGGCTCCGGCCAATCCGACCACGGTCAACCGACGGGAGAGGCGCTCCTGACTTTTGACATACTTCACCACCGAGAGCACGTCATGCACGCGCTGGACAAAGAGGGCGTCGTTGTAGCCAAAGGTGAAGGCGCCCGCTTCCCGCGGATTCTTCACCCGGGGCGTTCGCGTCAATGGCTGGCCGTCCGCCAGAAACTCACCTTGATACAACAAATCCACTCCGATGACCGTGGCTCCGGCGCTGACGAGTTGTTGCACGTCGGGCCGAAGCGAGCCGTCCGTGGCATAGAGCGCGGCTTTCCCATCGGCGCTCAACCAAACCACTGTGTGGCCATTTCCCGGCTTGGGTGAGCAAAACACGGCCGGCAAGACCTCATGACGACTCTTGTTCCGCAACCAACCCGTCGCTTCCGTCCAACTCCCTCGATCCGATTGCCGCGTCGCTTCCCATGCCACGTCGCCCGCCTCGGCCAATCCGCCGTTCAGCACAATCTCCAGGGGGGCGCCGTAGGCCTTGTGGAATCGATCGGGCGTGGCTGCCTCGGCACTCAATTGCCGTTGCGCGTCGTCCTCGAGCCCGCGCAAGAGTTGACGTTCGAAGGCCGGGTCAGCCGCTTTCGGCGCCGCATGCTGCTCGTCCCAGACGCTGAGTTCCTCGCGCTTGAGCCGTTGGTAATCGCGTTCAATCACCGGCTCCTTCTCACCGAGTTTGAAGTGGCGATTCAACCAGGTGTAAAAGGCCGAGCGCGAAACGGCATTGTAATTGTGCGGGAAATGTTCTCCTCGTTTCAGCATGACATTGTTCGGCGCGCCGAGAAAGGTGTAGAGCTGCTTCAACTCCGGAAATCCTTTCGTCGCCATCTCTTTGGTCCAGTCATTGGCGCAGGTCATGCCCTGCGGCTTGGGCGCGAACAGGCCGGCAAACTCGACGTTGCCGGTCCCGACCCGGAGCAATGACGAATTCTCGCAGGTGCATCCACCTTGCATGGCCGTGCTCACCATGACGGCCGGGAACGACAGGGTCACCCTCGGATCGATCCCCGCCAGCAGCATCGTTTGAGTGCCGCCGCCGCTGGCGCCGGTGATTGCGATGCGGCTCGGATCCACTTCTGACAAACTCAAGAGGAAGTCCAGAGAGCGGACCGAGTTCCAGGTCTGCAACCCCATCACACTCTGCAGGTGCGCCTCGGCTTGCGGGCTGAAGAGGCCCCAGTTCTCGGCCGTGTTCATCTCGGGACGCTGCTTGGCAAACCCATGCACGAGCTGCATGGAAAGCTGTTGCGAATCCGCGTTGCCCAGCATGTCCCACTGCCAGACCACGCAGCCCATCCGCGCCAGTTGCACGCACATTGACTGAAACCGGCTCCGCCCTCCCTCTTCAAATCGCTCCTCGCCCTCGGCAATCTCCCGGCGCAGCTCGGCGTCGGTGGATTCAGAGAGCCGCGCATTCGACCAGTGGCCGTGGGCGAACAAAACCCCCGGCACTTTGCCGGTGACGTTTTTCGGACGATAGAGATTCCCCGTGACAAAGAAACCGGGCGCGCTTTCAAAATAGACTTTCTCGACCGTGTACTCGGGACGATCCACCTTGCCGTGGATGACCGCGTTTAACGGGGTTTTGGTCGGCATGGGCCACAATCCCTGGGAGACGAGGATCTGCCGCCGGACGCGTTCAGCCCGCTGCTCCCAGGCGCTCTTCGAAGTCGGCGGAGTGAAAGGAAAGTACCCATCCAAATCCTTGACCGGCTGAAGGCGAATGTCGTCCGGCAGCTTGCCCTCGGGCAAAACCCGAGGCGCAGCCGCGGACACGGCCGCAGCGGTGAGGAGGAGAATCCATGTCAACAAAAGTCGAACCGGTAGGGGCTGGAGTCGTGTAGTCATACCGAACAGCTTACCCCGGCCCTATCGGTCTTCGAGAAAAATCACTCTGAGAGCCTGTTGGAAATCCCTTCTCTCGAAGGAGTCGAAATTCTGATTTTCGATGGAATAGGCCGGCGTCACCCGGAGTAAAATGAGTCTCCTCACGTCGTCTCCTCCTTTTGCAACAGGCTCTGAGTGAGAGCCAGAACTGGAAAGGCCGCTGTCGGGCCAGCCCCCAAAACCCATTGCGTCGAACTGAATTCCCGGGATACAACAAGAACCGATGAAACACCTTCTGAAAATTGTCGCCGCCAGTTCCGCCTCTTTCCTGATCGCTCTCAACGCGGCGGAAATCTCACCCTCCCCTGCCCCCCTGATTCGCGCGCACGCGCACAACGACTATGAGCACGCCCGCCCTTTGCTCGACGCCCTGGATCAGGGCTTCTGCAGCGTCGAAGCCGACATTTACCTCATCGAGGGGAAGCTGCTCGTCGCTCACGATCGCGACAAGGTGCGACCGGATCGAACCCTGCAATCGCTCTATCTCGATCCCCTGCGCGATCGAATCCGGCGCCACGGCGGACGGGTTTATCCGGGCGGCCCCACCGTGACCTTGCTCATTGATATCAAGACCGAGGCCCAATCCACCTACGCCGCCCTGCGCACGGTCCTGGCCTCCTACGCCGCGATTCTGACGCAGTTCACCGAGACGCGCACCGAGCCCAAGGCCGTCAGCGTCATCATTTCGGGGAATCGTCCTCGGGAGATTCTGGCCGGCGAAACGACCCGCTGGGCCGCGCTCGACGGGCGGCTCGACGATTTGAACGGAACGGCGTCACCTCATCTCATCCCGTGGATCAGCGACAATTGGATTCTGGCCTTCAAGTGGCGAGGCGCCGGTCCTCTCCCGGAGGACGAGAAATCGCGTTTGCGTGAGCTGGTGTCGAAAGCCCATCAGCAAGGACGCCGCATCCGATTTTGGGGAGCTCCGGATCGAGTCGCGGTCTGGCAAGAGTTTTTCACGGCCGGGGTGGATTTGATCAACACGGACAATTTGACTGGCTTGCGAGATTTCCTTCGGTCTTTTCCATGAACCGCTCGTCACCCGGGCGGGCCGATATTCAAGAGGGGGCGGGAGAACCCCGCCGAGTCTTGGAGTGCGAGCGCCCTCTACCGCTGTCCCCGGTGGCGCGTCAATACGTCTTCGGGAAAACGCAGGCCGTGAAATCTCGAATCGCCTTGTTCAGTCGTCGCGAGCACCGCGGAAGTTCCCCACCGCCTCGCTCGTGCGCAACGCTCGATTGTACACCCGCAACGATTGGACGGCGCGCGCGATCTTGATGCTGGAGGCTCCGTGGGGGGTCCGGAGCGTCGGGCTGAATCGTCCCCAGCCAAACTGCCGTTCGCTCCCGCCATCACACAGCCGGCCGTCGATGACGAAGGTGATGATCTTCGGACCACCATCCACGATGATGACGACGTGGACCGGGCGGACGGGCGGGGCGGCGCCGCGATCGCATTTCCAACTCGATTCCTGCCGTCCGTCGTTGAGCGTGATCTGGATCGCCCCCGAGCCGGCTTCTGCGACCAGGATGCCTTTGCCAGATTCGTCGCGAGTGTCGAGGATCGGTTCACCGGCGACCGGCTGATCTCGCTTCAGCCAGAGATCGAGACTGAACCCAGCCCGGGCGTCGCTCCCCCCTTGATCGGCTCGCCTGGAGTCCCGGAGTTGAAACTCGGGCAGCTTCGGCATCGGCGCTTCGCTCGGGACCGGCGTTCCGGAAGAGACATTCAGGATCAACCCATTCGTCGCAACGCGCCGATTCTCCAGTTGGTGGAACAGGCCGTCGAGCAGCGACTGGGGAATCTCATGCACGCGGCCCACGCTTTTTTGGGTTTCCGTGATATAGAATTTACCCTCGTCCTCGACCAAGTCCGGATAGCTCATCCGGATGAACGGGTCGTCGTCGTAAAGGAGAATCTCCGGCTCCGTCCAGACGATCACCTTGCCTTCGGGGGAATCGCGCTCGATGCCGGCGGCCAGCCAAGCGGGGTTGCGATCATCGTAGGGGCTGCCGGTCCGACCGCTCGAATCCGCCGCCATCCGCGCGATCGATGGTCCACCATGGTTGTGAAACCAGTAAAGGAACTTTCCATTCGAACATCGCCACGCGAAGTTGGCAGCCCGCGGATGTTTGATGCGCCGGCCGTCGGGGGTGTAGGTCGCGTATTCCGGCAAGGTCCACTTGTGGCCGCCATCGCGACTGGAGGCGCGGGCCGGCCAGCCATCGACGGTTCGATAGACACAGTAGAGCGAGCCGTCGCTGAGCGTGACGAGGCTCTGCTCTTCCGCCACGCGTCCCCCGCCGATCGGCGCGCGCAAACCGACTTCACCGTCGGGCAATGTTTCGAAGATCAGCTTGGCCGGATCACGCTCCGTGAGAATGTTCTGGCTCCGAAAAAACGCTCCTTCGGACTGCGCGAAAAATCCCGCTCCCATCGCTCCGACCTTGTGCATGACCATGATCGCCGAGTCGTTCAGAATCAAAGGCCGGCCCACATTCCAGAAGAAGCGCAACCTGCCGCCATAGATGTTTTGACGATCACACGCAAACTCGCGAATCGGCACATCGTAACGCCGGGGCGACCAAGTGCGTCCATGGTCGTCGCTGTACTTGAAAACATAGTGGCCGAGTGAATCAACCCGTTTGAAAACTCCGCCATCCTCGCGCCGGACCTCGGCGACGCGATCGGTGTTGTGGTTGTAGAAGACGTAAACACGGCCTCCGGGGACTTTGAGCAGAACGGCGTAGGAAGCCTCGGGCCCGTCGGCGGGTTCAATCGGGACGATCTTCTGCCAAGCGCGGCCATGGTCGGAGCTGCGCATCGAAACCACATGCTGGCCGCCCGCGCCTTCGACCCCCGGCCCGGTCGTCATCACGCAAAGCCACGCCCCATCGTCGGTCCTGACCACATAAGGCTGGTCGGCATAGCCCTCGCTCGGGATCGTCCACCCGTTGCTGATGTGACGCGGGTCAGGAACGATTCCGGGAGGGCGAATGCTCGGGGGCG
>CAYHFE010000171.1:0-13069 GCA_964355375.1 uncultured Verrucomicrobiota bacterium
GAGAGGGACGGGGTGAGGGAGCAGTTAGTCTCATCTTGATCGCAAATTCGAATGACGTTCTCCTTGCCAGACAGGCTGGGCGCGGTTTCAGATCTTGATCGTCTTGATCCGGGCGCCGTCCCGGATCTGATCGCTGGGATAGACCACGATCTCGTCACCCAGTTTCAGGCCGTCGAGGATCTGCGTTTCCGCGCCGCTGGAGCGGCCGGCCTGGACCAAGCGCAGCCGAACCCGGCCCTCCGTCAGCACGAAGGCCGCCCACCTGTCGCCGCTGCGAAACAAGGCGCCGGATGGGACCTTCAAGGCCTGGGCGCTCTCCCAGACGACGATGCGCGCTTCGACGCGGAAGTGGTCGCCGAGGCTGGGCCGCTCCGCCGGCGGGGTGACCAAATCGGCGATGACGTTGACGCGTTGTTCCTCGACGCCGAGCGCGGAGATTTTTGTGAACGCGGCCGGTTCGACCAGGCGCACTCGAGCTTCAAGCGTCTGGCCGCCGCCCCATTGCTCGAGGTCAATCTTGGTCCCCGGTGAAATCGCGGCGCCATCGCGGGAAAGCACTTCGATGACGACCTCCAAATCCGTGGGGTCACCGATCTCCAAAAGCGGTGTGCCGGAGGTGACGGCGCGCGAGCTTTCCTCAAAGATGCGCAAGACCCGTCCGTCGGCGGGCGCGGTGATGGCGGTCGGGGCGCGGGAGGAGGGATTGGCGCCGGCGGTGTTGGAGTCGAACACGGCCAGTTCCGTCTCGGCCTGTCTCAAGGCGCTCTCCGCCGCGGTCATCTCCTTGGCGGCCGATGATTCGCGCAATTGCACGGTTTCGAACTCCTGAATGGCGACGGTTTTTTCGGCGAGCAATTTCTCAAAGCGGCGCAGCTCGCCGGCGGCGAAGCGGTGGGTGGCGCGAGCTTTGTCGAGATGGGCCCCGGCGGTGTCGCGTCGAGCCTCGGCCAAAGTTCGGCTGCGGGCGTCGAGCAGCCCGGGGGAGAGAGGGTCGATCACGGCCACCACGGTTTGGCCCGCCCGCACTTCCGCCCCCGCCTTGAGCGCGATCCGCCGCAACTGGCCGGTGACGGGCGCGGAGATGGTGTAGCGTTGTTTGACGCGCGTTTTGCCCTCTTCATTGACGGTGGCGCGCAGCGGTCCTTGGGTGACGCGGGCGGTCTCGGCGGGAGCCGGTTGCGGCCACAAGCCGGCCACGATGAGTGCGACCAGCAGGGCGGCCCCGGTGTAGGGCAGCCAACGTCGGGAGCGGCGCGGACGCTGTCTGGGCTGGGGGGCCAGCGGGAGGGGAGGGACGGTGGACATAAGAGTTTTCAGTCTTGCACGGTCAGTCGCGGGCTCTACTCCGGAGCCTTCAGCACGCTCACAAGATTGAGCTGATTCAGTTTACGGAGCACGAAAAGGGCGGACAACGTCGAGGCGACCGCGACGACAAGCACGGCGAAGGCGTAGTTATGGGCCGTGAGAATCAGGGGAACCCGCACGGTTTCGGTGTTGACGGCATTCAGGATGGCGGTGGCGAAGCCGGTTCCCACGAGCAGGCCGAGCGGCACGGCCAGCAGCGCCAGGATGACCAGTTCCGTGACCAGCACGGCTCCGACTTCGCGCTGGGAAAAGCCGACGACGCGAAGCGTGGCCAGCTCGCGGGCCCGTTCGGCGAGGGAAATGCGGGCGTTGTTATAGACCACGCCGAAAGCCACGACCATGGCAAACGTCATGTAAATCGACTGAATCAAATTGATGCTGGCGGCGGTGGTTTGCCGGAAATTGGCGCGCAGTGATTCCTTGATCCCGACGGAACTGACTTTGGGGATTTGCTTGAGCGCCCGGAGAAACTCGGAGCGGCGGGCCGGATCCACCTTGAAGCTGGCCCCGCTCATGACATCGCCCTCGTCGAGCAACCGGTTCAGAGCCGAGAGATCCATGTAGGCGGCGACGCCGGCGAAATCCTCGGCCAGCCCCACCAGGGGCACGGACCGCGTCGGTCGTTTGCCTTCGAGCACTTCGATTTGCAGCGTGTCTCCGACGCGCGCGCCGAGCACTGTGGCCAGCTTTGCCGAAATCACCATGCCTTGCGGAGGCAGGTGAATCTGGCGCGAGGCGGCGTCAATCACTCGATTATGCAGGCCGTGGGCCGGCAGTCCCTGGATCCCCAATTGCCGGTGATGATGTCCGAAACGGAGTCGGGCGGCGGCGAAGCGGAAGGGTTCGACGGCCATAACTCCGGGCAATTGCCGGAGAAGATGCTGGACCTTGGCGCTGGCCGGTTCCAACAGGCTGATGCCGATATCCTGGCGCTGAATCACATCCCACTGAAAATCGAGAATGCCCCGCACCCCATCCCGAAAACAGTTCGGGACAATCAAAATGCCCGTGGCCAGCGCCAGCCCCATGACCGTGAAGAGAGCCTGGACCGGCCGACGTTCCAGATTGCGCACCGCGATGCGGAAGGTATGCGAGAGAACGTGGGCGATCCCGGTCCGCTCGACCCACGCCGGCCGATAGTTGGCGGGCGGCTCGGGGCGCATGGCTTCGGCGGGCGGAAGCCGCGCCGCCCGGCGCACCGAGCTGAAGACGCCGATCAAAGCGGCCGCCGTGCTGACCCCCATCGCGATCAGGAGGGCGGACCCGTCCAAGCGGAACGCCAAGTCCGGAAATCGGAAGAACAGGTGATACATGCCGACGAGCCGGTGACCGAGAAAGATCCCGCCCAACCCGCCCAGCACCGTGCCACCCGCGACCATGACGAAGGCGAACTTCAGATAGTGGATTGCGATCTGCCGGTTGGTGAAGCCAAACGCCTTCAAGATCGCGATCTGCTCCCGTTGCAGGGTGAGAAGCCGGGACAAGACCGCGTTGGTCATGAACGCCGCCACGCTCAGAAAGACGACCGGAAATCCGATGGAAAGAGCCCGCAGCACGCGGGTTTCATCCGAGACACGAATATGCGAGGGATGATCCGTCCGGCCGTAGGCGCTGCGCCCGCCATAGGGCGCCAAGAGCCGGTCCAACGCGTCGATGACGGGCCGCTCGGGCGCGCCCGGAGAGAGGGTCAGAGTGAGGTGATTGAATCCGCCGTCCAGGTCGAAGGCCGACGCGAGTTCCGTGTAGGGCATCCAGAAAATGCCGTAGGTTCGGTTGTCCGGGAGGGCGCTGCCGGGCCGCGATTCGAAAATGAACTCCGGCGAAAGAACGATGCCGGCCATGCGGAATTGCTGGCGGCGGCCATTGAGGAGCAGAGCGATGACGTCACCGGGTTTGAGGTGGTTGGCTTGGGCGAAGGCTTCGCCCACCAAGACCTCGCCCCGGCTTCCCGGGGACAACCCCGGTCCGGCCCGGAGAAACAGCCGATTGAGCTCGGGCGGCCCGACGTCGGGGAGCGATCGAACCAAGCCGCTGGCCGGTTCATCCAGGCCGGGAATGTCGAGCGTAACCTGGATCGAAATGCCGGCTTGCACGATGGCCACTCCGGGGATTTCCGCGACCCGCGCGGCCACGGAATGGGGAGCGCGCTTCAGATGGGCAAACACGTGGGCGAAGCGATGGGCTTCGTAATACTCGCGCCGGGTCGATTCCAGCGAATGAATCAGGCTCCGCGCCATGATCATCATGGCCAGGCCGCATGCCATGACCAGGGCCACGGCGGCCGCCTGACCTTTCAGTCGGCGCAAGTCGCGCCACAGCTTGCGGTCGAGATGAGAGAGCATCACCAATTCAAACTGCTGGCCGGCGCGCGCTGGGTGTTGCGCCGCTCGTGGTGGACCCGTCCGTCCATGAAATGAATCACGCGATCGGCCATGTCGGCCATGACGGCGTTGTGCGTGATGACGACCGTGAGGGTCCCGAGCTCCCGGTTGACCCGATCGATGGCGTCGAGCACGACAATGCCGGTGCGCACGTCGAGCGCGCCGGTCGGTTCATCGCAGAGCAGCACCTCCGGACGTTTCGCGATGGCGCGGGCGATGGCCACGCGCTGCTGTTCCCCGCCGGAGAGCTGGGCGGGAAAGTGGTCCAAGCGGGCGCCGAGGTTGACCAGTTCCAAGGCCGCTTCGGGCGGCATGGGGTCGGAAGCGATCTCGGTAATCAGCCCCACATTCTCGCGGGCCGTGAGGCTCGGGATCAAATTGTAGAACTGAAAGATGAAACCAACCCGTTCGCGCCGATATTGGGTGAGCTGGTCCTCATCGGCGGCCGCCAAGTCCAACCCGCGGTAGGTCAGCTCGCCCGCCGTCGGCACGTCAAGTCCGCCCAGATTGTTCAGGAGCGTGGTCTTGCCGCTGCCCGAGGGCCCCAGCAGCACGACCAGTTCCCCGGCATAGAGGTCGAGATCGACCCCCGCGAGCGCGTGGACTTCCGTGGCCCCCATGCCGTAAACCTTGGTCAGTCCGCGCACCCGGAATACCGCGGAGCGGGCGTCGCCATGCGGAATGCTGTCCGGTGTCTGCGTCATCACACGAGGACGCATTGGTAACAGCAGAGACGCCGGGCTTCAAGCGGGAGTTCCGGGCGGGGTCGTCCCAACGCTGGGACCGGGGGCGGCACTCGCAGACTCGTTTGCCCTCGGCTATTCTTCTTCGCTCCTTTCAGGGCGCCCCCCAACAAAAAAGTCGCATTCCACTGGAGGGGAGAGCGAGGAATCGGAATTCATCTCTGAATCCAAGAATCCCTCAGCGCAGTTTCGCAGGAAGAAGAAGTTCCAATCTTTCTCCGTTTCTCCCCGGCATCTGTATTTCGAAGAAGGAGAAGTAACGCCTTCCGCTTGTCCTCATTCGGAGATGCGCCCGTCGTGGCCCAGCGTGAAGGGGCGAGGCTCCTGACGCGCTGGCGCGCGCGAAGGTTCGCCCCGCCGGAATGGGCCACCGGAAAAGATCTGAATTTCCCCCCGCCTCGCCAGCGTCGGATTAGAAGAACCTCAATCACCTCAGTCATATTCAAGAAAGTCTGATTATGAAAACTTCCTCCTTTGGATCGCCCCGAGCTTGTCATTGTCTGAATCGACGACAATTTTTGGCAGGGTGCGCCGCGTGTGCCGGAGCCGCCGGATTTCTTTCCGGATCGCGTCGGGCGCAGGCGAGTCAGGCGGTCGGCCGAACCCGGATTCGAATGGTCTATTCCTTGCATGGCGTGAAACAAACCGGGCCGGACTGGCCCAACAAGGGGTTTGATTTTGGTCCGGTCATGGAGCGGATCAACGCGGAGCTGGCCCAGCGTTGTCCTGGATTTGAATTTCTATCCGCCACGGCGACCGGTCCGGAACAGGCGCAGAAGATTCTCGACGCGGACAAGTCCGCGGGCATCGGCGGTTATGTGGTGTACCAAATGAACTGCTGGAACCGGGTGGTGCAAACCATCGCGAGCGGGGGGAAGCCCGTGCTTTATGCCGACTTTCAGTATGGTGGCAGCGGTGGATTCCTCGTTTACACCGCCGGATTTCTGCGGAGCCAGGCGCCCAATGTGGGATTCGTCGCGTCGTCGCGGATCGAAGATGTGGCGGAGGCGGTGAAATGTTTTGAACTCGTCAAGAACGGTCGATCCCCATCCGATTTTGTCGCCGCCACGGCCAAGGTCCGGGCGGAGCGCACGCCGCAGCCTGGCGATCTGACCTGCCGATCGGATGCGGTGAAGACGTTGACGCCCGAGGAGTGTCTGCGCCGCATGCGGGAATCAAAAATCCTCGCGGTCCGTGGTCAGGAAGCGGGACCGGCCGAATCGATCATGGGAATTCCGGTGGTGCAGGTGCCGTTTGCCGAGGTCAATGAGGCGTGGAAGGCCGCCGATCCGGCGGAGGCCCGGGCGGTGGCCGACCTCTGGACGAAGACCGCCGCGCATGTGGTCGGTGTGACCCGGGAGACCCTCGATCAGTCTGCCGCCATGTATCTGGCGGAAAAAGCGGTGATGAAGAAACACGGGGCCAACGCGATCACGATCAATTGCCTGGGCGGGTTCTACGGCGGGCACATTCACGCGTATCCGTGTCTCGGCTTTCATCAGTTGCTCAACGAAGGTTTGGTGGGCGGCTGCGAATGCGACGTTCGCTCGGCCGCGACCATGGTCACGATGACGGCGCTGACGCAGGGCCGGCCCGGCTACATTTCGGATCCGGTGGTGGACACGGCGAAGCGTCAGATCATCTACGCGCATTGCGTGGCGTCGAATCGGGCTTTTGGACCGCAGGGCCGGACCAATCCATTCGAGATTCTCACTCATTCCGAAGATCGCCAAGGTGCGTCCGCGCGCTCGATTCTGCCCGTGGGTTACATGACGACGACCTTGGAATTTGACCACAATCGCCGGGAAGTGCTGTTCCATCGCGGCAAAGCGGTGGCGAACGACCCGGACGATCGGGCCTGCCGCACGAAGCTGGCGGTCGAACCGTCCGGCGACATCGAGAAGCTCTTCACGCAATGGGATCAGTGGGGTTGGCATCGCGTGACGTATTACGGAGACTTGAAGGAGCCGGTTTTCGCTCTCGCCGATGCGCTCCGCTATCGGGTGGTCGAAGAAACTTAGCACGACAACGACACGTTGGTTATTCGGAGCACGGCCTTCAGGCCACGGCCACGTCCAGCCGCGAATGGACAGGCCATTCCAGGCGCACGCGCCGGCAAATTCGCACGTCCAAGGGTCAACGCCGCGCCCCGACGGATCAGCGTCAGATGTTGAACACCGTCGGTCGCCACGCCAAAAAGCGACTTCCCGGTGAGCGTGCCGACGTTGTTCCAGGCCGTCAGGTTGGTGCTGGTTAACACCGTGCCGCCGGTGCCGACCACGAACCATGCGCCATCCAGAAATGTGGCATCGGTGAGCCACGCCGTGACCCCGGAGTTTTGCCGGGTCCAGTTCACACTGTCGGTGCTGGAGATAATGACGCCATTTTCGCCGACGGCCAAGAGCGTGCCGTTGAGATGCTGAACTCGGTAGAGCCAGCCAGGAAGACGAGGCGCATGTGCCGATGCCACGCCGTCCAGGAGCGATGTTCGTAGTGGTTCCGTCCGAGTTCGGACTTGTCTTCCTGGAAACAGCGTTCAATGGGCCAGCGGGCCCCACTCACTCGAACCAGTTCCTTCATCGGGGTATCCGCGGTGGCGACACCAAAGAATGGAAGCCGAGGGAAGTCAGCCCCTTAGTGCGAGCGCCACCCACCGACGGTGCTGACTCCGCTTAAGGTTTTTGAATTGCGCGCTGGGTCGTGGCTGGAGGCAGAACGAACTGCGAGGCCCAAGCTCGGTGGCACGCCCGTCGATTCCGCGCGACCAAAATGGTGCTCATGGCTTTATTCCACTTCCGCGGTCACCACGTTGAGGATTCGGGTCTCGCGGCGCTGCAACAGGCGCCCGAGCGGCCCAAGCGCCCGCCAATAGGCGAACGCCCCGAGCGCGGCGAGCCCTGCGGAGAGAAGCAGGTTGACCGGCACTACGCCGGGCAATCCCGCCTTTTTCCAGTACATTTCCGCAAGCGGCGGAAGGAACGCGGGCGCCAACCCGATCACCGACAAGAACTGGCAGAGCACCATTAGCAACATCATTCCGGCGGGCATTTTGGTCGGTTTCATCGAGCCGGGGGCGATTCGGCAAGGCAGAAGTATGGATAGGACATTGCCCATCATGCTGGCCAGGATCAGCATGAGAATAAGCTGAAAAAAACCAGCCACCACCGTGAGCAAAGACAGGTGCAGCCCAATCGAAACCAAAGCCAGCATCGCGAGCCCGAACCCAAGTCCGACGGGCAAGTTAGCAAGATTCTTCCCGAGCAGGATCAGGTGCCGGTCCGCCGGGCACAACACCAGAGTGCGGAAGCCGTCCCGGTCATAACCGAACTGGTTCGCCATGAATTGGACCAACAGGAACAGCGAGACGGCCCCGGCGCCAGTGATGACGAAGGGCTTGGTCGTGTCGGACAAATTCGGCGCGGATCGGGTGAAATACATCGCGCTCATGATCAGAGTCACAATGAACGAGGATGCCCAGGCCATTTTGACTTCAGGCGCGCGGAGCAAGGAACGAAACGTCGCCAGCGCCAAGGCGGTCGCTTGCTCCGGCACCCCCGGGCACTGGACCTCCAGCCAGCGCGCGTTGGATTGGATTGAACCATTCGGGACTCGTGCTGTTTGGGGCTCGGGGGCTCGAGCCGCCTGGCCACCGATCGTGCCCAGGTAAAACCGGACGGTGGTTCGATACGCCCGGCGCAAACCGATCGCTCCGATGGCCAGGCACCCCAACGTGCCCAAAAGGGCCGGCGCAGCGCGCTTTTCAGCGAGTTCTTGGGCGCCAAAGGGCACCCACAGCGGGGGAATGTATTTCTCGGCGGCCACCAGTTTTCGAAAGAGTTCGGCCTTGGCGGCTTGTTCGGTCTGGCGGCGCTGTTGGATCGCTTCGGGCGTGGCGTTGGAGAGTTGTCGTGAAGGGTCGTTTCGGTTCAAGACGTTGAAATAAAGGTTCGGCAATTGGGCCAGCAGGATGAAGGTCAGACTGATACCCATGATAATGGCCCGACGGCGGCGGGGGTTGGTCATCATCGCCCCGATCCAACCGCGCAGACAATACGTCCAGGCGGTGATCATGAGGACCATGCTCAATGCCAACGGCACCAGCAGCAACATGCCCGGACCCCGGCTCACGGCGAGACCGGCCGCCAGGCCAATCATGGCCGGCACCGTGACGACAATGCTTACCGTCACGTGCGACACGATGTAGTTGATCGTAAAGATTTGGCCGAGCCTGACGGGCAGGTGCATGAAACGCTGGAGGTCGAGGCTTTCGGAGCGCTGCAGGTCGCTGACCAGTCCAAGCGTCCAAATAAAGAGAAACAGCGTAGTGACTCCGAACCAAACCCCCATGAGCGCGACCGGAGGCGCGTCCTTGAGCAGAACTCGGCCCGCTTCCAGACCTCCCCAGAGCCCCGCCAGGCACAAGGCGGCGGCGACGACGATGACCAGGATATTCAGCGCCGTCGCCAGTCCTCGCTTGCGCGACGATTGATTGCGGGACAAACACCAACGCAACCACAGAATCGCCTTCAGTTGCGGCCAGTTCATAAACGAGCCTTGGATTCAACCTTCGAGCCAGCTCAGCTTCTGGACTTCCTGCTCTCCCTGTCCGACCACCGCCAGAAACTTGTCCTCGAGAGAGCCATCCCGGCGGAGTTCTTCCATCGGACCCTGATGCACCAGCCGCCCCTGGGCGATGATGCCGACGTCGGTGCAGAGTTTCTCCACGATCTCCAAAACGTGGGAGGTCAGAAAGACCGTCGCGCCGCGCTCGACACTGCGCTTGAGGGTATCCCGCAAGACCCGCGACGCCACCGCATCCACACCTTCGAAGGGTTCGTCGAGGAAGAGCAAATCGGGATTGGGGATCAAGGCGGCGGCCAGGGCGAGTTTCTTCTTCATGCCGTGGGAAAACTCGAGGGTCAACTTCTTCTCGTCGCTCTCCAGGTCCATCATCGCCAACAGTTCTTCGCGGCGGTCGCGGATCGTGTTCGGAGGCATCAGGTACATGCGCCCGATGAAGGTCAGGTACTCGCGGGCCTTGAGGTTGTCGAACAACGCCAGTCCCTCCGGCATCACGCCGATCCGTCGTTTGACTTCCAGCGCGCGCCGCGGATCGCTCATGTCCTCGCCGAGAATGCGGACGCTTCCACTGCTCGGCGCCAGCAAACCGGTGAGCATTTTGATGGTCGTCGATTTGCCGGCTCCATTCGGCCCCAGGAAACCGTAAAAGCGCCCGCGTTCGATTTGAAGCGTGAGCTGATCCACCGCGCGGAAGGAACCGAAGTCGCGGCACAACTGAGAGGTCTCGATGGCGAAGGTCATGGGATGCGTTCGATGCGGCGAGTGTAGGACAGGTCCTTCGGCGCATCAACCGGGAACGGGAAGAGAACCATGCCGATCTGCCGCAGTTGACGATAGGCATTTCCTTGGACAATCTCGCCGAGCATCCGACACACAGCGACAAGGGCAATCGAAGAACGTTTTTAGCCCGCCAGACCGGGACACGAAATGATCGTTGCAAGCAATCCGAAGATGGACAGAAACCGCGATTCGAAAAAGACGCGTCATGATTCGATTCTGAGAACGGCCGCGCGCTCAGCATTTTCAGTGGCGATGATCCTGGCGGCCGGACTTGGCTACGCTCAACTTCGGCCCCGTTCAGGTTTGGATTCTCCCTCGGCCACCTCCGGCAATCTCGTGCGGCTCGAAGGGGGTTTGGTGGTGAACGAGGACGAGCTTCGGACCGCGCGTGAAACCGACACTCACTCCTCGGGCACTCCAAACTGGACCAATGCGCCGGGTTTCGGACAGGATGGGTTCACCTTCGCCCGGGTCATCTTCAAGTCCGATCCTCGCCCTCCCTCCAGCCGAGGCCGGTTGCGCTGGTTGGGTTGGTGGGTGGATTATCCCGACGCTGACCTGAACCTCTCGTATCGCCTGCAACAACTGACCTCCATCAAGACCGATCC
The DNA here is from genome assembly GCA_964355375.1 of uncultured Verrucomicrobiota bacterium. Lineage (GTDB taxonomy): Bacteria > Verrucomicrobiota > Verrucomicrobiia > Limisphaerales > SIBE01 > CAYHFE01. The sequence goes on from CAYHFE010000171.1 coordinate 10,459, forward strand.
GGACGCGCGGGTGTTGAAGTTGACCGACCCGATGCTGCCCGACTACCCGCTGCTCTACATGGAGCACACCGGATACCTCCGCTTGAGCGAGGATGAGGTCGTTGCCTTGCGGAGGTATCTGCTGAGTGGAGGCGCATTGTTCGTGAACGACTTCTGGGGTTCGGAGGAATGGAACGGCTTGGCCAGCGAAATCAATCGGGTTTTGCCGAGCCGCACTTGGACCGAATTGACGACGGACCATCCCGTGTTCGATTGCGTTTACGATCTGCGGGGACCGATGCGCAAGTTGCAGGTGCCGACCATGCAGTTTTGGAACTCCGACTACGATCCGGACAATCCGCAGTCGCCGCAGCAAACGGTTTTCCGCGGCGAAGGTTCCGAGGAAATGCACGTGCGCGCCCTGCTCGACGACCACCAAAGGATGATGATTCTGGCCATCCACAACAGCGACGTCAGCGACGGCTGGGAGCGAGAGCAGGAGAACGAGACTTATTTCAATCAATACTCCGAGCGGGTCGCCTATCCCCTTGGCATCAACATCATCTTCTATTTGATGACGCATTGACTCTGTCTCTTCGTCCTGAGCCTTCTTTCGGTCGGGGCCGCGGAATCCGGCCCAGCCGCCCACCATCGAGGACGCCGTCATCAGGCCATGAATCGCCCCCGCCCCCGGCATCGTCCAACCGCGACTTTCCGAGATGATTCATTGTTTACACGCGACGTTGTTTGAAGCGATTTTCGCGAATAAACCGAACGTCGGACTTTCCGTCTCCCGGTTTTGTCGTGACGATCACGGGGGGAGTCCATCCAATCCTGAGGATAGCACTGTTTCGATAGAAGGTTCCTGGCATCATGACGACAGATTCAATTCCGTCGGGTCGGCCGCGCTCGCAGTGGTGGCTTTGGATAGGTATCATCCTGGTGCTTCTCGGGGCCGTCGGGATGACCGGATACCGGGATTCCCTGCGACGACGTTTGGCTGTTCTGGACGCCGCGATCCATCAAGCTGGTGAACCAACGACCTCGAAGGAAGCGGACGGTTGGTATTCAGCCGTGCCGGCCGACGAGAACGCCGCGCTCAAGATCATGGAAGCCGCCGACTTGCTCGTCCCCAACTCGACGCGGATGGGAGATGGAGATTGGCCTGCGCGCGGAGAATCACTCACGGCCGAACCGCAACGTCAACTCGAGGAGATCGTCTCCAGAAATTCTTCGGCCTTGGAAAATCTCCACGCGGCGGCGCTCTTGCCGAAATCCCGTTACTTTGTCGATTTGTCGAAGGGACCGGCCACGCTCCTGCCCCATCTGGCCAAGGTCAAGTCGTTGGCGCAATTGCTCAGAGCCGAAGCCACCCTCAGTTCGAGCCTCGGCCAAACGGAGCTCGCCGTCCGGTCGATCCACCGGGGCTTGAGTCTGGCCCGATCCCTGGAGACCGAACCGATCCTTATCTCCCAGTTGGTCCGGTTGGCCTGTCTCACGATCAGCGGCCGCAGCCTTGAGCATGTGCTGTCGCGGCAAGCCCTCGAAAAGGGTCCGATCGAGGCATTGGCATTGGGTCTGGCGGCGGCTGAAACGCAAAGCCAGAGGGGCTTCAGGCGGGCTTTCGTGGGCGAGCGCTGCCTCGGCCGGTATATCTATGACCTGCCGATCGGGCAGTCGGTTCAGGTCTTCGAGCAGGGGGCGAACGACGTCAGCGTCGTCCTTCACTTCGCGCTCAAGGTCACCGGTATCCGGGACCAGGATTTTCTCTTCTACCTTCGGACGATGGATGAGTGGATCAAGACCGTTGACCTGCCATTTCCGGAATGCCTGACGCGGGCTCGGCAAGTCAGCGATCGCTGCCAGTCGGAAATCGGGGATCATCGTCTCTTTGTTCTTTCCGCAGCCCTGCTTCCCTCATTGCAGGGCGCGATCGAGAAAGAGGCGGAAGTAACGGCGCTTCTGCGCTGTGGACAAGTTGCGCTGGCGATCGAGCGCTTCCGCCTGAAGAATGAGGGGCGTCTCCCAGACCGTCTGGAGCAGGTGACCCCGGCGTTCCTTTCGAAAACTCTCTCGGATCCCTACGATGGAAGCCCGCTCCGCTACAAGCGCTTGAACAAGGGCTACGTGGTTTTCAGCGTTGGGAAGGACGGAAAGGATGACGGTGGAGCCGAACCCGTTCGCAAAGCAGGATCGTCCAAGCCGTCCGATGTGACGTTCGTGGTGGCCCGATAGCGGAAACAACAGGGAGACCGGTATTTATCCAGAAGTTGAATCCTTCCCGAGTTTCACCCCGTTCGTATCTGTGCTCAACTGCGTGGTTGAACTGCTCGTCAGACTGAACCATCCTTGACCGGAGGCGCGAAGTGTGACGGGGAGAGACACCATCTCATGAATCATTCAATTCCCTCAACTTGGGTCCCTCGTCTCGATCTGGCGTTGACTCTGATCGGTTTGCTCACCACGGTGGCCAGTGCCGCAGCAATTCTCATTTTGACCGCAGGAGACGAGGTCACGAGTCTCACTTCCTCAAAAAATCAGAGACTCCTCACGTCGTCTCCTACAACTGCTGTTGGCGTAAACATTCGGTAAACCCGCTGGCGACGGGCGTTAAGCGCAAAGGATTTTGCGG
>CAYHFE010000172.1:0-13029 GCA_964355375.1 uncultured Verrucomicrobiota bacterium
GGCCGTCCCGGCTGCACCGGTCGGCGTCTCGCCGACCGGAAACAACCCGGGGCACGGCCACGAGGGTTCGGCGGGACGCCGAACCCAGCAGGCGAGACGCCCGCGCTCCCCATCGCACCTTCAGGTTCATGGCCCCAACTCACGTCCCATCGTTGGAGGTTTTCCCTACCCATGAACCTGCGGTGGGGTGAGACTCTGTCGAACCCTGACTTTCCTGCCGGCCAAGATTCCAGGGCTCGACGGAGTCTCGCCCCACCTCGGGTTACGGTGAGCCACTCCGGTTCGGAGCCAGCCCGCCGGCCCAGGCGCAACCGCGGCGCAGTAATTCGGGCACTCCCGAATTCATGATCGCTTTGGCGTCGTGGCCGAGCACCGTATGAAAGACGCGTCCCTGGCCTGAGCTCAGGACAAACGCCATCGGATAATCCTTCTGATCCACCTTGGATCGGGCTTTGGCCACAACATGAACTGGGGCGTCACCAGTCAGGCATGTGTAGAGCTCGTCATCGGTCTCGAACGCCGCCAAGCCTTTCGTGATCGGGTGTTCCGGATCCGCGATCTCCACTGTGAACTGGCCTCGCGGATCATGTCCGCGGAGCTTGGGATCCCACACGCGGCCCGCCAGCGTTTTGAACTCCGGCCAATCCTGCCAGGCGCCACACGCGAAATGGACCAGCATCAAGCCTTTGCCTTGAGCGACGAATCGAACCAGGTTCTGTCGCGCGGTTGGGCCGGGCGAAGGCTTTTCCCAATTCATGAAATGCAGGATGACGACATCCCACTCCTGGAGCCGGGGCGACGCGAGCGCGTGCGGATCTTCGAGTACGCGGACTTTCAGCCGTGGATCTTTCTCCAGGAGATCTTTCAGAGCAGGCGCCGTTTCCCGCCAGGGATGGCCGGGATAATCAATGCCGGTCACGAGCAGCACGCGCGTGCCGCTCGCAGGTGGGTCAAAGCTCAGAGCCGAAGATCGAGTTCCGAGATTCTCCTCGGCGCCCGCCGCGCGGCCGGGAAGCAGCCGGGGAAGCGCAGTCATCGCCGCCGCGACTTTCAGAAAGTCACGCCGCGTGGCGGGGTGCGAGAGATTCATATCAGCTTGGTCTGACCGGGCACATAGACCGGATAGCGTCCGTCCGTCCCCGGCTTGGTCGGCGGTTCCATGCCATCGTGACAATCCCCCGGCTTGGGCAGATACGCGAAGTCGGACTGGTTGATCTGTTCCCAGGTCACTTCCTTGCCGGTGTAACAGGAGATCTGGCCCATCACCGTGACCATCGTGCTGCGGGTCATGTAGTCGCCGTTGTTGATCGGCTGGCCCGAGCGAATCGAGGCGAAGAGCTTGTCATGTTCGATCTGGTAGGGATCGGCCTTGCCCTGCCAGCGCCAATTGGTTTCACCCCAGATACGGCAGGCCTTGAGCGAAGCCTTGCCTTTCGACCCGAGAATGATGCTGGAATCCTCGTCGTAACAGCCATTGGTCGTGCGGCAGAACGCATAGAGGCGGACCCCGTTGGCATATTCATAAACCACCGAATGATGATCGAAAACGTTTCCATAAATCGCGTCGAACATGGCGGAGCGGCCGCCCAGTCCATGGCACTTCACCGGCGGCTGCTCCTTCATCACCCAGGAAGAACGATCCAGGTTATGCACGAGCGATTGGACGACGTCATCGCCGGAGAGCCAGACGAAATGATACTGCGTGCTGCATTGCCACTCGAGTTCGGACAAACCGGGCTTGCGCGGAATCACGCCATAGGGCGCGCGCAGAAAGTTTTCCTCGATGGATACGATCTCACCGATCGCGCCGTCATGGATCCGTTGGATGGTTTCGGTGAAACCTGGATAGTACCGGCTATGCAGACCGGAAACGACGCTGAGCTTCTTCTCCTTGGCCAGGTCACAGGCGGCTTTCATGAGTTTGATCCCGGCCGGATCAATCCCATGCGGTTTCTCGGTGAAGACATGTTTGCCCGCCCGGACCGCCGCCAGAGTGTGGAACGGATGAAACTTCGCGGCATTGGCAATCAAGACGACGTCCGAGGATTCAATCACCTTTTTGTAGCCGTCGAACCCGGCGAAACAATGATCGTCGCTCACGGTCACCTGGCCGGGACGTTCCGCTTTGATCGCGTCTCGTTTGGCGTGGATTCGATCCAGGAAAATGTCGCACATCGCGACCAGGCGCGCGCCCGGGTCGGCGGTCAGGGCTTGGACGGCGGCGCCGGAATTGCGTCCGCCGCAGCCGATCAGGCCCACTCGGATCGTGTCGCTGCCGGCCGCGTGAGCGGTGCGAGAGAGGTCGAGACTGGTCAGTGCGACTGAAGACACGGCGGTGGCCGAGAGTTTGAGGAATTGGCGTCGGGAGGTTTCGTCGTTCCGGGAGAGGGGAGGGTTCTCGTTCATAATGGAGTCCATTCAACTACCAGACCGCCGGGATGAAATTGACTTGGCTCAATTTCCGACTGGCGCATGAATTGAACCAAGAAACCGTCCTCCGGTGGGGCGAGACTCTGTCGAGCCCTGGAGTCTTTGCTCGCAGAAGAGTCAGGGTTCGACGGAGTCTCACCCCACCGCACGTTCATGGGTAGCGGACACCTCCAAAAATTGGACGTGAATCGAGGCCATGAACCAAACGGCGCCCGATGCGTCGCGCCAGCGTCTTGGAGTGCGCCGGCCCTCCGGCGCTTTTGGCGAGTGCCCCGAAAGCGGCAGAGGGCTGCCGCACTCCAAGACCTGGCGGAATTTTCCTGCCCCCCTCTTGAATGTTGGCCCGCTTGGTGGACGAACGGTTCATGGAAAGGGACGGATCGCGCTTGGCGGATCCGGTGCGATCCCGAGCGGAATTGAATCGGTGCTGGAACGGATCCGTCGAACCCAACACACCAACACAACGCTCCATGAAAATTCCTCTCGCTCTTCTTTGCCCGGCGCTGATCGCCGTTTCTAAACTGGTCGCGGCGCCCGCCGTCACGCTGACGGTCCAGGTTGACAAACCCGGCGCGAGCATCAGCCCGACCATGTGGGGTGTGTTCTTTGAGGACATCAACTATGGCGCCGATGGCGGGCTCTATCCGGAACGGGTCAAGAACCGATCGTTCGAATTTCCGGACCCACTCATGGGCTGGAAGGTTCATAAGCCCGAGGGCGAGATCAATCGGGTCGTGGTTGTGGACCATGCCCCGCTGGGTGTGATCAACCGGCATTACGTTCGCGCCACCAGCGACGGCAGCGGGATCATCACCCTCTCCAACGAAGGTTTCTTCGGCATGGGCATCGAACAAGGGGCCGAGTACACCTTCTCGGCTTACGCCCGCAACGTGGGGATGGCGCGGCCGGAATTGGCGTTCACGGTTTCAGGAGCGGACGGGCGTTACTTGGCCGGGGGCACGATCGGTCGATTCACTCGAGCGTGGAAGCGTTTCAGCAAAACCATCCGCGCCACGGCCAGCGACCCCAAGGCGCGCCTCAGCGTCTTCATCAAGGGCAAAGGCGCGATGGACCTGGATCTCGTCTCACTCTTTCCCAAGAAGACGTTTAAGAATCACGGCCTGCGACCGGACATGGCGCAGAGGCTGGCGGACCTCAAGCCCGGCTTCTTCAGATTTCCGGGCGGCTGTATTGTGGAAGGCCATGACCTCTCGAATCGCTACCAATGGAAGACGACCATTGGACCCATCGCCGAGCGCCCGCTCATCATCAATCGTTGGAATGACGAGTTCAAACATCGGCCCGCCCCCGACTACTTCCAGTCTTTTGGCCTGGGCTTCTTCGAATACTTCCAACTTTGCGAAGACATCGGCGCCGAGCCGCTCCCGATTCTCAACTGCGGCATGGCGTGTCAGTTCAACTCCGGGGAACTCGCTCCTTTGGATCAACTCGATCCCTACGTTCAAGACGCGCTCGATCTGATTGAGTTCGCCAATGGCCCGACGACGACGATTTGGGGCGCTCGCCGCGCCGCCCTGGGTCACGCCAAACCTTTCCATCTGAAATTCCTCGGCATCGGCAATGAGAATTGGCTCCAGCCCTACCTCGAACGCTACGCCGTGTTCGCCAAGGTCCTCAAGGCGCGACATCCCGAAATCCAACTCATCGCCAGCGCCGGGCCGGGGCCGAACGATGATAAGTTCCATTTCGCTTGGCCGAAGCTGCGGGAGTTGCGGGCCGACATCGTCGATGAGCATTGTTATGCCCGTCCCGATTGGTTCCTGAACAATGCGGGGCGCTACGACCAATATGACCGCAACGGTCCGAAAGTTTTCATGGGCGAGTACGCCGCGCAAAGTGACAAGACCGTGAGCGTCCTGAACCGCAATAATTGGGAATGCGCCCTGGCGGAAGCCGCTTACCTGACCGGCCTGGAACGGAATGCCGACGTGGTCGTCATGGCGTCCTACGCCCCACTCTTCGGTCATGAGGAAGGCTGGCAATGGCGGCCGAATCTCATTTGGTGCGACAACCTCCACAGCTACGGCACGCCGAACTACTACGTCCAACAGCTCTTCAGTCGGAACCGCGGCGACCGGGTGTTGCCGGTCGAGGTGCGCGGAGAGCTTCCCTTGGAGAAGGAACATCCGCGCTTCTACGCCACCGCCGCCCGGGACGAGAAGACAGGGGAGATCATCCTCAAAGTGGTGAACGCTTCCGCCGAGCCCGTGGAGACGAACCTCCAGCTCTCCGGCGCGCGCACGATCGCGCGCCAGGGCGTGGCCACGGTTCTGACCGGCGCCCTGGCCGATGAGAACTCGCTCGCGACGCCCAACAAGATCGCACCGGCGACGACCCACTTTCCCTTAACCGGACCGCCCTTCCCGTACCTCTTTCAGGCTCATTCATTGACGGTGCTGCGCGTGGGAGGGCGGTGAACTGATTTGTCGCCGTCGTTCTTGCCCGGACTCGGCGAACGACGGGATGACGGATCGGACAACGGTCGCAGGTGCTGAAGCGGCGTTCGTCGTCAGGCGGTGCTTGGCCTCACTGCGTCGTGTCCAGGCCGTGGAAAAGGGAGCGCACGCGTGCTTCCCATCTGAAGCGAATAGTCACGCTCTCAATTCACCGGCGACTTCTCGAAGTCCGACGGGTTGACCCACCCGGCGTCGATCTTCTCACCCCGCATGTAACGCTCGTAGAAATTGCGCTGAGCCGGGTTGGCGTAGGGATATTGTTCGAAGATCCCGCCTTGGCCAGACATGCGCGGATCGCCCTGCGCCTTCAGTTCGTCGAAAAGCTGCCGCTCCAGGCGTTGCTTCTTCGTCAGGTGATCAGGCTGGGCGGCCAGGTTGTTCAGGCAGTCCGGATCGTGAGCGAGGTCGTAGAGCTCTTCCGCCGGACGTTGGCCAAAACAGAGCGCCCAGTGCGGGTTCGTCGGATCCAAGCGATGCGCTTTGAGGATTTCCGTCTTGGTGGCGCCGCCGTCGCAATTGAGGTAGCCGGTTTCCGGATTTCCCGCTGGCCAACGAGCGGGCTCGAAATTCCGCAGATACAGCATCTCCTCCTTGATGATGCCGCGGATCGGATACCCCCAATCGTGCGGGCGACCCACATCGTGGCGCTCTTTGCCGATCAGCATGTGGTCGCGCGCCGCGATCACTCGCCCGCCCCGTTCCGCCCGGAATAGTTCCGAGAGGCTTCGGCCGATGGTGGGGGCGAGACCGGTTTCGGCCCAGGTCAATCCGGCCGATTCAACAAAGGTCGGGGCCAGATCGGTGAAGCTGACGTAGTCGTCCACCGTTCGGCCTGGGCTGCGCAGTCCGCGCTTCCACATGATGGCGAGCGGGACGTGGTTGGAGAAATCGTACTCCTGTCCTTTGGCGCGAGGAAAAGGCATGCCATGATCGGACGTCACCACCACGATCGTATTATCGAGCTGGCCCCTTTGTTCGAGAAGATCGAGCATCCGCGTGAGATGCCGGTCGAAGTGCTCGACTTCGAAGGCGTAGTCGAGCAAGTCATGGCGGACAACGTCATTGTCGGGCCAATACTTGGGCACGCGATCGACCTCGGACAGTTGCTTGCCGCCTTTGCTCACCCCGGAGCCGAATTCGTAACCGCGATGCGGCTCGAATCCTCCATACCAAAAACACCACGGCTGCCCCGTCGGCGTCGCGTCCAGGAAATCAACAAAATTGCCGGCGTAATCATTGTGGTGGATCCCCCGGGCCGGAGGTTGGGCGGTCCGCCGATTGAAGGGCCGGCCCGCCATTTGCCGCGGCTTCCCCAGAGCGTTGGTGGCCACGCCGGGAGCCCAGCCTTTGGCGGTGACGCCGACAGAATAGCCGTGCTCGGAGAGCGCTTCGGCATAGGTCTTGAACTGGGGAGGGAAAAAGGGAATGTGGTTGGCGGCGGCTTCGAGCTGCCAGGAGTTGCGCCCGGTCAGAATGCAGGCGCGCGACGGAGCGCACTTGGCGTTGGGGGTGTAAGCGTGGGTGAAGAGAATTCCGGATTGAGCCACCCGGTCGAAGCCGGGTGTCTTGATCCAGCGGCAGTGATACGCGCCGGCGTGGCCATAACCCCAATCGTCGGCGATGGCGAAAAGGATGTTGGGTCGAGAGGCATTCGCCGCGGCCCCAGTCTGAAGTGAAGCGGGCGCGACGTTGAGGAAGAGCATCGCCGAAACGAGAAGAGTGGAATCTGCGAATAATGGTCTCATAGTGGATTTTGTGGCTGCGCGGCTGCCCCTGCTCCGATCAACGTCGCCGCGGACCTGCACCCAGGAGCGCCGCCGAGACACGAGCATCTGCCAGGACGCCAAACATAGGCCCAATCGCCGGTCCGTGTCCAACTGGAACGGGGACACCGCCGCAGTTCTCATTTTGAATCAGAACACTGTCCGATCCACGCAGGTAGTCCCGGCTTCAGCCGGTTTTCACGGAGCGACCGGCTCAAGCGGGGAGGAGTCAACAGGGACACGCGAGCCGCGCGTCCCTGCTACCAACTGCGCCACCCACTTCAAATGGGTTTTGGGATCCATCTTGCGCGGCGCTTTGGGCTGCTGACCTTCTTCCTGCAGGCAACTCACAAAAAAGTGCGCGTGCACGTCCTGCGTCAATTTAACGACGCCATCACATTTGGTTTGACTCGCACCGACCGATGTGGGCTCTTTAAGTGTAGTTAATCATTGTGCTGGCAGAGTGTCATGAGTCAGGACGCCTGCCAGCTTCTTCATCATGGCATCTACCATCAACGGTTCAGGGGAAGCATCCCTTCCCTTGGCGCATGCCTTGGGGCCATGAACCGAATGGAATGGGCGGCGTCGCGCCAGCGTCTTGGAGCTGTGCATTACCCACAACTCGGGAACGGGAATTTGCGAATCCCAACGGGATTCCGTCCCGAAGCCCAGGGTTGGCGCATCGCGCCTACCCTGGGAAGACATCGCCATACGGACCAACCCCACCGGGGTTGCGTCAAAATCCAGTGCGCGTCCGTCGCAACCCCGTTGGGGTTGAAACCCATTTCGTGTCGATTTCCCAGGGTAGCTCGGGCCTCGCAACCCTTTTATCCGCCGTGTTGTGGGCCCAAAGCGGGGCGTGGGGTGCGCCCACCGGATGGGATTGGCCCCTGGCTACACCCGAAAGCCAGGGGATGTCCTCCGCTCGACTCGACGTGATTCGGGAACGGCTGGCCGCCAAGAAGACGAGGGCTTTCCTCGTCGTGCGCAATGACCACATTGTCTGCGAGTGGTATGCCGCCGGAACCCCGGCGGAGACGACCCAGGGAACGGCCTCGCTGGCCAAGGCGCTGGCCGGTGGAATGTCCCTGGCGGTGGCCATCACGGATGGGAAAATCTCGATCGGCGATCCGGCGGCGAAGTTTGTGCCACAGTGGAAAGATGACCCCCGCAAGTCACAAATCACGATTCGGCATCTCGGCTCGCACACCTCGGGGCTCTCGGATTCGACAACCGAGGGCGTGAAACACGAGGAGCAACCCGGCTGGATGGGGGATTTCTGGAAGCGCCTCGGTCCGCCGCGCGATCCGTTCACCCTGGCCCGCGACGAAACGCCCATGCTCTTCGAGCCGGGCGAAAAGCTCCAATATAGCAACCCCGGCATTGGCATGATGACCTATTGCGTGACCGCGGCCATCCGCGGCGGCGCGCCGCAGGACATTCGCACGCTGCTCCGCGACCGGGTCATGCGGCCGCTCGGCGTGCCGGACACGGAATGGTCGGTGGGCTACGGGAAGACGTACACCGTGGACGGTCTGCCGCTGGTGGCGACCTGGGGCGGCGGCGCTTACACTCCTCGCGCGACGGCGCGCCTCGGGCGGCTCGTGTTGCGCGGCGGCGATTGGGAGGGCCGGCAGATTCTGAGCCGGGAGGCTATTCGCCAGGTCACCGGCGACGCGGGATTGCCGGGCCACTGCGGCATGGGCTGGTGGGGCAATGGCGATCGGCGATACTCCAAGCTGCCCGCCGACGCCGTGTGGGGCGCGGGGGCGGGCGACCAAGTCCTGCTGGTGGTGCCGAGCTTAAAACTGATCATGGTGCGCAACGGCGAAACGTTGGCACCGGGACCGGGCGAGCCGCCGGTGAAGAACGATGACCTGTTCACGAAGTATCACGATTACCGCGCGCACATCCTCTTTGAAGCACTGGCCGACGCGGTGACCCAGCGCCGGGAGAACGCGAACGCCGCGCCCTATCCACCCAGCACCGTCATCACCGACCTTAAATGGGCGCCCCAGGAGACGATCATCCGTCGCGCCCGCGGCGGCGACAACTGGCCCATGACTTGGGCGGACGATGATGCGCTTTACACGGCCTATGGTGATGGCAACGGCTTCGAGCCGTTTGTGCCGGAGAAACTGAGCGTGGGCCTCGCGAAAGTCACGGGCGGGGCGGATGACTTCCAGGGCAGGAACCTTTCCGCGCCCACGATGGAACGGAAAGGCGACGGCCCCGCCGGGCCCAAAGCCAGCGGCCTGCTGATGGTGGACGGCACGCTTTACCTTTGGGCACGCAATACGACCAACTCGCAGCTCGCCTGGTCACGCGATCATGGCGTCACCTGGTCCTGGGCGGACTGGCGCTTCACCCAGAGCTTTGGCTGTCCTTCCTTCGTGAACTTCGGCCGCAACTACGCCGGCGCCCGCGATGGCTTCGTCTATGTCCTTTCGCCCGACGCCAACGACGCCTACACCCCCGCCGACCATCTGATCATGGCTCGCGTGCCGCTGGGCCGCATCCGCGAACACGCCGCCTACGAATTTTGCGCGGGCCTCGAGGGGGACGGCGCCGTCCGGTGGACACCGCATCTCGCCCAACGCGGTCCCATCTTCACGCATCCGAGCGCTTGCCATCGTCCCAAGCTCGACTTCCATGCCGCGCTCCACCGTTACCTGCTCGTCATGCCGATCGCGACACCAGCCTCGCACGAGGCCGACGGCCGCGTGGATACGCGATTTGTCGGAGGCTTGGCCGTTTACGACGCGCCCGAGCCTTGGGGCCCTTGGAGCACGGTCTTTCACACCGAACGCTGGGACGTTGGCCCCGGCGAGAGCGCCAGCTTTCCGACGAAATGGACGAGCGCCGACGGCTACACACTGCATCTGGTATTTTCCGGCAACGACCACTTCTCCGTCCGCCAGGCCACCCTCACGACCGTCGCACCGGCCGCGCGGCGTTGAAAGGGCATCGCTGCATTCACCGGTCTGAAGTGAAGTGGATCGTGCGCGACGACGTGTTCATCAAGTTCCTGGAGCTATAGGCCCGCTCACCGTCGGCTACGGATCCCCCGGCCGCACGACGCAGCCGATCGACGTCTCTGGCGAAAGGGTGCATGGGAATCATGCGTGAGATCGACGGCCGCGGAATCGCGGCGGTGCCGCCGAGTTTCATGTCGGCGTCTGTTTTTGAGACATGACGAGGCGACTCAAGTTCGGTAGGGTCCAGGTCATGAATACTGGCTCTCACGGGCACCGCTCCTTCTGGGGTGCCGTCTTCATTGTCATCATGGGCGCATCCGGGTTCGGCGCGGAGCCACCCCAAACGCCCCCCGACCTGACCACGACCAACTGGGCTGATCGCAAGCTCACCTACAATCTGGGCGCCACCGGTCTTCGCGGATGGATTTACACGAAGCCCGCCAACTTTTTCGAGAGCCAGCAAGGACGGACGACCACGGCCAGCCGGCAGATTCTGGTCACGCATGTCGGGGCCAAGTCGCCGGCGGAGGGCGTGATGAAAGTGGACGACGTCATTCTTGGCGCGGGCGGCCGACGGTTCACCGAGGACGCCCGCAAGAGCATCGCTCGAGCGATTCAGGAGGCGGAGAAGGAGGCCAATGGAGGCATCTTGAAGCTGACTCTCTGGCGGGCCGGCCAAACCGAAGAGGTGCACCTCAATCTGCGCGTCATGGGCACTTACAGCGACACCGCGCCCTACCATTGTCCGAAATCAAAACTCATCTTCGACGACGCCTGCAAGGTGTTGGAGAAGGAACCGCTCAAGGAGGATATCTGGGGAGCGGTGAACGGCCTCGCGCTCATGGCCACCGGCCATCCGGATTATCTGCCCCGCATCCGGGAGTTTGCCCGAAAGATGGCGCCGCCGACGCTCAAGCTGGAATTGAAAAGCGGGATGGTGACGTGGGACTGGGGCTACCGGAACCTCTTTCTCTGCGAGTATTACCTTCTCACCGGCGACCAGGAAGTGCGGCCCGCCATCCGTGAATACACGGTCTCGCTCGCGAAGGGGCAGAGCCTGTATGGCACCTTCGGGCATGGCATTTCCTCGCTGACGCCCACGGGCCAGCTTCACGGATCGATCCCTCCCTACGGCCCGGTGAACGCGGCGGGACTCGTGGCCAATCTCGCGATCGTCCTGGGTAAGAAGTGCGGCGTGACTGATCCGGAGATCGATCCCGCGATTGAGCGGGCCTCGAAGTTCTTCGGCTACTTCGTGGACAAGGGAGCGATTCCCTACGGCGAGCACATGCCGTGGGCGAACCACGACAACAACGGCAAAAACGCCATGGCCGCCCTGCTCTTCGCCGTTCAAGGAGACCGGATCAGGGAAGCGCAATTCTTCGCCAAGATGGTCACCGCTTCTTACCAGAACCGCGAATACGGCCACACCGGCCAGGGATTCAGCTATTTGTGGGGCGCGTTGGGGGCCAATACCGGCGGACCGGACGCGGCCGCCGCCTTCTTCACGGAAGCCTCCTGGCACTTCGACCTCGTGCGGCGCTGCGACGGATCGTTCACTTATGATGGCGGCGAACAATACGGACCCGGCAAGACGGATGACAATACCTACTACGGCAAGAGCAGTTACTACGGCCTGAGTCCGGCCGCCACCTATGTCCTCACCTATTCTCTGCCCTTGAAGAAGCTTATCATCACCGGCCGGGACGCAAATCAGAAGAACTGGCTCAGCCAGTCGGACGTCGCCGAAGCGATCGCGTCGGGCCGCTTCGATCTGGACCGCGAGACGAAGACCACGGAGCAACTCATGACCGCGCTCGGTGATTGGTCGCCGGTGGCGAGCAGTTGGGCGGCCGAGGAACTCGGCCGGCGCCCCCACCGGAAAGAACTCGTCGTCCCTCTCATTGCGATGGCCGAGGGGCCCGACGCGCGCAAGCGTCAGGGCGCGGCGGAGGCCTTGGGCTACATCCGCAGCCCGGAAGCGCTGCCGGCGCTGGTTCGCCTGCTCACGCATGAGGACCGCTGGCTGCGAGTCAAAGCCGCGAACGCCCTCAAGAACATGGGCGACGCCGCCAAGCCGGTCCTTCCCGCCATGCTCAAGGCGGTGGTCGTTACGGCCGAGCCCCTGCTGCCGGTGGTTTGGGACGATCCCATCCAGCTCACCCATGGCGAACTGGCGGCGGCCTTGTTCAAAGGACTGTTGCGAACTTCCATAAAGGGAATTGATCCCGAACTCCTCTACCCGGCGATTCGGGCCATCTCGAGGAACGCCGATGGCATGGCCAGAGCGACCCTCACCCACACCTTCACCGACCTCCTGACTCTCGATGATGTGCAGGCCCTGGCGCCGGATATCCTGGCCGCCATCGACCTCCCGTCGCCGGCCGACACCATGTTTGCCAACGAAATCCGCCTGGCCGGTCTGAGAGCCCTCTCCAAGTATCACTTCAAAGAAGGCATCGGCGTCAGCCTGAAATTCGCCCAGACCCAGAGCGCCCACGGCAGCGAGAATCGGATGGGCGAGATCATGAAGGAACTGCTTCGCTACGGCACCGCCGCCCAGGTGGTCTTGCCGGAACTCAGGGACTTGGTCGTTACTTGCCAGAAGGAAGTGGATTTTCCCGATTGGGCCAAAAAGATGAAAATCGCCTCCGTCGAGACCGCCATCAAGGCCCTCGAAGCGGCCAAAGATCAGCCTGAGCTCCGCAGCATTGGGCTGGCCCAGCCGAAGTGAAGCAGGGCAGAGGCTTCTTCCGGCATCAGGGTGAGATTTCCCCGAAAGAAACTCGCGCCTTGAACCCGTGAACCGGGGCGGGAACGGCTCGTCCGCACCGCCTTCAGCGCAGCAGTTCTCATTTTGACAAGTATGTAGTCCCGGCTTCAGCCGGTCGCCACGGGAAACCGGCTGAAGCCGGGACTACCTGCGTGGAACGGATAGTGTCCTGAGTCAAAATGAGAACTGCTGCGTTCATCGATCCAAACAGGGACACGCGAGCCGCGTGTCCCTACCATCAACGGTTCATGGGAAGGGACAACCTCCAAAGATGGGACGCGAATCGGTGCCATGAACCCGTTCACGGTGGGGCGAGACTCTGTCGAGCCCTGGAATCGTTGCCGACAATAAAGTCAGGGTTCGACAGAGTCTCACCCCACCCAGGTTCATGGGTAGGGAAAACCTCCAACGATTGGACGTGAATCGCGGCCATGAACCAAACGGTGCCCGATGCGTCGCGCCAGCGTCTTGGAGTGCGCCGGCCCTCCGGCGCTTTTGGCGAGTGCCCCGAAAGCGGCAGAGGGCTGCCGCACTCCAAGACCTGGCGGAATTCTCCGGCCCTCCTCTCGAACATCGATGCGCCCGGTTGACAAACGGTTCATGGAAAG